>JBBJMB010000013.1:0-25731 GCA_037719755.1 Pyrinomonadaceae bacterium
CTTATAAGAGGGGGTCTTGAACAGTTGCGTTTGATCCTGGAACTATTATCACGAATTAAATTTGGTGTCCAGGTAATCTGATTGGCCCAAGCCTGCTCAAAAGGTTGTTTGTTGATTACAAGCGAATTAACGGGCTGTGCCTCGAAGTCTAGAAAGCTCGAACGCAATACGATTTCCTGTTGTAACTACTCAGCCGCGTAGCGGCAGTTGAATTTAGCCGTGCCTTTCAAGGCACGGTCGAAAACCAAACGCGTCTCGGCGTCGCGTCAGCGACGCTTGAATGCTTCAGGCGTCGCGTCAGCGACGAACACTCCTTGCCGTGCGAACCGTGCCCTCAAGGACACGGCTAAATTCAAGCGACCGCTAACGCGGTGAAAGACGTTGAGTAGTTACTTCCTGTTTCTATTGCCCCGTTTCTTACCTTCATGAATAGAGCGCCGGCATTTCGGCGAAAACGATTTCTGGTTCCTCTCAACTCGTCATGAATCGGCGCCGCTTCGCAAAGTATTATTGCCCGGCCTTTTTGTCTGTGATAGCTTTGTCGAACCGTAGGGCGCCCTTTCTTTCGCGCCCCTTTTTCTTCGCCGATTTCTCAATCTGCAACTGCATCAGGACGCTCGATTTTTTTCAGCGATCAACTCTCAACGATGACAACCGAACTCAACGAGATTGAGAAAAGGCTTTTCAGCGCCGCCGATCAACTGTGGGCGAACACGGGATTGCGGCCCAGCGAATACTCCGCCCCCGTGCTCGGCCTCATCTTTCTGCGCTACGCCGAGCGGCGGTTCGCGGATGCGGGCCGTAATTTAAACACCGGCGGCAACCGGCGCACCGTCCGCGCGACCGCATATCAGGCGCAAGGCGTCATCTATCTGCCGGAGGCGGCCCGCTTCTCTCACCTGCTGGGTTTGCCCGAAGGCGAGAACTTGGGGCGGGCCATCAACGATGCGATGGCGGCGATTGAGGAAGAGAACGAGGAATTGCGCGCGACTTTACCGACGCGCAAATCGAGTTTCTCGCCAACATCGCCCGCCTCTATCGCGGCGAAGAGGTAGAGACCGAAGCCGGAAGCGCTGAGTTGATGAAAGAGTATTTCGCGGGCGGCGCATACGCGGACGTTGCCGGATTGCGGGCAAGCGAAACTCGCCATTAAAGACGAGTATCTTTTCGACTTTCTCGACTTGGGCGAAGAGTTCAGCGAGCGCGAACTTGAACGCGAGATTGTCGGCAAGATCGAAAAGTTTTTGCGCGAGATGGGCGGGATGTTCGCTTTCGTCGGTAGTCAACATCGATTGGTTTCGCACTTTCCCGAACCTGTGAGTGAGTAATTATGGTTTCGACACACTCGCCGACCAATGATGACACCGAAGACGCTTTTTAAGCCATGCCGAATCTTTACGTCATCGGGGGCGCGAATGGCGCGGGCAAAACGACGACGGCGATTAAGTTGTTGCCGGATTTTCTAGCGTGCAACGAGTACGTGAACGCCGACGCTATCGCGGCGGGACTTTCGCCGTTCAGACCGCAGAGCGTCGCCTTACAAGCGGGTCGCCTGATGATCGAGCGTGTTCATTCGCTGGCCAAGTCGAACCAAGATTTCGCTTTTGAAACTACGTTGGCTTCGCGTTCCTTCGTGCCATTTCTCCGACAGTGTCGAAGTGGCGGCTATGGCGTCCATGTCATTTACCTCTGGCTGCAAACGGTGGAACTCGCCGTCGAGCGTGTGCGCCGGCGCGTCGCCTCCGGCGGACACGACATAGCCGAAACCGTTATTCGTCGTCGCTATGAAGCGGGGCGGCGAAACTTTGTCGAGCTTTATTTACCGCTCGCTGATACTTGGCAAGCTTTTGATAACTCGGCACAATCGTACTTACCAATTGCCGCGGGCGGCTCGAACTTGCCGACCACTATCAACGATCAGCAAGTATGGCAGAGCATCATAGGGTTAAGATGACGACAGCGGAAAAAGAAGAATTGCAGCGAAAGATTGCAAAAGGCGTCAAATTCTCAATCGCCATGGCGCTGGAGGAACACAAGCGGATGGGGCGCTCAATCGCCATCTGGCGCGATGGGCGTGTGGTCATTGTGCCGCCCGAAGAAATCAATCCTCAATTTCCAGACGAAAAAGATGCGAGCAACTGATTACACCGAAGACGCGCTCATCGAGCGGCCGTCGATTGAGTTGCTCGGCTCGCTCGGCTGGCAGACCGCCAACCTCTTCGGCGAAAAGTTCAGCGCTGATGGCACGGAGGGGCGCGTGAGCGAGCGCGAGATAATTCTCAAGCGCCGCCTGCGCGCGGCTCTCGAAAAACTCAATCCCGCGCTTTCATCTGAGGCCTACGAACAGGCGGTCGAAGAATTGGCTCGCGACCGTTCGGCGATGATTCCCGTTAACGCCAATCAGGAGATTTCCTGTCGGGCAGCCGAACTTGATATTCAGCGATCAGCGCGGGCGAGACAAGGAAATCGAGCAAGTAGGTGTCCTTAAAAAACTGTTCGGCTTGTGGGTGTAATTGTGTCGCCAGCGGTGACACTTTTGGCGGCGATAGCACCGTTCGCTCAAACAATGCTCCAGCCAGTTGGCGTTCCAGTTCTCGCTTGCTCCAACGTTCGCGCAGACACAGGTTCAGGTAAAACTCGCGCTCCTCCGCCCGTTTGCACCGCGACAAAATCATCAAATTATGTGTCCACGGCAATTGTCTCAGCAGTGCTGAGACTTTTTCGTGATGCCGATAAGCTTCATAAAACTGGCGCATTCGGAAGAGATTGGGACGTGTGAAGCCTTTCAGGTCGGGATGCTGCGCGGCGATGAAGCGCGCCAGTTGATCGACCACGCCTTCGCCCCAGACGGCGGCTTCCAGCTGGCGGCTGAGGTGTTCGCCCACGCGCCAATAAAGATCAATCAGCTCAGTATTGACGGCTTGCAACGCGCGTTGCCGTGCCTGCCGAATCAGCGCGATGATTTCATCGAAAGAAGCTTCGAGGGCGTCCGGCCGAGCTGACAGGGCTGTTTTCTTGCGGCTCACGCCTGGGTCTCCGTTGTCATCAAAATTTGTCCGAGCAAGATTTGCATCACTTTTTCCAATTGTCCGGGGCCTCTCTGCGATTCTCTGTGTCTTCTCTCTGTGCTTCTCTGGGTTTCAGTAAGACTGACCTCAACACAGAGAAGCACAGAGAGAAGACACAGAGAATCGCAGAGAGGGTAAATCATTTCACCCGAGGTTCGGGGACATCCAGGTAATTTTTGTGAATGTCTCGCAGAAAGGGAAGTTTTTGCCGGTAGTCGATTAACGCTGGCAAATCAAGGTCGGCGCTGATGCTACATTCTTCGCTTCCCGCTTCGATGACCGCGCGGCCGTGCGGATCGAAGATCACGCTTTGTCCTTTGTAAGAAAGCTGCGGGTCGGCGCCGCAGCGGTTGACGCCGACGACGTACGCTTGATTTTCGATGGCGCGCGCTTTGAGAAGGCTCATCCAATGATCGGCGCGCGCCTCGGGCCAGCTGGCGATCACGGTGAAGAGATTCGCGCCGCGCTGCACGGCCGTGCGGAAGATTTCCGGAAAGCGCAGATCGTAGCAAATGAAAGGTGCGATGGTGAATTCGTTCAGGCGAAACGGCTGGACGAGGGCGCCCGCCGCGTAATGCTCGGCTTCGCCGCCGAGGGCGAAGGGATGCAATTTGCAGTAGCGCGCGATTTCTTCGCCCGCCGGCGAATACACCACGCATTCGTTGCGCCCTTTATTGTCCGCGCCGCTGGTGACCACTCCGCCGAGCATGAACACGCGATAATCCGCGGCCATGCGCGCGAGAAAGTTTTGCGTCTCGCGCGCGGCGTCATCGGAGATCGAGCCCACGTTCATGCTAAAGCCGGTCGCAAACATCTCCGGCAAAACGACGAGCGTGTTCGCGGGCGGCTGCGCCCTTCAAGCATCGCTTGAATTTTGGCATGATTGGCCGGTTTGTTTTCCCACACGATGTTCGGTTGGCAACACAGAATTTTCATCTTCGCTTAGGCTCCCAGAATTTTTCGCAGTCCGTTCACAAACCTGGCGATGCCCTCGACGACCGTCGCCTTTTCCAGCGCGCCGTACGCGATGCGCAGGTAACAACCGTTTGCCGCGTCGCTCATGCCGAAGCCGATTCCGGGCATCACCGCCACGCCGTGCTCTTTGATTAACAATTCGACGAGCTGCATCGATTCCATTTTCGTGTCGATCTTCAAGAAAAGGTAAAAAGCTCCGTCCGCCTCCGGCACTGTGCACAACGACCGCAATCGGCCGAGCTCGCCGAGCACCATCGCCCGCACTTCCGCGAGCTGCGGCAGTTTCTCCCGACAATAAGCCGCGCCCGCCCCAAGCGCGCCGAGGGCGGCGAATTGCGAGATGACCGGCGGGCAAATGAGCAGGGTGTCCTGGATTTTACAAATCGCCGTGTACAGATGCTGCGGAATGACCATGTAGCCGATGCGCCAGCTTGCGAAGCCGTAAGCCTTTGAGAGCGAGTAAAGCGCGATGGTCTGCGCGCGGCTTTCCGCGAGCGACGCCGGAGAGAAGTGCGGCACGCGGCCGTAAATGAAATTTTCGTAAGCTTCATCGCTGATGTGATAAATGCCATGCTCGCGGCACAAATCGTTTACCGCACGCAGCGAGTTTTCCGCGTAAACGGCCCCCGTGGGATTATTCGGCGAGATGGTGACGATGGCGCGGGTCCGAGCTGTGATCGCACCACGGATGGCAGCGAGTTGCAATTGATAATTGCGATCAGTCGGCACCAGCACCGCGCGGCAACTCGCCATCGTGATCGCCATCTCTTGGTTAAAGTAATACGGCGTTTGCAAAATGATCTCATCGCCGGGATCGGTGATCGCGAGCACGGCGTTCATAAACGCCATATTGCCGCCCGCCGTGACGACGACGCGCCGGTCCGCCCCCACATCGATATTGTTCTCGACGCGCAGCTTCGCTTTGATCGCTTCAACGAGCGGCGGCAAACCATCCACAAAGCTGTACTTGTGAAGCTGCGCATCGCTCAAGAACAAATTGATTTGCTGAATCGCTTCGGGCGGCGGCCCGTAGTAAACCACGCCCTGCCCGAGCGAGATGGTGCCCGGATGGGCTCTGATCAACTCGCCGACCACAGGGATGATCGGCGACTGCACCGCCAGCATTCTGTCAGCGCTGTGCATGAATTACCGAAGCCGGTTCGGAAGGCGGAAGGCGGAAGGATGAAAATTAAGGCCGGAAGAACTTTTTATTAATATTTTATCCTTAGCTTTCATCCTTCATCCTTCCGCCTTCATCCTTAATTATTGCGCTGTCCAGCCGCCGTCGACGAAAAGCGCGCTGCCGGTGACGTAGGAGGCCGCCTCAGATGCGAGAAAAAGCGCGGCGCCGGTGATCTCGTGCAGCTCGCCCCAGCGATTCATCGGTATCTTGTCGATGAACGCTTGATACTTGACGGGGTCGTCAAGCAATTGCTTGTTCATGTCGGTCGCAAACGGGCCGGGGCAGATGGCGTTCACGGTCACGCCTTTGGTCGCCCATTCGAGCGCCAGCACGCGCGTCAGGTTCAGGATGCCGGCTTTGGACGAAGCGTAGGGCGCGCGTCCCGGAATGCCGATCACAGACAAGATCGAGCCGAGATTGATGACGCGGCCCCAACCGCGTTGGCACATGCCGGGGCCAACGGCGCGCGCGCACAAAAAAGGCGCCTTCAGGTTAGTGGTGATGACCGCATCCCAGTCGGCTTCGGAAAGCTCGTTGACTCCGCCGCGAATGTTGATGCCCGCGTTATTGAACAGAATGTCGACGGGCCCGAGCGCGCGCTCAACTTCCGTCGCCATGCGTTCGACCTCGGCGGCCGCGGTCACGTCGGCGGCGACGGCATACGTGCGACGCCCCGTGGCTTGGGCGATCTCGTCGGCCGCCGCCTGGCAATCGGCGAGCGTCCGGCTGGCGATGGCCACATCGGCGCCGGCCTCGGCAAGCGCCGCGGCGATCACTCGCCCGAGACCTTTCGCTCCGCCCGTCACCAAAGCGCAACGGCCGTCCAAGCGAAAAAGATCCAACGCGTTTTTGAGAGACTCGTGAGTTGTCTGCATTCACATAACCTTGATGTCATCTTCTCTGCGATTCTCTCTTGTCTTCTCTCCGTGGTTCTCTGTGTTTAAGTAAGGCATACCTAAACACAGAGACACGGAGATAAGACAAGAGAGAATCGCAGAGGAAGCCTTGTATTACAGGTTGAGCGTTTGCCTCGCGTAATGCGCGCTGCGGCGGATGTTGTCGTCCTCGACAGCCTGCATGCGATCGCCCGCGAGATGGCTGATCCTCGGGAGCGGCAAGTCTTGCGCTTGACTGAGCAGTGAGGTCTCGAATTTGCTCACGCGCCGCCGATCGCGCCGCTCATAGGTGACCCAGTAAGCGTCATCACGGTAAGGTATCTTCAGCGGATCGCGCGTAATCATTTCAAGACAGAAAGGCACGTCCGGCTGGCGCCCGCGCAAGATCTCGATGATGCGAGCTAACGGCAGGAACCCGTCGCCCAGCGGCACTTCCGACAATTCGCATCCGCGATCATAAGGTGCGAGCGCCATGTCTTTGAGGTGTGTGGTGACGACATAAGGTGCCAGCTTGCGCGCCACTTCAAGCGAATCTTCGAGCAGAGCGAGATTATTTCCGAAATCAACGCATGCCCCGAGGTAGCGGCTGCTTAAGCGTCCGAGCATTTCCGCCAATTCATCCGCCAACCAATCTTTGTGGTTCTCTATGCCCACCCGCAATTGATGTCGCTTGAGCGCGGGTTCCACTTGCCTGAGCGTGTGCTTCCAGTGATTGACGAAGTCTTTCCACTTCGCCATGTTCGTGAAATTTTCGTAACGCCGCCCGCTGAGCAGAGCCACGCGCAAACGCGAAACCCCGAGTTGCCGCGCCGCGGAAGCGACGCGCCCCAGCTCCTCCTGATCGTCTAACACCTTGCCGCCGACGGAAAGCTCCAAAAACATTTCGTGGCGCGCGAGCGCGGCGCGCACGCTTTTAAGATAATCCGGTTCGGTGGAGCGGAGCTGCGCGAAGTCCATCTGGCAGCCGGCGGCGCCGAACGAATGACACAAGTCGATGAACGCTTCCGCAGGTATGGCCGGAGCGCGGCTCGCCGTCGCGCTCGCCGCTTGCCGCATTCTCACGGGAAACGACGTGTAAGCGATACCGAAGGTTTTGCCGCCAACGCCAAAGGCTTCCGCTCTGAACTGCGCGGCGGCGATCACCGCGGCGGACACGGAGCCGAGAAACTTTCGCCGCGAGGGTGACTCGCTTCCGGCCGAGCCGCCCGTCTGTAATGGCTGTGTGTTCATCGGCGAGATTAAGCGCGCGGGAGCGCCCCTTTGAGTTCCTTATCCCAGGGTGAGCGATACTGCTTCGTCAGCAGTTGCGGGGCTTCCGCGTCGCCCACGATTTCTTGTTTCTCGGCGTCCCATCGCACGGTGCGCTTGACGCGCATCGCGATGTTGGCCAGGTGGCACGCGGTGGCCGTGCGGTGGGCGCCCTCCAAGTCTGAGATGGGTTGCCGGCGCGACTTGATGCAGTCCAGAAAATTGCGCACGTGCGGCCGAAATTGATCCTTGACCTGTTCGTAGCCTTCGCTTTTAAGCGCCTCTGTGCGCAACTGCGGTTTTTCGTCGGGCGCGCTGCGGCGCGTTGAGGTGAACTGCGGAATTTGATTTTCAGGCGAATTATTTTGATCGGGCGTCACTTCGTAACCCGCGCGATTGATGCGCAAGATTCCCTTTGTGCCGCAAAACTCCAAGCCGCCGCGCCCGCCGGCGCAGATTTCGCGCTGCGACCAACTGGTGACGAATCCCGGATACTCGAAAATCGCCTCGAAGACATCAGGGGTTTCGCCGATTCCCTTCAGCGAGTAGCGCCCGCCCGTGGCCGACACCGAAAGCGGCGCGGCGTTCATCGCCCACTCGATGATATCCAGATCATGCGAAAGCAGATTGGTGGTCTGACCGCCCGAGTAATCCCAAAACCAACGAAAGTGATACAAACACCGACGCTCGTCAAAGGGCACGTAAGGCGCCGGCCCCAGCCACATACGCCAATCGGCGTCTGAGAGCCGCTCACTGCCGACGCTCGCCGTAAAGCCCGGCATGATGTTGCGAAAGGATGCGATGCGGGCGCTGCGCACCTCGCCGATGTGGCCGCCGCGAATCAACTCGACGCATTTTTGGTAATGCACGCCGGATCGCTGCTGCGTGCCCACTTGCACGATTCTTTGATAGCGGCGGGCCGCGTCGATCATCCACTGGCCTTCGCGCGCCGCGTGAGTGAGCGGCTTTTCGACGTAGACATCCTTGCCGGCGGCGCACGCCATGATGGTCATCAGTGCGTGCCAGTGGTCGGGAGTCGAAACCACCACGGCGTCGATGTCTTTGCGCTCAAGCATCCGGCGAAAATCTTTAAAGCGCGCGGCGCCGCCGCGCCGGCGGTGGCGATGCCTTCCGCGAGACGCGGTTCGTATACCTCGCACACGGCCGCCACTTCCACATCCGGCTCGGCCATAAAGTCCAGCAGGTGGCGCTTGCCGATCAAGCCGATGCCAACGAAGCCGACGCGTATGCGCTCATTGGCTCCCAAACATTGCGGTACGCTGCGGCTTAAAACAGTTGAGCCCGCCGCCACGGCTTTCAAGAAATCACGTCGATCCGCCATCCGCACGCTTCCCCCGATTCGAGATGCTTAACGCGCGAGAAAGATATCACATTGCCTTTGGAAGGATGAAGGAGGCATGGGAAGGATGAAGGATGAAGGATGAAGGATGAAAAATAAAGATAGAAGAAATTAATAAAAGTTCCCCCATCCTTAGCTTTCATCCTTCATCCTTCATCCTTCCCATGCCTCCTTCATCCTTCCAAAAGCGCTCCCATCTGGCTGAGCGTGTATTCCTGCACCATCAGCAGTTCATCCAACAAATCAAGCATCCGGGCGACGCTTTTAAGCTCGCGACGCGCGCGGTCGCGTTGCTCTTCGGAGGGAAGCGGGGAAACGGCGGTGATTGGTTCCTCAAAAGGCTCGTTTCGATTGTCGCCTTCCGGGTCGGATGGCTCGTGATCGCGAAGCAGGCGTGCGAGCTGTCTTAAGCGCACGCGCCGCTTGGCCAGCAGGGAAATCATCAAGCCGCGCCGCACAGCGGGAGGTAAGTAATGCAGCGCTTCATGACCGGGCGGCGGCGGAAAGGCGCCGCCACACGAGGGCTGAAGGTTTAAGCGGAGCAATTGTTCCGTCGCCGCAGCGCCGCCAAAGTCGCGCAGTTGCTCGGCCGCACGCAACTGCGTGGCTTCGCGACCGACGAGCGCGTCCGTCAGGATCTGTGTTTGGCCGGGCATGATGGGCGCCGCCAGACCCACCGGTTGCCCCACGGAACCCGCGCCCCACGCGAGGAGCGCATCGGCCGGCGCGTGCCGCACGTTCTCACCCGTTGATTGTTTGGCCGGCTGCATCACCGTTTGATTGTTGTCGGGCGAAAGCCCGGCGATGCGCGCTCCGATGTTGTTAATTTCAGTCATCAGCACAATAGCGCGAGACAACATCCATGCAGGTCATGACAAGTTCCCGCTGACCCGCCGTCAAGTCGTCTGAAATGTTCGTCACTCGCAAGTTGTATCGAATGATCGTCACTCGAATTTCAACGAAGCAAGTTAACAAGCCTGCGCTCTGGCAGGCGGCGGAATGTAGCCCCGCGCGCGAAGCGCGGGGTGCCGCGCGCGTCAATTCGGCAAGCCTGCGCTCTGGCAGGCGGCAGAGAGGCGTCACTCATTGATGCGCGTCGTCTCACAAGATGCGATGCGCGCGCAATAAATCCAGATACTCGTCTTTGAACGTCGTCTTGCGGTGATGCTCTTCTTGATGACGAATATGGTTTCGCACTCGCTCGCTCTGCGATTCGCTAACGGTGAAAGCTCCGTAGCGGCTGTGCCATGCGAATCGTCCGTGCGTTTGCGCTTTCGCCCAAGTGGAAGAGTTTGATTTTAACTTGCTCATGAAATGCGACACGGAAATCGTTGGCGGCAAGATGATGAGCAAGTGAACGTGATCGACGATTCCGTTTATTTCCAGCGCGGTGCCGTTCAGATGGCGAACCGTTCCGCCGAGGTATGCATGTAGTCTCGAACGAATTAGGTTTGTAATTAACAGCGCTCGTTCCTTCGTCGCAAAGACAATGTGGTAAAGCAGATTCGTGTGAGACATTGCGTTTACTCAGAGGACAGCGCATCTGCTGCCGAGCGCAGGCTTGCCAGATTGACGCGCGTGGCACCCCGCGCTCCACGCGCGGGGCTACATTCCGCCGCCTGCCAAAGCGCAGGCTCAGCAGGCCGCTTGCCAAAGCGCAGGCTCGTTGATGCTTACTGTTTAAAAAGCAGAGGAGGGCGACTAAATCCGGCATCCTTCGGCTTTTCATCTGTGTTATCGCCCGCGCTCGGTCGATGTTTCTTGAAGGAGTAAGCGAAAAAAAGGGTCGTGCGACCTCTCCCCAAGTCGCACGACCCGCAAAAATGATTGGAACCTTTTCGTGTTCGCTGTCCGACGCAACATCACTCGTTGTTTGTCGATACCTTATGCGCCGGGCGTTAAGATGGTGAGAAATTCATATTACCAGGGTGCGAATTTTGGGTTACTCGCCTTGTTCTGGCAATTACTCTTCGTTTGAACTAATATGCTTGTAAACAAAGCCCATTTTAGATTCTTCTTTGAACGAGGGATCTTGATTCACTAAACTTGGAGAAGGCCTCGCCAAACTGTAATCAAATCAAGCCAGATAAACGTTTTATCTTTTTATGACATTAAAAAAGGGCATTCTCCTGCTCACCGTGGTGTGCGTTGTCGCGACGGCGTTTGCGGTGCGGCTTTTGGGCTTAGTCGATCAAGTCGAACTTCAAGCTTTCATTGAGCGCGCCGGCGTCTGGGCGCCGATCGTCTATATTGCGGTTTACATTGTCGCCACTTCGCTGCTGCTTCCCTCCACCGCTTTGAACGTAACGGGCGGCGCGATTTTTGGGCCCGTTTGGGGTGTGGTGTGGACCAGCATCGGAGCCGTGCTTGCGGCGTCGCTCTCTTTTCTCTTTACGCGCACCATCGGGCACGATCTGATTAGTAAAACCTTTGGCCATCGCCGCTGGCCGTCAATGGACGAAGAGGTGCGCCGCAACGGCGTCTCTTACATCTTCGCGATTCGCTTGCTGCCGATCTTTCCTTACGGGTTGGTTAACTACGTGGCCGGCCTCACCTCAATTAGTTTCAAAAGCTACTTGTTGGGCACTATTCCGGGTACGGTGATGGGCGTTTTCCCTTTCGTTTTGATCGGCAGTTCCGGTCTGAAGGCGATGCAAACAGGAAAGATCTTTCCGCTGGTTTTGGCTCTCGCATTGACCGGGCTCTTAACGCTCGCCGCCACATGGTACCGACGGCGACGCGGCGGTGGCGGCAATCCCAAAGAAGCTCCGATTGTGAGAGCTTCGCCGAAGTAGAGATGGGCGCCGAGCACTCCGGTTCATCAAGCGTTTTCATGAGAAAAGCCGGACACAAAAAAAAGTGTCCGGCTTTTTTCTTTAACGGCCGCCCCCTATTTGAGCCAAAGGCCCAAGCGACCGTCTTTTGCTTTATCGGCTGGTTGGGCCTACGGCTTAATGATTTTTTTGGCAATGCTTCGGCGCCCGATTATTTAAGACGAAATGTGCCTAGCGGGTTGGTAACGTTGATTCGGAGAAAGTTCATTTTGTTGACAAAAATCGCAAATAGTTTACTGTGCGACTCGCCACTCTTGCACAGCCATTTGAATAGTATTTCACCGACCAACTTCGGTCCTCGGCTTTGCCTTCTCCCCTCAAGCAGAGTTGTGGTTTTTTCTACCGAAATTGAACCCGGGTGATCCGCGTACTCATGCACCAGCAGCACACACCTCTCTATCTCTGCTCACGCGAGCGATTAGCATCAAGGAGTTTGAAGTAATGAAAAGAAAAAAAGTCGGTATCGGTATTACTTTGGCCGCCTCAACACTCTTCCTTGTCGGCGCCAGCAGCACAATGGTGCTCACGCAAACCGCTGACACCAGTTCGGCGACGGGCCGTAGCGCAGCGACAGACGCCAAAAGCGGTGAGGCCCAGGAAGACGTCAAAGTGGACATCGGCGGCGCGCAAGTGGCGGTGGACCCGCGCACCGGAAAGCTCAGACAACCTACTCCCGAAGAAGCCAGAGCCTTAGCCCAAAGCATGCAGAAACTTTACAACCGCTCGACCAAAGGTCTCACGCTAACGCGGCATCCTGACGGCATGAAATCAGTTGATTTGAAGGGACGTTTCCTTAACTTCTCGGTTGCCAATACGAATCCCGATGGCACAATCGCGACAACTTGCGTCAGTAGTGCTGAGGAAGCCGCGGCGTTTCTCGGCGTGCAAACGAAGCCTTCTGCGCGCCCAGCGTCGCCAGCCAAGAAAAGCTTTCAGAAATCTACTAAAGAAGAGGCGCACGGCGCAAAGGCGATACCGAGAAAACATTCCTCACTTGTCGTCCGCTTGAGTATGCTGGCGGTTCTTCTGCTTTGCACAACCAACGCTTTCGCGGGCGCGACCATTAGAGTCATCAACGTTAACGCTCCGGGCGAAGGCTTCAACGACCCGACGCCGGCCGCGCCCGTAGGAGGCAACCCCGGTACTACCGTCGGCCAGCAGCGATTGATCGCTTTTCAGTTCGCCGCCGATGTGTGGGCCGCCACGCTCGACAGCAGCGTAGAGATCAGAGTTCAGGCTACTTTTGAACCGCTCTCCTGCTCGCCTACCAGTGGCACACTCGGCGCGGCGGGCCCGATCACTGTGTTTAGCGACTTTCCCGGCACGGAGTTTGGCAACACTTTTTATTCGGCCGCCCTCGCCAACAAACGCGCAGGATTCGACTTGTTCCCCGGCCCTCCGGGAACAAACGCCGACGATATCGTCGCCTTCTTCAATTCAAACATCGGTCAGCCCACCTGTTTAGCAGCTTCAAGCTGGTACTACGGCTTGAATCCGAACGAAGCTGCCAACCAGATCAATCTGGTGGCCGTGCTGCTTCACGAATTCGCACACGGCTTGGGATTTTTGAGCCTCGTCAATTCATCGACCGGCACAAAGTTCTTCGGCCTCGACGACATCTACATGAAGTACTTGCTGGATAATTCCACCAACAAGCGCTGGCCGGAAATGACGAACGCGGAACGCCAAGCTTCGGCCATTAATTTCCGCCGCCTGGTGTGGGACGGCGCAAATGTCAGAGCGGCGGTGCCGCAGGTTCTCATTCCGGGAACGCCGTTTCTCTTCATTAACTCACCGAACAGTATTGACGGCACCTACTTGATAGGAACGGCCTCCTTCGGCCCTCCGCCTTCGAGCTCAGGCCTGACTGGCAAGGTGGTTGTGGGGGACGACGGTATAGGGGATGACGGTGTGCCGGAAAACGGTTTAGAGTCCCGCACCGATGCTTGCACTCCTCTCGTAAACGCCTCCGCGGTCAACGGAAACATTGCCCTTGTGGATCGAGGCATTTGCGGCTTTACGGTGAAGGTGAAGAACGCTCAAAATGCGGGCGCGATCGGCGTCATTGTCGCCAATAACGCTCCGGGCAGCCCGCCGGCTTTAGGCGGCGCTGACCCGTCGATCACCATTCCCACCGTGAGCGTGACGCTCGCCGATGGCAACACAATTAAAGGCGCGATTGCGCGCGGCGCGACGGTCAATGTTACGATAAAACTCGATCTCAGTGTGCGCGCCGGCGCTGACCAAGCCAATCGGGCATTGATTTATGCGCCGAATCCGGTGCAACCTGGCAGTTCCATTTCACATTGGGATACGATTGCCACGCCCAATCAATTGATGGAGCCGTTTGCGAGCAGCGACTTGACGTTTGCGGTTCGGCCGCCCGGTGATTTGACGCTTCCGCTGTTTCGCGACATCGGTTGGTTCGTGGACGCCGACGGCGACGCGATACCCGACGGCCTGAATATCTTTCCGCCGCTTTTCCGGGCGACCTCGACGCTTGCGCGCGATTGTGCGACCGGCGACTACCTCGTTAACATTACGCTCACTAACGTCGGCCCGAGCCTCGCAAACAACGTTCAGTTGACAGATGTTAAGCTGGGCGGAGTTTTGAGCACAACGCTGCCCCAACTCTACGACACACTCAGGCCCGGCGACCGTGCGACCAGAACGTTGCGCTTTCCTGGCACGGCGGGCGCACCGGGCACCCGCAAAGTGCTGAACATCAACGGCAGACATACGACAACTTTCATTGGCGGGAGCTTCAGCACTGGTGCCAGCAAGGTTTTGCCAGCTTGCAGTCAATGAAGCATCGCGAAATGGAGATAAAGAAAAATGAGAACTAAGAATTTACTGCTGCAAGCAACCTTGCTGGCCGTCCTGCTCTTTTTGCCTGCCCTCTCGGCTCAGGCCGATCCGCTGCTCATTCTGACTCCGCCTGACGTTGTCGGAACAATTGGAACAACAATTGACGTTTACGGCTTTGTCTTCAACACCGGGCCGGCGCCAATCACTGTGAGCGAAATTTCGGCCAGCATGCTGGGCGACATTTTCGGATTTGAGCTGACGACCGACGTATTTTTCACTAACTCCGGATTCGGCGATCTCGGGTATGCGCTTGCTCCGGGCGAAGACACAGGTGTGATTCCGCTCTTTAGCGTTATCATCAACCGCTTCGCCTTTCAGGATTTCGCCTTTCTAGGGTTTGCTTTTGTCGTCACTTTAGACGAACAGCTCGCCGGCGAGATTTTTACCGTGACCGCCGTGCCCGAGCCGGCGACCATGATCCTGCTTGGTACGGGACTGGCCAGCGTTTTCGCAGCGGCGCGGCGCCGCCAGGCCGTAAGTCAAGACACTCATTAAAGGTTAATGGCTGTTGTGGTTAATAACAGCCATCAACAGCCATATCTCGATGAGCACAAGAGCTGGTGGAGTTTCCGGAAAACTTCGCCAGCTCTTGTGCTCTTTACGCGACCGCTCTGCCAACATCAATGTCGCCAAAATGTCCCATAATCTTCTCGATTTTCGCTCGCCTGTGATGATCCGCCTGGGCACGAGCGCGACAATCGAGAAGATTGTCGGACAGGTGCGCGTTACTTCTAATCGCCTGTCTAATCTTCGGGCATAACCCATGTTTGCCCGATCTCGGTGACGGCAACGCGCCAGCGTTCAGCACCGGCGGCCATCAACAAGCGCGTCACTGGCTCGCGCACCGGCTCGCGGCTCAATTGGAAAGTCGCGTGGTGAATCGGCAGCATGTAAGTCGCGTTCATCTCGCGGCTCATCGCCCAGGCCTGCTCGGGACTGGCGTGCACGTGAATGTATGGGTCGTAGGCCCCGATCGGCATCACGGCCAGGTCGATGCGCGGCGTGCGTCGGCGCAGAGTCGCGAAAGATTTCGTATAAGCCGTGTCTCCTCCGAAGACGATCGTGCGGCCGCGCTTTTCCAGCAGGAATCCGCCGTAGCCGCGGTGGCGGTCGGTAAGGGTGCGCGCGCCCAGTGATTGACCTCAAGCGATTCGACGCGCACGCCGCCCACTTCCGTTGACTCGCCCCAGGAGAGTTCGTCCACTTGCCGAAAACGGCGCACCAAGTCGCGATTGCCGCGCTGCACCACCATGCGCGTGCGGCGCGGCAGGCGGCCGAGCGTGCCCATATCGGTGTGATCCATATGAGCGTGTGAAAGAAGCACGGCATCGAGGCGCGGCAGTTCGCGAATCGCAAGGGCCGGTTGCACCAGCCGGCGTGGCCCAAGCGTCAGGAGGCCTGCGATTGAGACGCCGACTCGCGAGCGCAAGGCCGGGTCGGTGACGAGCCATGTGCCGTAGAAGTTGATCAGCAGGGTGGCGTGGCCGAGCCAAGCGACGGTCAGCTTTTCGTTGTCCCAAAGTTGTGGCGCCGGCGGCACGCGCGGAGCCGGCGCCACATCAGTTTTCATTTCCTGCGCTCTCTCGCGCATGAATTTTCCCCCAAAGTGGCGCGCGAAAGTCGCATAAGTTTTCAACTTGGCGAATTGTGTTTCCATTGCCCGGTTAGATGCTCAAGCAACGTGCGGCGATGGTTCGGGGCCACGTGCACACCCTATTGCGCTTGTTGTATCCTGCAGTCTTCGCCCTTCTGCGTTTCTCTGTGTCTTGTCTCTGTGTTTCTCTCTCGTTTAAGTATCTCTCTCTTAAACGAGAGAGAAACACAGAGACAAGACACAGAGAAACGCAGAGGGAAATTAAGATTTGAGTTGACTGACAGCTTCGTCTGCGAGAGGTTTTCATGCGTTTGAGCAGCAAAATACTGTTCGTCGTTTTTTTAATGGCCAATTCATTTTCAACGCCCGCCCGCCAAACACAAACAAACGACGCGGCCAAGCAGCTGCACGCGCTTTTCGAGAGCGCGTGGGATTACGAGATGCAGCAGGAGCCGGTGCGCGCCACGCTGCTCGGCGACCGCCGCTGGAACGACCGCTGGGAAAACTTGAGCGCGAGCGCTTTTGAAGAGCGCCACCAATACCGCTTGGCGCTTGTCGCACGCCTGCGCAGCATAGACCGCTCGCAACTGTCGCCGCCGGATCAATTGAACCGCGACTTGTTTTTGCATGAATATGAAAAAACAATCGAAGAGTACCAATATCGCTTGCGCCTGCTGCCAATTAATCAGCGCGGCGGAGTACAAACTCTTGATGAACTGACGGATCTGGTGCGCTTTCAAACCGTCAAAGACTACGAAGACTGGATCGCGCGTCTCGGCGCTCTGCCCGCGCTGATGGATCAAACCATTGAGCTGATGCGCGAAGGCGTGCGCGCGCGCGTTCTGCTGCCGAAGATCGTGCTTCAGCGCGTGCCGCCCAGATCGACAAACAAATCGTTGACGAAGCCCAAGCGAGTCCTTTCTTCAAGCCATTCAAGAGTTATCCGAACTCAGTCGCCGCCGCCGACCGCGAGCGTTTGACGCAGGCGGCGCGCGCGGCGATCTCAACCGGCGTCGTTCCGGCTTTTCGTAAACTAAAGAATTACTTTGCCGCCGAATATCTGCCGGCGTCGTACGACGGGGTGGGCGTTTGGCAGATGCCTCGCGGAGATGAATACTACGCGCTCGCCGCCCGGAACTTCACCACCACGCAATTGACGCCGCAAGAGATTCACGGAATCGGCCTCGCGGAGGTCAAACGCATTCGCGGTGAAATGCAGAAGATTATGGAAAGCGTCGGCTTTAAGGGCACGCTGCAAGAGTTCTTCAAATTCCTGCGCACCGATGCGCAGTTTTACTACCGCACGCCCGCAGAGTTGCTGGGCGCTTACCGCGCCCTCGCCAAACGCAATGAAACCGAGAAGGTCAAAGTCTTTAAAACTCTACCGCGCACGCCCTACGGCGTGGTGCCGATTCCGGACAACATCGCGCCCGATACGACCACCGCTTATTACAACTCGCCGGCCGCGGACGGGTCGCGGCCGGGGCTTTATTACGTCAACCTTTTCAAACCTGAAACGCGCCCGAAATATGAAATGATGGCGCTTTCGCTGCATGAAGCCGTGCCCGGCCATCACACGCAGCTAGCGATCGCTCAGGAATTGGGCGAGATTCCGAAGTTTCGGCGCTTCGGCGGCTACACCGCTTTCATCGAAGGCTGGGGCCTGTACGCCGAATCACTCGGCGACGATGTGGGACTTTATGACGATCCCTACTCAAAGTTCGGCCAATTGACCTACGAGATGTGGCGCGCCGTTCGTTTGGTGGTCGACACAGGCATGCATCAAATGCATTGGGATCGGCAAAAGGCGATTGACTTCTTTCTCGCAAACGCCGCGAAATCCGAGCTTGACGTGACCAATGAGATCGACCGCTACATCTCTTGGCCGGGCCAAGCGCTGGCCTATAAAATCGGGGAGCTGAAGATCAAATCGCTGCGCGCGCGCGCCAAAGATCAGCTCAAAGAAAGCTTCAACTTGCGCGAGTTTCACGATCAGATACTCGGCTCCGGCGCGTTGCCGCTCGATCTGCTGGAGCGACAAGTCGAAGCGTGGATCGAAAAGAAAAAGTCGAGCGGTAAAGAGGCGCCGCAGCAGCAGTAAGATGTGGGGCGGCGGCGGCGTTCCATGCTTAAAAGCGATGATCGAAAATACATCCGTGACGCAGACGCTGTCAGAGCTTGTCGGCATCAACTCCGTCTCCGCGCGCTCGAACGAGGAAATCATTAATTACGCGGCGGCGCGCGCCCGGCGCATCGGCATGGACGTGCGTCTGCACCCGTATGAGGATGCGCGCGGCATCACGAAGATCAACATGGTCGCCATCGCATCGCCCGATGAGAGGGGCGGCGATGGGCATGTCGAACTGGCTTTTGTCGGCCACACGGATACGGTTCCGTTTGACGCGGCGTGGCCGGAGGCGACGACGCTCACGGCGCGCGACGGCAATCTCTACGGCCGCGGCGCCTGCGACACCAAGGGCTTCATCGCGGCGGCGTTCGGCGCCCTTGAGCGGACGCGGTTCGACAACCTCACACGAGCATTAGCCTTGGTGCTCACCGCCGACGAAGAAGTGGGCTGCATCGGAGCCAAAAATTGGTGGAAGAGCGGGCACTGTCCGCACGCTACTGCATCGTCGGCGAGCCGACCTGCCTGCAGGCCGATCCGCGCCGGCAAAGGCTATTGCCTGGCGGACATTACGGTGCGCGGGCACGAGGGCCACAGCGCTTACCCACCTCGGCGCATCGGCCATCTTCCGTGCCGCGCGCTTGATTGAGCGCATCGGCGAGTCGCGCACGAATTGCAAAACGAGCAGCACCCGGCCTTTGATCCTCCTTATACGACCGTCAACATAGGCATCATTCGAGGCGGCACCGCTAAAAAATATTTTGGCCGGCGAGTGTTTTTTCACGCTGGAATGGCGACCCATTCCGGGCCAGCGAACCGAGCGCGTCATCGAACTCATCCAATCCGAATTGACGCGTCTCAAGACTTCCGACCCGGACTTTGAATGTGAGATTAAAATCCTGCGCCTCGACGGTGGAATGGAGACGCCGCCTCGCTCGCCGCTCGTTAAACTGATGGAGTCGGCGACGGGCCAAACAGCGGGCACAGTGGCTTTCGGCACAGAAGCCCGCAGATGGTCGAACTCGGAGCCGAAGCGGTGGTCTTCGGCCCCGGCGACATTCGCGCGGCGCACCGCACCGGCGAGTTTGTGCCAATCAGAGAATTGGAGCGATGCGTCGCCGTGCTTGAGCGCGCCATAGAGTATTTTTGCTTGCAGCCCACTGGAAATAATTCATGATCAAAAGCGGCGTTCATTTTCTCCGTGCGTGCGTTTTAACCACGCTCATTGTTCAGCTTCCCGCTTTCGCGCGACAAATTGAAAAGCCGTTAACGAGCCAGGAATTGGTGCGACTTGTGTATCAATTGTCAGCGCGCTCCGCCAAAAAGGAAGATGTGATTTCTGAGATCAGGCGGCGCGGCATAGGCTTTCCGCTGACCGGCGGCATACGCTCGCTAGTGGCGTCAAAGAGCGGCAGCGATGCCGATCTGCGCCGCACGCTCGAAGAAGCCGAGCGCCGGCGCGTGAACCCGGCCGAGTCAACGCTTCCGCCCGAAGCGGAAGGAGAGGAAGTGCTGCGGCGCGCGCGCGAATCCGCCCTGGCCGCCGCCGATGAAATGCCGGATTTCGTGGTCAAGCAGATCATCAAGCGCTCGTTTGCGCGCGGCAGCACAAAAAACTGGCGTTCCTCAGATCAACTGACCGTCGCCGTCAGCTACCGCGGCGGCACAGGCGAGCAGTACAAGCTTTTAGCTGTCAATGGTCTGCCCGCCGCGGCCCAATCGAGTGAAAACAACTCATACGAGCAGGTCGGCGGGACGAGTTCAACGGGCGAATACGTCTCAATGATGAAATCGCTTTTTGATGCGTCGTCGCAATCGAAGTTTAAAATGACCGACACGGATCTTTTGCGCGAGCGCCGGACAATCGTCTACGAGTTTGAAGTGAAGAAAGAGAATTCGCAACAAATGATCAAAGCTGGCAGCGCTGCCAGCGCTCAGTCGGTTGTCACCGGATACCGCGGCCGACTTTGGCTTGACCGCGAAAACTACAGAGTGCTGCGTATCGAAAACATCTCGACCGACATCCCGGCGGATTTTCCCGTCACGGCGGCCAGCAGCCGCATCGATTATGACTGGGTGATGATCGCCGAACAAAAATATCTGTTGCCGGTGCGCGCCGAGATAGTGCTGACCTCCGGCCTGGGCGAACGGGAATATCAGAGCCGCAACGAGATTCGCTTCCGCAATTATCAAAAGTACGGCTCCGAAGTGAAGATCCTCGAAGACGACGGCGCAGACTTACCTGAAGAGATCCCCAATAATCCCTGATCATCTTCCTCTGCGTCTCTCTGTGTCTTTTCTCTGTGGTTCTCTGTGTTTAAGTAACTCTCACCTAAACACAGAGAAACACAGAGACAAGACACAGAGAGACGCAGAGAGGGAGAATTTTCCCTGCCACATAATCACCGCCGCCGGTGTTCCTCATAGCAGAACATTCTCTGATTCAAAGGAGTGGCATCAGTTATGAAGAAAGCAGTACGTGTCGCTTTGTTGATCCTCGCGGCGGCGATGTCAATTCAGGCGCAGGATTTTCAAAAGTCTTATCAAGTCGGCCCGGACGGAACTTTAAGCGTGAAGAACGCTTCGGGCAACATCACCATCACCGGCTCCGACGGAAGCGCCATCATCGTTAACGCCTACAAAGAAGGCCGCGATCGCGATCGCGTGGAAATCGAAGATTTGAGCAGCGGAAACAATGTCGATGTGCGCGCCAAGTACCCGGAGCGTTGCTCAAACGATTGCAACGCGAGCGTTCGCTTTGACGTGCAGGTTCCGCGGCAAACGCGCATCAATATTGATAAAGTCTCGACCGCCAGCGGCGACATTAAAGTCAACGCCGTGCAGGGGCGCGTGCACCTGAGCACCGCGAGCGGCGACGTGCAGGTGAGAGATGTCGTCGGCTCGGTTAACGCGTCAAGCGCGAGCGGCGACGTGGAAGTTTTCAATGTCTCGGGCGCAGTCAGCGCACAAACCGCGAGCGGCGATGTGCGAGTCGAGATTGCGCGTCTTGAGGGCTCTGAAAGTATGAAATTCTCGACCGCGAGCGGCGATGTCCACGTGCGCATGCCGTCCAATCTTGAGGCCGATGTTGAGATGTCAACCGTGAGCGGAAAAGTTGAAACGGATTTCCCGATTGAAGTTAAGGAACAGCGTTACGGACCGGGCAGCAACGCGCGCGGCCGCATCGGCAATGCCTCGCGATCGCTGCGCATGTCTTCAGCTTCCGGCAACGTGAGCCTCAAAACATTGGGCGCTGCGGCTAACTAAGCGGACGCTCGATTAATTATTTTTAAATGACAAAAGGGCGATGATCTTTTCAATTAAGATCATCGCCCTTTGCTATTTGTGACGAGGTTTCGTGCTACTGCACGTTACGCTTTTTGGCGCCTGTTCCGGCTCCGGGCATAAGCACTGTGTCGACCACATGAATTACGCCGTTAGAAGCCGCGATATCGGCCTTAGAAACCGTCGCGTTGCCGATCTTAACGCCGCCTGTGGTGCTAATCGGCAGTTCGCCGCCCTGCACCGTTTTGGCTGTTTTGCCATCCAGCTTGGCCACGTCCGCGGCCATCACTTTGCCGGGCACGACGTGGTAGCTCAGCACGGCCTTCAACTTATCCTTGTTCTCCGGCTTGCCTAAATCGGCGAGCGCGCTTGCCGGAAGCTTCGCAAAAGCTTCATCAGTGGGAGCAAACACGGTGAAGGGACCGGCCCCCTTGAGAGTTTCAGTAAGACCGGCCGTATCCAAGAGGCTGATGAGCGTCGTGAAGCTGCCGGCCTGACGTGCCGTCTCGATGATATCGCCACCAGCCATTGCTGATGATGATGCTGTAGTAGTGGACTGTGAGCTCGCCGGCGATTGCGTTGAATCACCAGTAGTAGTAGTGGTCGTCGTCGTTTGACCAGGCTGTGTCGTTTGACCGGGCTGTTGAGTCGTCGTCGTCGTCGTATCCTTGATCTCCGTCGACGGCTTCTGCTCTTGCTGTCCGCTTGTAGCGGGCTGTTGCGTCGACGAACTTGGCTGCGGTTGCTGCTGCTGCGCTACGGCAACGGCGCCGGATAAGAGGGCTGCGCTTGCTAAGCCTCCGCCAATCCTTAACGTTTGTTTCCAAATCTGAGTAGCCATATTACCTCCCCGAAATTACAGGTTGTCTTCCCCAATCAGGAGTTGACAAGCGTGAAAACCAATTGTAGCTGATGCTTGAGGTAAAGAGATTACTACAAGAATGAACATTTTGGGGGTTGCGATTTGATAGCGAACGAATTGCACAGCGCACAAGTGTGCGATTAAACGACAAATCTGGCAAAGCACTGCACTTTTTTAAGGCAGTCGCGAGAAAAATGCCGTCGTTTCTCATCAAAAGCTGTTTCGCTGTGCTTCTAGCGAGCGACTTGGGGCGCGTGCGGAGAGCGCGGTGATGACGCGCAGGCGCGAGGCGAGCGCGGGGTGCGACTTGAAACCGTTATTGGTGGCGCGGGTGGAAGGTGAATAATTAAGGATTTTGGTAATAACTTCGGCATAAGTGGCCGGATCTTTGCCGAGTCTTATGATCACCGCTACCGCCACCGCATCGCACATGAGCTCCACTTGTCGCTGACGCGAGAGATCAGCTTTGAAGTTCTTTTCATGCTCGATGTCAACGAACAATTCGTGCGCCAACTCGTGCGCCGCGATGCCGATCAGATCATCCTCACCGGCGGCCATGTCGATCAGGCCCGTTGAGAGCCCGACGGCAATGCCGGGCAAATTGAACGCGTTCGGTTCGGCGCCGCGAAACAGGATCAAATCTCGATCCTCTGCGCGGAAGAGGGCGAGCACCGGATCAATGCTCAGCCGTAAGGAAACACTCCTGACCGGGTCTGCGACGATTGGCAATTTGGCGTGGCAGTCGCTGATCGCGAGTTGCCGTAAAATTGGAAAGGGCGGTTGCGGTCTACGATTAACATGGGCAACGTAAATCTCGTCGAAGCTTTTCCCTCCAAAAACGGCGATCACTTCTTCCGCAATCAAATCGGGCGCCAGGTGTGCCGCCTGCGCCGAAGCCGAGCCGGCGGCGGTCACACTCGTGATGAACAAGACGACAATTGAGAGGATCAACTTGCGCTGCATAAGCCTGCGGGTGAACGTTTCGTGGTGGCTTGGGGAGGTAAATTTGGGGAGGGCAACCGTGGGGGCGCTTTTCACCCTGCGGTTAGGGAGTTATCGGCCCGCGCGACGCGCGGCTTGAGGGACTGGTCAGGAATGTGTCTTGTGCCAGGTGCATTTCTCTGCGTCTCTTTGCGTCTTCTCTTTGCGCTTCTTTGCGTTTAGGTAAGTCTGACTTAAACGCAAAGCAGCGCAAAGAGAAGACGCAAAGAGACGCAGAAGATTGCAGTCTCAGACCAACTATGACTGGGATGACGTCAAACGCTTGAGGTGCGCAAAGAAAAAACCGGGCGCTAAGCATTTCGCCGCGCCCGGTTTGAAGTCATCCTCGCCGATGCCTATTTTGTCATCCGTCGGTTCCCATCTTGGGTACTTTGTCGGTTGCGACCACTTGCGGGCGCTCTTCTAGCTGGAGCGCTTCCTGGATGAGCTTTGCTTGCTCCAATTGATGACTTGTGTAGGAGCCCGTGGCGGGACTGGCCGATGCGGTGCGGCCGACGTAGCGCGGCCGCTCGCAGTTTTTCATCAGTTGCTCCAAGCGCGACTCGATGTACCACCAGCCGCCCATGTTCTGCGGCTCTTCCTGCGTCCAGATTAATTCGCGCGCCCCCGGATAGCGCCCTAAGCTCGCGCGCAAAGCGGATTCCGGAAACGGATAGAACTGCTCCACTCGACGATCGCGACGCGCTGCTGGTCGCCCAATTTACGCCGCGCCTCATGATCGTAATAAACTTTGCCGCTACAGCGGACCACGCGCTCGACCGCGTTCGGATCGTCGATCTGTGCGTCGTCGAGCACCGGGCGGAAGCCTCCGCCGGTCAAATCAGCAACAGCCGAGACGGCCGCCGGCAATCTGGCAAACTTTTCGGCGTCATCACCACAAGCGGCCGGGCTTGCTCTTGCCACCTGCCGGCGCAGCAAATGAAAATATTGCGCGGGCGTCGTCGGGTAGCAGACTTGCAAATTATTTTCGGCGCACAATTGAGGTAGCGCTCAAGGCGCGCGCTTGAGTGCTCGGGCCCTTGCCCTTCGTAGCCGTGGGGCAGCAGAAGCACCAAGCGTGAGCGTTGCTGCCACTTGTCTTCGGACGGCGAAATGAACTGGTCTATGATGACCTGCGCGCCGTTGGCGAAGTCGCCGAATTGCGCTTCCCACATCACCAGCGATTGCTGCGCGACAATCGAATAGCCGTAATCAAATCCCATCACGCCCTGCTCCGACAAAGAGCTGTCGAAGACTTCGACGAAGGCGCGCCCGTGCCCGTCCGTCATCAAATCGCCGAGCGGCTTCCACGCCTGGCCGGTTTGCGTGTCGTAGAGAATCGCGTGGCGCTGGCTAAATGTGCCGCGCCCCGAATCTTGACCGCTCAGGCGCACGCGCGTGCCTTCAAGCGCAAGCGACCCGAAGGCCACGGCTTCGCGAAAGCCCAGTCCATAGGCACTTCGCCGTCGCCCATCTGCGCGCCGCGCAGCTGCGTGACCATCTTCGGGTTGACGCTGAAGCCCGCGGAACCACGGCGATTTTGTGGCCGACCTCGCGCACCATATCGGCGCTGATCGGTTTCAAAAACGCGCGAGCCGTCTTCCTCAACGATCGGCGGCGGTGTTCCTGTTTCGGCGTTTGCCGGCGACGATCTCTTTGGCTCTGGCGAGCGTCGCTTCATAACCCGCGACACGTCCTTGGTCATCTGCTCAACGTCCGCTTCCGTCAGCACGCCGTCACGCACCAGACGCTCGGTGTATTTCGCGCGCACGCCGGGGTGAGCTTTGACGCGGGCGTACATCAGCGGCTGCGTGTAGCTCGGCTCGTCCCCCTCGTTGTGGCCCAGGCGGCGGAAACCGATCACGTCGAGCACCACATCTCTATTAAATTCTTGGCGATATTCAAGGGCGATGCGCAGCACGCGGAACGCGGCTTCCGGGTCGTCGCCGTTGACATGGAAAATCGGCAATTGCGTCATGCGCGCCACGTCGGTCGAGTAAATCGTCGAGCGGCTGGCTTCGGGCGAAGTCGTAAAGCCGATCTGGTTGTTGATGATGATATGAATCGTGCCGCCGGTGCGATAGCCTTTCAAGTCGGCGAGGTTCAAGGTTTCCATCACAATGCCCTGCCCGGCGAACGCGGCGTCGCCGTGCAGCAGCACCGGCATCGCGCGGTCAATGGTTTCTCCGCGCGGCGCCGGCATCACATCCTGCTTGGCGCGCACCATGCCCTCGACCACCGCGTCAACGAATTCAAGGTGGCTCGGATTCGGCGAAACCGTGATCGTGACTTTGCGCCCGTCGGCAATGATGCGCTCGCCCACGGCGCCCTGGTGATACTTCACGTCGCCTTCGTCGGCCGGAAAATTCGGATGCACAGAGCCCTCGAAGGCGGTAAAGATTCTTTCCGTTAAATTCCCGACCACGTTGGCGAGCACGTTCAAGCGCCCGCG
>JBBJMB010000152.1:0-8657 GCA_037719755.1 Pyrinomonadaceae bacterium
CGTAAGTCTCTTGTTTTCAACAAACATAAATTTCAACTACTGATTCGCATATTTGAGTCGTGCCATCTTATGCGAAACCAAAATCATTGGCTAGTATGCTGCATCTGAGCGGCGTTGAGAAGTGAGATCTTCGTGCAAATGCGCAATGGTCGCGCCGAGTCCGCCGGCTTGAGGCGGAGCGTCGATCGACCACCTCGCGCACGAAAGGCGTCGCCGCGAGCACCTCGCGCACGGCGCGGCGCTGCACGCCGATGCCTTTGCCGTGAATGATTCTCACAGAGCGAAAGCCGGCGCGATGGGCTTCAATCAGATACGCTGCCACCGCGCGGCGCACGTCGCGCGGTCGCAACGTGTGTAAATCAAAAACGTCTTCAATCTCAAGCGCGATTGGCTCAGGATACGGATCGTCCAAGTCGAGTTCGCCCGCGTCCGCGTCCGCCGCTGAGGGCGACCGAGCCTCGCGCGGGCGAAACAAACTCTCCAGCCACAGAAGGTAACGGCGCATCCTGTTAAAGCACGCAAAGCAATTCGCGTCAAATTTTGGTTTGCTTGACACTCCGCGGAGGGCGCTTGTAAACTCGCGCTTCTTTTACGTCCCTAATAAAATCTGCCACTGACGCCGCCAGCGCCCTCTTCGGGTGCGACTATCTTGGCACGATCCGGTAGGCGAAGAAAAGCTGTTCACGAAGGAGAAAAGATGAGACGAAACAAGATCACAGTGGTGGGCGCCGGCAACGTCGGAGCCACGGCCGCGCACTGGCTGGCGAGCAAAGAATTGGGCGATGTCGTGCTCGTAGACATCGTCGAAGGCGTCCCGCAGGGCAAGGCGCTCGATCTCGCGCAGGCCGGCCCCATCGAAGGCTATGATGTCAAACTAATCGGCACCAACGGCTATGAAGAAACGAAGAATTCCGATGTCGTCATTATCACCGCCGGTTTGGCGCGTAAGCCGGGCATGAGCCGCGACGATTTGCTGAAAACCAACGGTGAGATTGTGAGCAAAGTCGTCGACGAAGTTGTGCGGCGCTCGCCCGACGCGGTGTTGATCGTCGTCTCCAATCCGTTGGACGCCATGTCTCAGGTCGCTTTTCGCCGCTCAGGCTTTCCCAAGCAGCGCGTCATAGGCATGGCTGGCGTGCTCGACTCGGCCCGCATGCGCACGTTTTTGGCCGAAGCCCTCGGCGTGTCTGTGGAAAACGTCACCGCCTTTGTTTTGGGCGGGCACGGCGACACAATGGTGCCGCTTCCGCGCTACTCCACGTGCGCCGGCATTCCGGTCACAGAGCTGCTGCCGAAAGACCAGCTTGACGCCATCGTGAAGCGCACCGCCAACGGCGGCGCGGAGATTGTGTCGCTTTTGAAAACCGGCTCGGCCTACTACGCGCCGTCGGCGGCGGCCGTCGAGATGACGGAGGCGATTCTCAAAGACACAAAGAAGATTTTGCCGTGCGCCGCGTATCTCGAAGGCGAGTACGGCATTCAAAATCTGTACGTCGGCGTGCCCTGCAAGCTCGGCGCCGGCGGCCTCGAGCAAATCATCGAAATCAATTTAACCACCGAAGAACGCATCGCCTGCAAAAGAGCGCAGCGTCCGTGCAAGAACTCATCAACGTGCTCGGCATGTAACTTGGAAGGATGAGGATGCCTCATTCCTATGGCTTTGATCATCTTGCGATTCTCTGTGTCTTTCGTGATTCTCTGCGTTTAAGTATCAGTTACCTAAACGCAGAGAAACACAGAGAAAAGACACAGAGAGTCGCAGAGGTTCACACACCTTTAAGCTCCAACAGTTTTTTCACGATGTCGGTCGCGGCGTGCGGGCGGGCCAGCGCCAAAGCCCGCTCGCGCATCAGGCCGAGTCGTGCGGGATCGTCAAGCAATTTGTCGATTTTGTAGGCGAGCGCCGGCAAGTTATTGCAGCGGATCGCGACGCCCTCCTCCAGCAGATGATCTGAATTGCGCTCCTCCTGACCGGGAATCGGGTTGACGATCACAAACGCCAGGCCTTTGACGAGCGCCTCGGAAGTTGTGAGGCCACCGGGCTTGCCCAGCAAGATATCCGAGGCCGACATGAATTCGTCCATCTCCGTGGTGTAGCCGAGGATCTTGAAGGTGGCCGCCGAACCGGGCAACGCACGGGCCACCACGAAGTCGAGCCGCTCCCTTAATTCCTGATTGCGGCCGGCCACCACGATGACTTGCGCCGCGTGCCGGAGCTGCGCGAGCGATTCGACCAAGTGCTCGATGGCGCCCACGCCGAAGCCGCCGGCGGAGACTAAAATCGTGGTTGTTTCTTGCCGCAAGTTGTGCTTCTCGCGCATCAACCGCTGGTTCTTTTCTTCGGCAAAGATCGGGTCGATGGGAATGCCGCTGACGGTAATTTTCTCGGGCGCGACGCCGAGCTGCTCCATGTGGGCGCGCGTTTCATCAAGCGCGACGAAATACTGCTCATAGTGATGGCAGAGCCACATCGCGTGCATGTCAAAGTCTGTGACGACGATGGCCTGGGCGGCTGAGATCCGGTTTTTGGCTTTGAGCCAGGAAATGATTTCGGCCGGCAAAAAGTGCGTGCAGATGGTAATGTCCGGCTGATACTTTTCGAGCATGCTCACGAACGGGCGCGTGTTGAGCTTGTCGAGGGCGAGGCGGCGACGCTCGTTCTTCCAAGGCTTGTCGAGCGTATCGTAGAGCCAACCGAGCACGTCCGGCGTCTTATTCACCATCTCGATGTAGGCTTTCGAGTAAAGATGACGAAAGATTTTATTGGTGTAGGTGAGCGTGTCTATGTGGCGCACTTCTGCGGCGGCGTGAAGATTTTTGACGGCGCGCTCGACGGCCTCGGCGGCGCGGATATGGCCGGCCCCGGCCGAGGCCGACAGCACAAGCACCTTTTGGAACATACTGAAAACACCTCGCGGCAGCAAGCAAGAGAAAGCGCATGCGCAAAGTAGCAGAATTCGCTGGGCGTGACGAGAGACATTTCGGGGAACGGCGAATGGAAGGCCAATGGTATAATCGGGTCGCGGCCCCGGCAAGGTCAGGAGCGAATGGACTTCAGGTTCCGTGACCACTCAATGCGAATGTGGTTCCACTCGGATGCCCATCTGAAAATTCGTTCTCCACATCGACTTGGCTACGGGGCCGCCGACTCACCAAATCGATTTCCAGACGCAACAACCTATGATCAAATTAGAAACTTTGGGCGTGCTGGCGCAGTCGGCCAACGCCCGCATTTACATAGGCTTCGACAAACACGCGCTGGCAAGCGCAATAAACGGAGAAAAAACCGAAGAATAGCTACCCGCGCGGATTGGTCTTTCTCGTTGCCCTCTCTTTCTCTTCTCCGTGTTTCTGCGTTTAGGTGAGACTTACCCAACGCAGAGTGACACAGAGAAGAAGACACAGAGTGACGCGGAGAAGGCAGCGAGGCACAACTCTGCACCAGAGTCCGCGACGAAACGCTCGCGCTCACCGAACGCATCGCCGTCGTCGAACGTGAAATTGACGAGCGCGTCGCCGCCCTCTACGGTGTCGAGAGCGGCACCGTGAAGGCTGAAGAGGCGACCAGCCACGCCCTTTAGTCTAGTGGATCGCCCCGAGCCACACGCGAAATCGCCGCCAGCGCGACAAGTGGCAAATTAAAAGAAGAGGGTGACATAAGCGCAAGGGCGGCTTCCCCGCTCGTCGGCAGTCAAGGCGCAACATAGTCGTGTCTGAAGGATTGCTGACTGACGCTTTGACCGTTTAGTGTTGATCGAGAGTTAAGGTTGCAAACATGCTCAAATTCAGCGCGAGGTAAAAGTTATGCCGAACACAATTCAGGAGATTTATCAACAGACTATTCTTCCTTTACCCGAAAGCGAACGGCTGAAACTTGTGGCTCTGATTATCAATGACATTTCACGCCAGGCGGAAAACGGCGCGCAGGCTAAACGCGGGGGCGGACTGCGAGAGATGTTTGGTACATGGCGGAGCGGCCATCCGCATTCAGCCGATAATGAACAGATTGATTTAGATTTAGCCAGAGCCTACGCCGACAATCACGAGGACGAAAAATAATGCTGGTCGATACGTCGGGCTTTTCATCTGCTTACAGCTATAAAGAGCTTGAGGCGCTTGCTTTACGGTGAGGCGTGCAAACGGATTGAGTTCGCAGTAGAATGCCGCATGTACCTTGTTGCACAATGGAGCGTCAGATGAGTTCACAATTGAAACCTATTGAAGAGCTGGTTAAAGAGCTCCCGCCCGCATCTCAGGCAGAAGTCAGGGACTTTGTAGAGTTCTTACTAAACAAGCGAAGAAGGAAAGGCTCCAGTTCCTTACGACAGCATTGGGCTGGGGCGTTGAGCGATTACCGCGATCAATACACCTCGTTAGAGCTTCAGAAGATGGCTCTCGCTTGGCGAGGCGATTGATGTATTTGGTTGATACAAACATCTGGCTGGAGCGCTTGCTGGCTCAAGCAAAAGCTGCGGAGGTGGCGGAGTTTCTTAATCGTGTTCCATACAAGTGAGTTGTTCATCACAGATTTCGCCTTCCATTCGATTTGCGTGATTATGACGCGGCTAAAAAAAGAAGCATTCTTACTTGATTTTGCGAAAGACACGTTCATTGATGGAGCGGTAACGCTGGTTTCAGTTTTGCCGGAAGAGACGCAGAGCATAGTTGACGCGATGGGAAAGTTCGGGCTTGATTTCGATGATGCTTATCAGTATATAGCGGCTGAGAAAAATGATTTAACGATTGTGAGTTTTGACAATGATTTGAAGGGAACGCCAAGAGGCAAGCAAACGCCGGCAGAAGTGATTGCGTCGCTGTAGTTTTACGTTTGTTCCCGTCTCATAGCGCGCCTAACAACGGCTTGAACCGGATGCGCCCTCGGCTCACCTTTTATTCTCGTGAGTAAGCTGCGCCGGTGAGACATCGTATTAGATGTCAAGCGTTTTGTGTATAGAGCGGGTCGCAAGGCTTGCCATTCTTCAACCCTCCGTTAAGCCAGATTTTTATAGAGGGCGGCGTCAAGCCGAACACTTGGAAATTAAACATGGAAGGACTATCAGGCTACGTTCCGCGACAGAGCTCTTCTCCGCGGCCCTCTGTGCTCTTTCTCCACGTGTCTCTCGTTTAAGTAACCGACACTTAAACGAAAGAGAGATTTAACCTTTTCAACGTGCGAAAAAAAACGACCGCGGCCCATCCGTGAGCGTCTAAGAGGGCAATCAGTTACCGAAAGCGCCCTCGTGTGCTCTTTGAGCGGCCGACGGCGCGCCGGTTACGTCAAACATCAATCGTTATCGAAAGGGATCAAAAGTAATGCAAGCAGTCAGCACAAAGAAGATCATCAAGGGTTTCGCTTTGGCGGTTGCGCTCGTCGCCGTCAGCGTTGTCGGGTTGGCGCAGCAGGGGGGAAACAATGAAGGCCCGGGCAAGCGCCACGGCGGGAGGCACGGAGGAGGAGGCGGACTCGCCCGCTTCGCCGGCCAGCTCAATCTCACTGACGCGCAGCGTGAGCAGCTCAAGCAGATCGCCGCCCGCTACAAAGAAAGCACCGCCGCTTTGCGCGAGCAACCGCGCGGGGCGCGCGGCACCACAGCGACGCGTCGGGCGCGTTTAACGAAGCGGAAGTGCGCCAAGCGGCACAGGCGCGCGCGGCCGCGCAAGTTGAACTCGAAGTCGCCCACGCGCGCATGCAGTCGGAAATGTTCGGCGTCCTTACGCCGGAGCAGCGCGCGCAATACACCGCGCTCCAACAACAAAGAGTGGAGCGACGGCGTCAATGGCAACAGCAACGCGAACTTCCCCCGGCCGGCGTTCAGTAAAAGGTAGCACAGGCTGGAAGCCTGTGCTACTTTGCAGTTCAGTAGAAGCCTCGCGCTACTTTGCAGCGCACACACCAGCTGGAAGCCTCGCGCTACGCAGGGCCGGCGGTTGTTGCCCTCAGTTGTAAATTCTTGACCAAACGGTGCAGGTAGTTGGGGTGAACGCCGAGCCGCCGGGCCGCCTCTGTGTAACTGCCGCCGGCCTCACGCAGGGCTTCCACAATTAACTCCTTCTTCAACTCCTTGATGCGGTCGTGGTACCTGGAAGACGCGGCGCTGGTGGCGGGCCCGGCTTCGTGAAGCGTTTCGGGCAAGTCTTCGGGGCGAATCAGGTCGCTCGCGCCGAGGACGACCGCGCGCTCGATTGCGTTTTCCATCTCGCGCACGTTGCCGGGCCAGTCGTAGTTGATGAGTAGCGCGCGCGCCTCAGGCGCGATGCCGCGAAGCGTGCGGCTGCACCGCTGGCTGTGCTTCGCGATGAAGTAGCTGGCGAGCAAAGGGATGTCTTCGCGCCGCTCTCTGAGCGGCGGCATCGCCAGCGAGAGCACGTTGAGACGGTAGAAAAGGTCTTGGCGGAAAGCGCCGGTACGCATCTCTTCTTCCAGATTGCGGTTGGTGGCTGCAATCAGCCGAATGTTCGCTTTGATCTGACGCGTTCCGCCGACGCGCTCGAACTCGCGCTCCTGCAGCACGCGGAGCAACCTGGCTTGCAGGCTCGGCGCAATTTCGCCCACCTCGTCGAGGAAAATCGTTCCGCCTTCGCCGACTTCAAACTTGCCCCGCTTCTGCGCGATCGCGCCCGTGAAGGCGCCCCGCTCGTGACCGAAGAGCTCGGACTCGAGCAGCGTTTCGGTGAGCGCCGCGCAGTTGATTGCGACGAAAGGCCGGTCGCGGCGGCGGCTGTTCTGATGAATGGCCCGTGCGGCCAATTCCTTGCCGGTGCCGGACTCTCCGCTAATCAGCACGGTCGAATCGGTTGGGGCCGCGCGCGCGATAAACCGGTAGACCTCGCGCATGCGCGGGCCTTCGCCCACCATGTTGTGCCCGATGTTGGTTTCGGCTTGCAGCCGCCGGTTCTCGTCCTCCAGCCAATCTATGTGGCGCGCGTTCTCCAGGGCTGCGGCCGAGACATTGGCGACTGCGGTGACGAGGTGCAGGTGATCTTCCTCGAAGCAATCGAGCCCGCCGCCTGAGGCGAGGTAGATGACGCCGATCACTCGCTCGTGCAAAACGAGCGGCACGCAGAGCAGCGAGCGCGCGCCAGCCGTCTGCACGCTTCTAACCTTGCTGAATTCACCCCCTTCCAAAAGCTCGTTCGTGAGCATCGCCACGCCTTCGTCGGCGACCCGACGAACGATTGTCCGGCTGACGGGCACCGCGCCTGGCGAGTCACCTTCACGCCGGTGCCAGACGAAGGACAACGTCGGCTCATCCTGCCCGTCCTCGACTACCAGAAGGGCGCCGCGCTCGGCCGGCACGACCTCAAAAATCAGCTCCAGCAATTGCCGCGCGAGGGCTTTCAGGCCCCGGACCGCGTTGATCGTCCGGCTGATCTTCATCAGCGCGTGGAAGTCGCGCGCGATCAGCCTGAAGGCTTCGTCCATTCGCAGCTGGATTGTGGGATTGGCTGGGGCGTTTTCGTCGTCAAACAAAATGGCGGAGAGTGAGGGCTGTCCTTCGCCTTCGCGCTCTAGGAAGACGAAGTGTGAATTGCCTACGCGCAGACGGTCGCCGTCCTCCAGCACGCGCTCTTTGGTTGGCACGTCGTTGACAAACGTACCGTTCAGGCTGTCGAGGTCGGTCAGTTGGTAGCGGCCGGCCTCCAAACGGATCAAGCAGTGACGGCGCGAGGCGGAGCCATCGTTAATGGCGAGCGGGTTGGTCGCATCGCGGCCAATTGAAATCTCTTTTGCGTCGAGTGGGAAGGTCTTGCCCTTTAAAGGGCCGCCGATTGCGATCAGTCTTGGCAGCATGAGATGAGCGCCTCCATCAGTTTGGCCACATATCAGTTCCAGATGACATACGTTAATTCAGATGCCGGCCGACGATAATTTTGCTGATCGGTGACCTAGCGAAACACTATCCGAATGGAGACGAAGCTATCCGATCGGATAGCTTCGGCAGCGGCGCTGCCGGCGTCGCAAGCCACGGCGCGCCGGGCGGCAGAAGATCCTTATGCCGCGGCCGGACAATCACTTACCGCGGCCAGCCACCAACATTTTGGGGCGGCTTGCGGCTCATGGCACGCAGGTCGCATTAAGCGAGGGCAGCTCAAATGAAAGAGATTTGAGCGCAAGTGGGGAAGTGACGAAGCGGTTGGTTTATGAGACCAAGTCCACTGAAAGAATTTTTTGACGCCGCCGGTTTGCTTCGACCGTCAGCCCCCAATCGCAGACCACGAAGGAGGTCTTATGAAAAACCAGATCGCCAAAATTTTTGTCATCATCAGCCTCACGGTCGCGTGCGCCGTAACGGCGGCGCACGCGCGATCCGTGAAAACACTCAAGTTTCACATTCCATTTAATGCGACGGTCGGAAAAACCAGTTTGCCGTCCGGCGATTACACCGTGCGTGTGCTGGACAATTCAGCCTCTAAGACCGTTGTAATGAAAAGCGACGACGGCCAGCACAAACTCGCGATCGGTTTCCTGTTGCCGGTCAACTCACGCGAATCCTCCGCAAAGGCCAAGCTCGTCTTCAACCGCTACGGCAACCAGTATTTCCTTTCGCAGATCTGGGAGTCCGGCCGCGAGACTGGCCAGGAACTGACGAAAACGAAAGCGGAGCGCGAGATCGCTAAGAGCTCACAGATGGCCAAGTCAAGTCAAAAGAGAGAGG
>JBBJMB010000153.1:0-8635 GCA_037719755.1 Pyrinomonadaceae bacterium
AACTTGCGCCCGACGGCGTCGCCGTTCACAATCCCGCTTTTGATGTCACTCCGCACGACCTGATCGCCGCCATTATTACCGACCGCGGCGTGGCGAGAGAGCCTTACACTGAACACTTACGAAAATTAGTTGAGGGTTGAAATTGCGATTGATGATGGGGCGAGATTGAATGTTTGCCGCTTCCCTAGTAGTGCGTCAGGCTGAATGTGAGGTTGTGAGTTCAAGCTTGAGCTTGTTGTCCTGCGGCATCGGCAACCCAAAAGGTTGAACTCTCAACTCATCATCTTGAGCGTGATGGACTACTAGAGCGAGCTTGCTTATTGCCGCAGCGTAAAACTGTCAACCTGTAATCCGCTCGTATTGTAAAACGTGAAAGTGATGTAAGTGTTCGTGGCCTCGATGTGCTGCGCGCCGTGAGCGCTGTTGTAGCGCACAACGCTTTCCGGCAGCGGCGAACCGAACGCGTACCGGCTGCGACCGCCGAGGCCGTTAACGAAATATGGAAAGCCGCCTTTGTCTAAGCGCTCATAGGTGTGATCGTGACCGGAGAGCACAGCGGAAGCGCCCCACTGCTGGAACGGCCACCGCATCCACGTGGACGAGCCGTGAGTGGACGAAGACGAATACGGCGGGTGATGGAAGTAAACAATTTTCCACCGGGCCTTGGACGCCGCGAGTTTGCTTTGCAGCCACCGGCCTTGGATCGATGTGCTCGATGTGCCGTCGGGCTCATGGCCATCGCTATCAAGGGCGAAGAAATGAACCGGCCCTCGCACGAAATCGTAGTAGCGCTCGTTGTTCGGCAGCGCAAAGTAGTTCAAGTGGCCGTTGCAATTCCCCAGGTTCCAGTCGTGGTTGCCAAGCGACGGCCAGAAACGATTGGCGGTCGCTCCCGCTCCGTAGCTACCGGTGTAGGGAGAGATAAAATCGTGGTAATACTTGCCGATGTTTTGATCAATCGTTGACGCGGCGCCGTCGCTGTAGTTGTTGTCGCCCAAGGTGATGACGAAGGCCGGGTTCCAACTCTTGACCATATTGGCGACATTCAATTCATTGGCGTCGTTGACGCCGAAGTCTCCGATCGCGGCGAAGGTCATAACGCCGGTCGGGGTTGGCGTCGGTCTGGGAGTTGGCGTTGGGGTGGGAGTTGGCGCGCCCGGCGCGGCGACGGCCCACTTGATCGCCGCATCAAAGAGCGCCCAACCGTTGTTGTTGAGCGCAGTCGCAGACGAGCTCGGTATAAACAAGCCGACGCGCCGGGCCGGCGCCATCACGCTCGCCATCATCTCGCCGCGTTCATAGCCAAAGCTGGTCGACCTGGCCGGATCGCTCGCCAGCGTGGCGCCGCAGCCGCGGCATCTGCGCCAGGGCCGAAACTGCTGGCGGTGTTGACGACTGTGACCGTGCCGCTCAGTCCGGCGGCGAGCGGGTGCGTCGCATCAGAGATAGTGATTGCGTCTGGCCCGCGGTGCTGCCGAAGTCGTTGCCGGAGTGCGGGCCGGTCATGCCCATGTCGTCAAATATTAATGCCTCGTACGTGACCACCGGCACTGCCACATCGCGGAACTTGGTGTTGACCTGTCCCGACGTCACCGTTGAGGAAATCACCACCAGCGACTTGCCATTGGCATCAGCGGTGGTGGAGTCGCTCTCCGCTTTGATGATGAGCGCGTAACCTTTGCTCTCCAAACGGTTCTTGATGGCCGTATCACCACGGTTAAGCGTCACCGAACCGACCACGAACAGAACTGATCCTGGGGCAGGCGTGGCTGTGACAAACGTGGTGATCAAGCTCTGGGCCAACACGAGTAAGCAGAGGGCCAGGGTAGTAATGGTAACTTTTTTGAAAATAGTCATAAGGAATCGCTTCTCTTTCGAAAGAGTCGTGTGAAGCTATTTCACCTCGAGAGCATCATCGTCAGGCTCATCTTGATGTTGGTTCCGAGGAACGAAGAGTTAACTTGGCGAGCGAAAATGTATTGCGACGAACGCTCAAGCGAGCGCTGAAATTGTCAGGAGCAATGCTAACAGGGAGATGAGCTGCGTAAATTTGTTAACAAGTTTACGGCCGACTATAAAAGATGATGCGAATGTGTGCAAATTACGGTAATCGGGGAAAGTACGGCGGCGACTATAGACCACACACAAGAAATTAGCAAGCTTGACGCGGCCGAGCGGCCGACCGCTTCCGCCACTTAAACCGACCCGCCGGTTCCTTTCGCTCTGTTTTAAGAAACACAGAAACATGCATTGTGGCGAGAGTTTTACCCTCCTTCGCTAACGGATAATCCGAAAGAAGGTTGAATGCTCGGCGTCAACGAAACTTCACGGCGACCACTTCCATCTTGATGTTGGCGCGCACGGCGTCTTTACTGATGCTGTCAAGAACAATGCGTGCTTGCATGGTTTTGTTATTGTCGAGTTCCGGCTGACGCGCGGGGATGATGGTCACAATGCGTTCTTTGACGGAGTGGCCGTCAAGATCAACAACTGCGCCTTTCAACTCCAAACCGCTGATAGTGCGACCCGTAAAGTTGCGAACGACGGTCGTCAACTCCATCACCACATCGCCGATGGGACGTGTGCCTTCGGTAGCTTCAGGCGTATCAATCACGATACGTTCGCGCAATTGATCAAACTCTGGATTCCCGGGGCGGAGCGCTGCCTCAAGACGCTGCTGCCCGGCGCTCGGGTCGCCTCCCCCGGTGGCGCGCATCAAAAAGAAAATGAGCCCTCCAACAATCAACAGGCCGACCACGCTCGTCGCAATCAAAATATTGCGGCGCGAGCCGTCCGACGTGTCCGTCCATTTCTTCTCCTCGGCGAGTGACATCAATTAACCCCACATTATAATTTAGCAAATAGTTTTTCACACCTCTCATCAGCGCTTGCTGAAGCCGCCGCTCACACTATCCTTTTTCACACAGCCTGCCGCTGCAAAAGGGCGGCGACCTGGCCGAGGCCGCTGTTGACGAGCGATCCGGTTCCGGTGCGAACTTTGGCGACGCAGGGCCAAGTCACGTGAAAGCAGCTGCCTTCGTTGGGACGGCTCTCGACGATAATCGTGCCCTCCAGCAATTCCACGGTTTTCCGCGTGATCGCCAAGCCGAGACCGGTGCCGCCGTAAGCGCGCGCGAGCGTGTCGTCGGCTTGTCGGAATTCATCGAAGACGAAACTAAGAGCCTCGGGCGTGATGCCGATGCCGGTGTCTCTGACCTCAAGAGACCAGTGATTCTCATCAACCAGGGCAGCTCGGATGGTCACCGCACCGGCGGAAGTGAACTTGATGGCGTTGTTGACCAGGTTTGAAATCACCTGCGTGAGCTTACGGCGGTCAGTGATGACGTATCCCACTTCGGGCGCGATCTCCGCGCTGAGGATAATGCCTTTGCTTTGCGCCGCCGCCAGGTGCTCCCGCACGATTGATCCGACCACCTCGCTGACGGCCACGCGATCCAGTTGAACTGCGGCGCGACCGGATTCGAGCCGCGAGTATTCCAGTAACGCATTGACCAGCTCAAGCAGCGAACGCGCGTTGCGCTCCATGCGCCCGATGGCTTCGGCTTGCAGGGAGGCGAGCGGCAACTGCGTATCACGGGCCAGCAATTGGCAAATACCGATGATCACATTGAGCGGTGTGCGAAACTCATGGCTGACGGTGGCGACGAAAGCGGATTTCAGGCGGTCGTGCTCGCGTAGTCGATCGTATGACGCGACCAATTCGTTGTGCTGTCGCACTTCATCGGTGATGTCGCGCAAGAGCGCGACCGCTCCGTCGCGCCGATCGCCCTCGCCGATCAGCGGCGTCGCGCTCACGGAAAGCACGCGCGCTTCGCCGTCCGAGCGCGAAATATTTAATTTCTCTCCGGAGACGTGTTCGCCCTGCTCCAGGGCGCGGGAAATGGGCGTATGCTCCACCAAAAGCTTCTCGCCTTCGGGATTGCGGAACGCGATGTCGAGCAGCAAGGCGTTGATGCCGTCGCGAAATTCGCTGCGCTTGCGCCCGATGATTTCCGCCGCCGCCGGGTTGACGCGGTAGCGCCCTTGCCGGTCAACGATCACCACGCCCTCATTCATCTGGTTGATTAAGCTTTCAAGCTCGGCGGCGCGAGCCCGTTCCGCGGCAAACGCGGCGGTCGCCAACCGCTCCGCGCGCACGCGCTTGGATACTTCGGAGAGAATTAAAATCAATTCGCCGGGCCCCGCTTCTCGCGCAGTGATGGGCCACAAGGTGAGATCCCAGAAGTGGCTGCGGTCGCCGTTTTCTTCCTGCCCCTCATGCGCACCTTGTCGGGGAGCCAATTCCAGAGCCAAGCCATACTCGACGAACGGCTTGCGCGTGCGCTGCACTTCTTCGATCACGTCTTCTAAAATGGAGAGCCCGCCGGCGGCTTCGTAAAGCTGTTGACCGCGCAGCGATGAGGGCTCGTTTCTGACGAAACGCGCGAACGTCGGGTTGACTCGGCGCACCTTCAGCTGATCGTCAAGCACCGCTAAACCAAGAGGCAAACTGTCAATCACTTCCTCTATGAACGCGCGCTGCGTTTGTAGTTCTTCAAAACGCGATTCTAATTGGCCGGCCATCACATTGAAGCCTTGCGCCAGAATGCCCACTTCATCGGCGGTTTCAACATCCGCTCGCTCTTGAAAGTTACCTTCTCCGAATGTCGACACCGAAGCCGCCAGCCTACGCACGGGGTTGGTGTAGCGTCCGACCGCCCAAATTGCCAACAGCGTTGAAGCGATCAGCGCGAAAGCCCAAGTCGCTGTGACCATCAGCAACTGCCCGCCGCCGGTCGCCGAAATCATTCGCGCGGAGGGAACGCCGATGGCGACGCTCCAACCGGAAACGGCAAGTTTTTGCGCCACCGTGGCGCGGGTCACATTGTCGCTCCAATTAAGGTGTTCTAAGTCAGGAGAAAAGTTTGGCTGGTAGAGCGTCGCCGCTTTGTGGCGGCCGTTGTCCGCCACAATGGCGCCCTGATCGTCGTAAATAGTGACGGCGGCTTCTTGATCGAGCAGGAAATAATCGCGCAACTGCTCTTGCAAGCGCTGTAAAGCTTCGTTCGGCGAATCTGAAAGCTGTGGGGAATTATCCCTCAGCCAGGTCTCGAGAAAAGCGGTGGTCGCGTTTAGTTTGGCGCGCGCGACTCGCACCTCCTGCTCGCTCAGGCTCTCCCGATAATATTTTAGTTGGATTAAACTGACGATCAGTAAAGGCAAGGAAAGAAGCGCAAGCACCACCAAAAGCTTGGCACGTACGCTTTTCACTACAAAGACGCCGGAGCTTACCAACATGTTCTGATGCTCGCGTGAGCGGTAAAACTAAAGCTTAATCGCCGCTCACAGCCTGAGTCATGTAAAAGATAATTAATGAAAGCGATTATGCCGGGCCGCTCTTTTTCAAAAGCGTTCAGGCCGCGCTTGTACCTCGCAAATACCCGACCCTTCAAATACCGGGCCTTTTGTTTGAGAGCGCACACAGACAAGTCACGTGCCACTTTTGTATTTGACTGTGCTCGGCGAAAACGTTTGCTTTGATGAGGGAAAATGCGCGGAAGGAGGTACGCCCAAAGGAGGAATTAACGCGAGTTCGAGATCAGGCGGGTTCTTCTCTCTCGTGCCCGAAGCGCAACGACTTGGCCGACACCCATGTGGCTAAAATGTCCGACAATCTTCTCGATTGTCGAGAGACATAACCCCAGCCGTCAAGCTTGATTTCTGACAGCGTCAACGACAATCGAGAAGATTGTCGGACATCTGCTGGCATCGCATTCGCGTTATTTTCGTTGCCGAGAGGAGAGGCAAGCCCGGAACCCCGTTCGTTTGTTCGACAATGTCAAACATTGGCTTGAGATTTCTTCAATAAACGGCACAAAACTTCCTCAAGCTGATCGAAATCCACAGGCTTAGTCACATAGTCATTGCATCCTGCGGCGAGCGCGTCGGCGTGGAAATCAAGTGTGTCGTGCGCTGAGACGGCGATAATCGGCACTTGCTGTAGCTCAGGATGTTGGCGTATGCGTCTGGTCGCCGCCAGGCCGTCGAGCATCGGCAAGCTTAAATCCATCAAAATGACGTTCGGCCGTTCATCCTCGGCCAATCTCACGGCCTCTTCTCCGTTCACCGCTTCGATCACGTCGTAGCCGGTCATTTCCAAAAGCCTTCTCATCATAAAGCGGTTGTCCTCAAAGTCTTCGACAACCAGAATTTTATGGCCCATTGATGCTTTGCTTTCCACTTTTCGTGACACCCTTTTGAAGATTTGGCTATGTGTATCAAATTAAATACAGTGGCGCCTGGTTTTAAAGTTTGATAGTATCTCGCATCGAAACACGACACGGACACCATACGTAATTAATACACACGATAGTGCCTCGTCTTCGCTTTTTGACGCGGCCTCGTTCAGGTGTAAAACTGCTTTAACCGTTATGAAGTCTTTCGAATCAGGGATACAAGACGCGCAGGAGCTTCAGGATTTGGGGCGCGCGTCTGTGCAGATCGTACATGATCTTAAAAATCAGTTAAACGGTCTCAAGCTCTATGCCACTTTCCTGCGCAAGCGGATGGAGAAAAACCAGGGCCCGGCCGATGAAGCGGAAACCGTGGCGAAACTCATTGCCGGGCTGGAGCGCGCGGCCGCCGACATGACGGTGCTCGTGCGTTATGGCCGGCGGCTGGAGATTCGTTCGCCAGCGAGGGCAAATCTCATTCGTGTTTTACAGTTGGCCTTCAAGGATACTACGCTCAAGTACGCGGAAGCAGAAGAACAATTCATCGGCCCTTTCGATCCGGAGGCTCTGGCCGAAGCATTTCGCGCCATCGCCGATAGCTCACACAGACCGCATGAAATCCGGCTCCGGATTGTGGCGGATGCCATGAGCGGGGGGGAAAGCGTGGTCATCGAGTGGGAAGCCGGAAGTGTGAGTGACGAAGATCCTTTTCAATCTTTTGCGGGAAGCAACGGCTTGCGCCTCGCTCTCGCGGCAAAGATTTTTCGAGCGCACGGGGGACAGGCGGCGCGCTCTGACGACAGCCAATCGACGCTGCAAGTCAGGCTGCCGTTAAGAGAAGCAGAGGAGAGATAGTAAGGTGGAAAATAAGAACATACGCATCCTCGTCGTCGACGATGAGCTGATGATGGCCGATTCGCTGAAACAGAATCTGGCCGAAGAAGGCTACACCGTGGATACGGCGGGGACGGGCGCTGAGGCAATCGAGCTGTTTGATCGCGGCGGCCATCATCTGGCCATTTGCGATTTGCAATTGCCTGACATGGACGGTCTGGAGATCGTTCGCCACGCGAAGGAAACCAGGCCCTCGACCGAGGTGATCGTCGTCACGGGCTACGGCACCGTCGCCCGCGCGGTGGAAGCGACCAAGGCCGGCGCCTTTTACTTTGTCGAAAAGCCTTTTGATTTTGAGCAAATCCTGCCGCTCGTCGAAAAAGCGATTGAGCGGCGCGAGCTGGTCGCCGAAACCGAGAGCATGCGCCGGCAACTTTCCACGCGCACAGAGTATTTCAATATCATCGGCGCCTCGAAGCAGATGCAGATGATCTACGAAACCATCGAATCGGTGGCCAAGTCGGACGCCAACGTTTTGATCGTCGGTGAATCGGGCACCGGCAAAGAGTTGATCGCCAACGCCATTCACTACAACTCGCTGCGCACCAAAAAGCCGTTTATCAAAGTCAACTGCGCCGCGTTGCCCAAGGAATTGATCGAGTCGGAATTGTTCGGCCACGTCAAGGGCGCTTTCACGGGCGCGCACGCGGACAAAGACGGCCTGGTGCAGCACGCCGCAGGCGGCTCGCTGATGCTCGATGAAATCGCCGAGATGCCGGTTGAGTTGCAGCCCAAGCTGCTGCGCGTCTTGCAGGAGCGCAGCTTCCGCAAGATCGGCTCGGAGAGGACTTACGCCGTGGATTTCCGGCTCATCTCCTCAACCAATCGCCCGCCGGCCGACGCCATTCGCGACGGCATGCTGCGCGACGACCTTTTCTACCGCATCTCCACGATCACGATTCACGTGCCGCCGCTGCGCGAGCGCGCGGAAGACATACAGATCCTCACAGAGCATTTTCTGAAAATGTACGCGCAACGCTATCAGCGGCCGATTAACGGCGTGTCGCAGGCAGCCTACGGGCGGCTTTTCGCGCACGGCTGGCCGGGCAACGTGCGCGAACTGCAAAACGCGATGGAGCGCGCGGTGCTGCTCGCCAAAGGCACCAAGATCGAGCCCGTCGATTTGCCTTTTGACAACGGCTCGGTGCCGGAAGCGGCGGCGATCGGCGTGAAATGGGACGTGCCGCCCAACATGACCCTTGAAGACATAGAAAAGCTTGTGATCGAGCGCACGCTGCAAAGAACCAACGGCAACAAACAAGCGGCCGCCAACCTGCTCGGCATCTACCGCCCGCGGCTCTACAGCAAAATCCGGAAATACAAAATCGACGTCAACGGCTTGTCTAATAACTAAGAGTGCTGAGCGCTGAGTACTGAGTGCTGAGGGAGAAGTGCTAAGTGCTGAGTTAAAAGACCACCTCTTAACTCAGCACTCAGTACTCAGTACTCTTGGTTAATATGTGAATCAGTAGTTGAAAACGGGCTTGCTAAATCAACGACTTGCAGAC
>JBBJMB010000154.1:0-8617 GCA_037719755.1 Pyrinomonadaceae bacterium
TTTCTTGTCACTTGTCACTTGTCACTTGTCACTCCTCGCAGTCACTTGTCACTCCTCGCAGTCACTTGTCACTCTCCGCAGTCACCCATTTAACCTGATGCGCTCAGTTCTCTCCATCTTACGTTCCATGCTCGGCAATCGCCGCCGCAATTTGCGCTGCCAGGCGGATTTGTCGGTCAGCGTTTCAGTGATCAGCTCGATCGCTCAGAACGCTCGCTGGCCTGCGCCCCTGATCGGCCGCGTGCATGACTTGAGCGCGACGCATCTCGCGCTGATCGTGCCATCAATACGAATCGGGAGCCGGTATTTAACGGCGCGCGACAGCAGGCTTTTGATCGCCTTTGAGCTTTCAGATAAGAAGATTGAAATCGAAGGCACGCCGGTGCGCTACGATAAAATCGAAGACGCCGCTCAAGGCGGGCACCTGATTGTCGCCAAAATCAGGCGCATCAGCGACGCCAGCCGTGCGCTCTACGCCGATTACATTTGCTCTTTAAATTGAGGTTGTGGATCCGCCGCTTTTTTGATTAGTTTGAGAGAACGCTTTCCGGGCCACCGGGTCATAAGCGACGCCGCACCGGCGACATGCCCATTCGTACGCTTCCTTACTCCATCGCGAGTGGCCGCAACACGGGCAAAGAGGGTCACAGAAAAGCGGGTAGGCGAGTGTGAGCGCCTGTAAAACGAGCAGCACGCAATCAATCATCTCTTCTCCTCCTGCCTTAACGTGAGTTCGAGATCAGGGATGGTGCCGCTCTTTCTCGTATTCAGGCGCGGCCGTTGCGGCCGTCATTTTCTCGCCACAATGTCCGACAATCTTAGATTGTCGGACATATCAGCAGCAGCAGTAGGGCGGCCGGTTGCGGTGCTGTCACCGGAGCATTGTGCTCTCCGGGGCGAAGTCCGAGATGTTTTCAAACGGCGAGAAGATATGCCCGGTCCGGGGAGCGCGTCAATAGTAGTGCGCATCGAGACTTGAAATTAAGAAGCTATTATCATCAGGGCATCGAACGTTTGCCTTCCTCATCTACCATTTGAATTCACTCCGCGCTTTGTTGACGCCAGTGTTTCGGCCTCCGTCATCTCCGCGCTGCGCCTTTCTGGCCTCTTTACAGAGCTTGCACCGCTTGGGCGCAGAGAAGCCTTTCTCCGCGTAGAACTCTTGCTCTCGGGCGCTCCAGGTAAACTGCGCCGTACAGTCAATACATGTAATTGTTTGGTCTGAACTCACTTCCTCGTTCCTCCTCAACTATTGGCAAGCGCGATGCTCGCAACCACATTTTATGTCCGTGACACCCGACTTCGTCGCGTCCTCGCAGTATTTACCGCAGTACTTGCTGCCAGCTTCCGCCGGGCAATCACAAAGCAGGTGTGCACAATTCCGTTCGTCTATCGCAACGGCCTCATTCTGGATTACTTCGGCTGTCATAGCAACCTTCCTTAGCAGCGGCTACCGCTTTGCCGCTGCTGCTATTACTTTTTCTTTTTTGTCGCTTCTTTCTTTGTCCCTGATTTTAGACTTGGGCTGCGGTTTATTAACGCCCGCGTTAATGATGAGGCCCAAATCTTGCGCCCGTTGCTTGAGCCGCTCTGTTGCTTTGTCTTCAATCATCGCTTTCCTTTCTGCGCTATCGCTTTTGGCTTCTTCCGCTTTGGCTTGATTTGAGCGTGTCGAGTTAAGTCAGTATTTTAGTTCTTGCTCTCCTCTTTCGTGCCCGCTGTTTCATGTTTTGATTTGGAGCATTGAAAGCTGGCGACGAGATTCGAACTCGCAACCCGTCAGCTTGCAAAGAAAGCACGAGACGGGATTTGAACCCGCAACCTTCTGGTTGGGAACCAGATACTCTACCATTGAGTTACTCGTGCATTAAATCGCCGCTTTAACCGGCGACTTTCTTTAATCGGCGACTTTAATGTGTCAGCTACCGCGCAACGAATTCCCTTCCGCTTGAATGCCAAAAGATAATCGTAGGCGGTCGCGCGTGTCAAACCGATTGGGCGCCAAGGGTTATCGTGAGCTCGCGCCTTCAACAAATGAGCGTGCGATCTGGCCGAGACGATGCGTGTCCTCGGGCTTGCGCAAACTTCCTTGCGCCCCCGCGGCGATGGCTTCCGCGCGATCAAGCAGTTCCGCAAAGGCGCTGTAAAAGAGAATCGGAGTGTGCGGATCGAAGATCCGTATCTCGCGGCAAAGCTGCAAGCCGTCTTTATCCGGCAGGCCGATGTCGAGCAGGATTAAAGCGTATGAATTTTTCCGCGCCAAGTCGAGCGCTTCCTCCGCGGTCTGCGCGGAGTGGACCACGAGACCTTCTTGCTGCAACGAATACTCAACGAGAAAACGCGTATCCGCGGTGTCATCCACAAAGAGAACCGGGCGAGCTTTGCCGGAAATTTGCTCTTGCGTCATACATCCCCTGCCTTCAGCTTTCGTAGCGTTTCATCAATTCCGCCCAGCGGCCTTGCGCCTGCAAAATAATCTCGATGATTTCTCTGACGGCGCCCGCGCCTCCGCGCAATTCTGTGACGAAGTGCGCAGAGCGCCGCGTCTCCTCGGTCGCGTCGGACACGGCCACGGCCAATCCCACGCGCCGCAGCAACGGGATATCGGTCACATCGTCGCCGATGAACGCCGTTTCCGCGGCACTCACTCCGGCCTCCGCTAATAACTCCTCAAAATCGACGATCTTGTTCCATGTGCCTTGACGCACAAAGGCGATGCCAAGTTCCTCGGCCCGCCTTACCACCAAGCTCGAAGTGCGCCCAGAGATAATCCCGGAGCGCAAACCGGCGCGGTGCCAAAGCACCAGGCCGTGGCCGTCGCGCACGTGAAAGCTTTTCTGCTCATCGCCCGCTTGCGCGAGCAAAGTGATGCGGCCGTCCGTGAGCACTCCGTCGCAGTCCATCAACAGCAGCTTCACGTGCGCGGCGCGGCGCAGGATTTCCGCCGAGTCTGAAGGTCTGTGATTCATCGCACCTCGAAGAGTTCGACGCCGCCCAACTTCCACGCGCCGCCGAATTTGTCGAAGATGAACACGGCCGTTCCGGACTCTTCTTTGCCGAGCACTTTGGCATTAATCAGCACATCGGCCGCCACGCGATCAGCGCTCAATCGCTCCGTGCGCAACACCTTGGTCTGCCAAGTCTCGGGCTGGTTGCCGACGATGCCTTTGGCGAACGTCGCGAGCTCGCCGGGAATGATTTGCGCATCGAGCTCTGTTTTCCGGCCGCCGCGAATGGCCGCGTCGAGTTGCGCCACAAAGCTTTTCACAGACTCATCAACTGGCGGCGCGGCGCCGGCGGCGGCCTCGGCCTTGATGCGTAGCGCACGCGCGGCGAGCGTCGCGCCGTATTCGGCGTCGGCGGTCACGGCTTGGTCGAAAAACTTTACCGCTTCGCTCGCTTGGTTTTGGCGCAAAGCGATTTCGCCCAAACCCAGATTGGCCCAAGCCATCGCGGTCGCGAGCGGCAGCGGATCGTCGAGCAGAGAGCGAAAGACTTTCGCCGCCTCTTCCGTTTTATTTCCGCCCAACAGCGCGCGCCCCAAAATAACGCGCGCCTCTTGCGTTTGCGGAGCGGACTTTAACGCCTCCCGAGCCTTTTCCTCAGCCTTCGCATAATCTTGCCGAGCGAAGAACTTCGCCGCCTCAGCGAAAGCATCTTCCGGCGTGGTTGGCCGCGGAGCGTAATCATTGCTGTAATCAATTTGCGGATACAACTTGTCAGGATCAATCTCAGCGCGGACGAGTTTCCCCGCCACCTTAAAACGCGCTTCGCCGAAATCGCGCGCCGGGATGGCGACCTCGGCGCGCACCACCTGGCCGCTCTCAGTTGTGCATGCGACGGGGACGTTGACCGCCACGGGTCCCGCGTTTCGCAAAGCGACGACCCATTCGCCGCCTTCTTGCCGCGGCACGCCAATCAAAAGATCCATATCGGTCGGCTGATCCAAGCCGTAATCGAGCGCCGCTTTGAGCGGTGCGCCGCCGCGCTCCCCGAGCACGCTTCTCAGATTGGCGAGCACAAGAGCGTCGCCTCGCTTGGCCTGCAATTCATTTTTGAGTATTAAGAAAAACGCTTCGCGTCCGAGCGCTCCATCGGCGAGGCGCCAGATCATCGCGCCTTTGTTGGCGGCGGCATTGAAATGCGTGTCGAAAAACGGAGTGGACTGCATGAGCGGGCCGTCTCTTTTGGAGATCGCGGCGTAGGCGGTGCGTTCGCGCGTGCGCTCGGCATCGGCGGCCGCGCGGCCGAAATGTTTTTCGATAAACGCCGTGGCGAGAAAGCGCACCAGCCCTTCGCGCAGCACGCTCACGCCTTCTCCGCGGAGCGGCGTGGATCCGCCCATCCAGAGCCGCGCGATTGACTCGGCGATGGTGAGCGCGGTCACGGAATCAAGTTTTTGACGGCGGTACGCGGCGGCACTGACGAGCACCACGCCGGCTTCGCTAAATCCGGCGCCGCGCTCAACCGTCACCAACTTGATGGGCACATCCGGAGCTTCGCCGAAAGCCGCAGCGAAGTAGGCGCGCGCGGCCGCGGCCACGGCGATGGCGCTTTCGGCATTGCGCCGTTCAACGGGTGCGGCGCCCGAGAGCACAAAAGCGCTGACTCCGCGCGCGTCTCCGGCGCCCTCAATTGCGTCCCACTTGCCGGTGAGAAAAAACGGCTGCGCGTAAAGCGGTTGCTCGAAAGTCTGGGCGGCCGCCGAACCGCTTGATTTGCCTGCGGAGATGGCCGTCGCTTCGCCGCCGGTGTTCACCGTGAGGCGGAACGGCGCGGTGTCTGCGCCGCGCAAAGAAAATTGTGTATTCGGAGCCGGATACCAAAATGAGAGCGGCAGAAATTGAGCGTTAAGCGGAGAGATCGCGGCCAGCGCCGAGTTATCCGCGAGCGGCAGGCGATACTCGATGGCGACGCCGATCGCGCCGCCGGAATTAACGGCGCTCGGCAAATCAATCGTCACTTGCTGAATACTGGTTTTCGCCTCCGGGCGCGAACGAAACGTGGTGGCCGCGTCGCCCGCGCTCGCCGACTTAACTTCGGCCTGCGGACTGAGCCGCACGGTCATGGTGCGCCCCACGCCCTGCCCTATGTTAACGGCCGAAAGCACAGCGCGCGCGTTCAGCACGCGCTCGGCGACGCCGACGTTGACCGTCAAATCAAACTTCGTCACCTGCCACGCCGCGCGCGCTTCTTCTTGAGCCGGCGTCAATCGGCTGGCGCCGGTAACAAGAGCGACGAGTAAAAAAAGCGTTAAAATAAATTTCTTCATAAGTTAGTGAAGTGACAAGTGACTTCGAAGAGTGACAAGTGACTTGAGGAGTGACAAGTGACAAGTGACAAGTGACAAGTGACAAGAAAGAGCAGGAGGTCTTTTCTTTCTTGTCACTTGTCACTTGTCACTCCTCAAGTCACTTGTCACTCTCCAAACGGATAAACATCCATCTCTTTGCGAATCATGGCGTAGAGTTCATCCACCCACGCGGGCGCGGCGGGCAAGTTCGCGCTCAATTCGTGCGGCGACTAATTGATGTATATCTCGAAGAGTTTCCAAAAGCGGCTCAAAGCGTGCGAGCGGAAGCATGTTCGGGCCGTCGCTCGGAGCGCTTTCCGGGCGCTCATGCACTTCCATAAAAATAGCATCAATGCCGCAGGCGACGCCGGCGCGAGCCATCGGTTCGATGTACTCGGATTGACCGCCGGTTGCATGGCCGAGCCCGCCGGGAAGCTGTAGCGAATGCGTCACATCGTAAACCACAGGCACTCCGAATTCACGCATGATGGGAAAGGCGCGCATATCCACCACCAGATTATTGTAGCCGAAAGACGCGCCCCGCTCGGTCAGCAGCAAACGCTCACACCCGGCCGCTTGCGCTTTCTCCACGATGTTGCGCGCATCTTGAGGCGCCAGGAATTGTCCCTTTTTGACGTTGACCGCGCGGCCCGAGCGAGACGCGGCTTCAATCAAATCCGTTTGTCGTGAAAGAAAGGCCGGGATCTGCAAAATGTCAACTCCTTAGCCCGCCGCTTCGATCTGCGAGATGTCATGCACGTCGGTGAGCACAGGCACGCCGATTTCTTTTCTTACGCAATCAAGGATGTCGAGGCCCGCGCGCATCCCCGGGCCCCGAAAGCTGCGCGCGGACGAGCGATTGGCTTTATCATAAGTTGACTTGTAAACGAATTCGAGGCCCACGCGGCGACAACTGGCGGACAAAGCGCGGGCCAACATCATGGCGTGATCAATCGACTCCACCACGCACGGCCCGGCGATCACGGTGAGCCGCCCATCGCCGAACGTGACATCGCCGACTTGAAAAGAATTCATTCGATTCCTGTGCTTTCTCTGCGTTTCTCTGTGTTCTTTCTCCGTGTTTCTCTGCGTTTAGGTAAGCGCCTACTTAAACACAGAGAATCACAGAGACAAGACACGGAGAGACACAGAGATCGAGTTTACTTAATCATCGCCGGCGACGCTGACGCGCTCTCCCAACTGATGGATGTCGATTGTCCCGTCATCATCAACGCCGGTTTCGTCGCGCATGCGCTTTTCGTGTGCGGCCCGAACGAAGCTGGCGAACAGCGGATGGGTGGCCAAAGGCTTTGACTTGTACTCGGGATGAAACTGGCATCCTAAAAACCACGGATGCACGTCACGCGGCAATTCTATGATCTCCACGAATTTGCCGTCAGGCGATTCGCCGCTGACGCGTAAACCCGTGCGCTCAAGCGTGTGGCGAAATTCAGGATTGAATTCGTAACGGTGTCTGTGCCGCTCGCCGATCTCCGCCGCGCCGTGGTAAATCTCGCGCGCCAACGAGTCGGGCGCTAATTGACACGGCCACGCTCCGAGGCGCATCGTGCCGCCCATCTCTTCGACGCCGATCAAATCACGCAGCTTGAAAATCACAGGGTAAACCGTGTCCGCATCAAACTCGGTCGAATCGGCGCCCGCCAATCCGCAGACCGAGCGCGCGTACTCTATGACCGCGGTCTGCATGCCCAGACAAATTCCAAAGTAAGGCGTTTTCGAGCGGCGCGCGTAATTAATCGCGCGGATCATCCCTGCGATGCCCCGCTTTCCGAAGCCGCCCGGCACTAGCACCGCGTCGAAGTCGCGCAAGCGCTCTTCGGCCGCTTCGTCCGTTAAATCCTCCGACTCCACCCAGCGCACGTTCACGCGCACGTTGTTGCTAACGCCGCCGTGCGTCAGCGCTTCGCGCAGAGACTTGTATGAATCTTCTAATTCGACGTACTTACCGACGATCCCGACCGTGACTTCGCCCGCCGAAGGCGAGCGGATCGTGGAAACCAAATCGCGCCAGCTGGAAAGGTTGGAAGACGAAGCGCGCCCCTCCAATTGCAGCGAAGTCAAAATCAATTCATCAAGTTCTTGCTCGTGAAACGCGAGCGGCACTTCGTAAATCGTATCCACGTCAAGCGCGTTAATCACCGCCGATTCCTTGACGTTACAGAAAAGCGCGATCTTGCCGCGCAAATCGCGCGAAAGCGGCCGGTCGGAGCGGCACAGTAAAACGTCGGCCGCGATGCCGATCTCGCGCAAATCACGCACAGAGTGCTGCGTCGGCTTGGTTTTCAATTCGCCGGCCGCAGCGATGTATGGCACAAGCGTCACGTGCACGAAAAGCGCGCCGCCCTGCCCCTCCTCATTGCCCATCTGCCGTATGGCTTCGAGAAATGGCAAACTCTCTATGTCGCCCACGGTGCCGCCGATCTCAACGATCACCACATCGGGCGATTCCTGGTCGGCGACGGCGCGCACCGCCGCTTTGATCTCGTTGGTGATGTGCGGAATCACCTGAATGGTTTTGCCGAGGTAATCGCCGCGCCGCTCTTTTTCAATCACGGAAAGGTAAATGCGGCCGGTCGTCCAGTTGTTGGCGCGCGTGAGGCGCACGCTGGTGAAGCGCTCGTAATGGCCGAGGTCGAGGTCGGTCTCCGCGCCGTCGTCTGTGACGTACACTTCGCCGTGCTGAAAGGGCGACATCGTTCCGGGATCGACGTTGATGTACGGGTCCAGTTTGATGAGCGAGACTTTGAGTCCCTTGGCTTCAAGCAGGCAGCCGATAGAAGACGCCGCCAATCCTTTGCCGAGGCTCGAAACCACGCCGCCGGTGACGAAAATATATTTAGGCATCGCCTTTTTTCTCCTCGCTTGATTGCCCGCCGCTTTTTCTCTGCGCGCCAGGCGCATCGCCTTCGCCAGAGCCTTGCTCACCGGCATAAAGACCTTCGCGCATGTCCTGCTGCACGGCTTCGGCCTTGGCGGCGCCCGGCTCCAAAATCTTTTGCAGCCCGATCACTCCGGCGTTCAGCAAGCCTGGCCCTTCTTGCACGCGCCGCTCAAACTCTTCTTCACTGATCGGCGCGCGCCCCCGCCCCAGCTGCGAGATCACAACGAGGCCGATCGCGATCACACCCACGAATACCGCAACTCCGATCCAGTCCTGCATACGGGTGGCTTTCAATAACAATGACTAATCCAAACTTGAATTTTCTTTCTGCGTCTCTCTGTGTCTTCACTCTGTGTTTCTCTGTGTTGAGGTGTGACTGACTTAAACACAGAGAAACACGGAGAAAGAACACAGAGAGTCGC
>JBBJMB010000014.1:0-25182 GCA_037719755.1 Pyrinomonadaceae bacterium
CCCGTTGAGGGGCACACTACCCGCGAGGAGACCAGCATACATAATTTAGTGTAGGTTTGGAAGGTTGAATGATGCCCCTTTTAGGCTCGTCACTAAGTCTAATATTTAGGCTGCCAATGTGCTTTTCAAATGCTTTTTGGCTATCAAGCCCTTTATAACCTTCTAAAAAACCGAGATAAACTCGTTTATTACGATGCTCTTCGACCTCAATAACTAATTGCCTGAGTTGATTGACAGAAATCTTGCCAGCTTCAACGTGCTTATCCAGGAGTTTATACAAATCACCTGCTCCGCTCCCTGAGTGCTGTAAACCATTAACCTTTAACCAGTGCCTAATTATCGTTTGGGTCAAATCACCCAAAACATCCGCGTAATTTACAGCCATATTGTATCATCCGTGAAACGATGTGTCATACACAGAGCGTGGGGAGAAACGATTTGCAATGCTACATTCGGCGCGAAAAAAGTACAGATAGAAAGGGCAAGCTATGTCTCACCGTGGCTAGCTGTGACAGGGTTATGCAAGCTGTGACAAGGTTGTGCAAGCTAGGTATACGCATCACAACAAGTTACTTGTCACATGTCAATAGGTTTATTGTTTGCAACAAGTTGCGGAAAATACTTCTTGACTGAAAACATAGAACATCGTAGAATCACATGGAACTAAATCGCGCTTTTGAAGTGCGCGTTTCTTGACAATACAGATCAGTTCTAAAGAACTTTTCTGCGGCTCGCGCAGGGCGCGGGCGAGTAGCGAGACAACAGGGTGTGTTTCGTGAACGCTGAATTGCGTTTACGTACACACCCTTTTTTTATTTTTGGGGGACTTATGGACAGAGCAGACTCAAACAGTGCGATCGACACCGGGGAGCGATTACTCAGTATGAGAGAGGTTGCCGGCCGATTGGGAGTTTCGTTGCCGACATTAACGCGATTGACGCAGCGGAACAAAATCGCCTTCTACGCAATCGGGGCTCGTAAATTGTTCGATGAAGCGCAGCTTTCTGGGTTCTTAAAGTCTTGTGAGCGCCCGGCGATGGAGGCCGCTCATGCTTAGCACCTCAAATCAAGCTCAGCGGCAGGCTTGGCGCGTGCTATGGGAGAGGCTCCTCCGCGCCAGGGGCGAACGGCCCTGCCCACGGCCGGTGAATGACAGTCAAAGCCGGAGGGCGGCCTAAAATGTCTTTTGAAATTACAAAAACAGTATGGTCTACGGAATATTCGAGTGGACCAACTCAGCAACTTGTACTGCTGGCCCTTGCGGATCGTGCGGATGCGGATGGAATTTGTTGGCCAAGCATTGCTGACATCGCCCGCCGGACAAAGTTAGCCGAGCGGTCAGTATGGAACGCGCTCGACCGGTTGAAGAAAGACAAAGTTGTAACGTGTACGGTTCAGAGCAAAGGCCGCAGTTCCAATCGTTATCAGATAAACCTTCAACTATTACGAGATTGGAAATCTGCAACCCAGCAAGACGTGCATAGTTCAACCCGGCAAGACGTGCGCCCCAACCCTGCAACTGGTGCACACTCAACCCGGCAAGACGTGCGCCCCAACCCTGCACCACGTGCGAACGAATCTACCAGGAACCATTCAACTGAATCTATCAGTGAACCGAGGCGGTCAAAATTTGAATCCGCTTCAGAGCGAAACGTCAGAAATATCAAGGCAGGAATGGCAAAGATCTACGCCATTACCCGCCCCGGAAATGATCGAGCTGACGGGGCAACTGATAACGAAGGCGCGGCTCGGCGCTTATCAACTGAAACTAAGCAGCTTTCGGTGGGCACTCCTCAAGCTGAACCGGAAAAAATTATCAGCAGTACGGATGAAAAATCCGCCTCCTTCAGCGAAGCCGAGATCAATGAATTGTTAACTCGCTGCGAAAGCGCCGATCCGGAATTCAAGAATGGCAATGACGGTTACTTGATACTTGCCCGTAGGCTCCAGACGTACTCAATCGAGGAGGTCGGTCGCGCCGTAAAGCGGTTTTCCGAAGGGCAATTGCCGTCTTCGATTTGCAACAAGCCATTGAAAACGATTTTATCGGCTGAATATTACTTTCCACTGCTCAAGGAGGCGCCTGCTGTCGATCAGGCGTGAGCGGAAGGTCGAAATCATTAAGGAGGCAAGATGGAACGCAATGATCCAACCCAAGAGGCGAAAGCCCTGATGTTGCTGGTGCGAATTTATGAGCTGGCCGTCGGGCAGCTCTCCAACGCTGTTTACCCGATAGGGCTAACTAGAGCTAGCGGATCGAATGAGGATGAAGTGGACGCGTTGGTTAAGGCGCTGTCTCCTCTTGGTTATTTATGGTGGTGCGGAATGGTCGAGCTCACCAGTTCGGCAATTCTTCTGACGGAACGGGGCAAAGAACGGGCTGAAAGTTTTATGCGAAACGTGAAGGAGCACGTCGAAGCTCACCCGAAAGCCGGCGCCGTCGATGTGTCTGGGACGGTTAATTGAAAGCCCATGACTGGAACGCAATCAAAAGCATGGGATCGCTGGCCCCGCGAGCCACCGAAGGCGTGGGCCGCATTCGTCGCGTACCGTGATCAAGCTGAAACGAGATCCTTCGCCAAGACGCGGGAATCTCTCGGCAAACGCTCGGGCTATGAGCGAGTGATTGAGGCATGGTCATCGCGCTGGCGTTGGGTCCAACGCGCGGCTGCTTGGGATGCTGAGCAGGATCGGATTAAGCGCGCCGCTCACGAGCAAGCGACCGTTGAGATGGGATACCGGCAAGCGAAAGCCGGATTGCTGTTGCAGAACAGGGGTTTGACGAAGCTAGTTAATGCGCCGCCAGATGCGATGTCGGTACGCGATGCGCTGATGTGCATTGTTGAAGGCTCGAAGTTGGAAAGGCTGGCCCGCGGTGAAGCAACTGAGCGCACAATCACAGAGACGGGCAAGGATGTGTCAGAGCGCATGTACGAAGCAGCAAAGGCCGGCAATGCGAAGCTCAAGCGTGAACTGCCCGACATCTCGAAAGAGCGGCGCCTTGCCATGATAAAGGCAACCTTTGGTGTCGATCTGACAGATGAAGATCCCATCGTTGATCGAAGTGCATCGCCGCTTGCCCCTGAAACAATCACTACTCCCTCGCGCCCGGTCGCGGTGAGCGGCGAGCTGATCCATGCCGACGCCGAGCCGGAGAAGGCGCCGCCGGCCGCCGAGGCCGCGATCAGCGAGCCGCTGGTAAAGGCTGAGCCAGACCCAATCCGAACGAAAAGTTTCAGCCAACCCATGAATTTGGCAGATGGAAAGTGGGCGAGATTTCCGACTCGAAGACGTTGATTTTAACCACACATTAAGGAGTTTTTGATGAACAAGATAGCTGGTCTGCAAAACAAATTGGCGTCGCTTTCCGCGCGTCACTCTGAGATCGAGATTCAGCATGAAGCGGCGCGCGCAGAGCTGACGACCGCACGATCCAGTTTGCTGGCAGGAGAGCCAACGGCAATTGAAACGGTCACGGCCGCTCAGGCGCGCACCACTGCATTGAGCGAAGCTCTGAGCGCGTTAACAGAAAAAACCATGGCCCTCCGTGCGGAGTATCGTGTTGCTTTAGAGGTCGAGCAGGAGGCAGCGCGCACGGCCCGGCTTGACGAGCTCGGAGACGAGTTTAAAGCCATACGTCGGGAGATTGAAGCGGCGCGCGAACGCGCCAGCAAAGCATTAGCCGTTGAAACAACTTTCATCATGAGATGCGTTTTTCGGCATCGCGAGCTGTCAACAGAGGAGTCGTCCCTCACAGGACGGCCGCGGCGGGATGAAAACTTTTTCGATTTGGCCAAGCTCGATTTTGGCCATGCCGTTGATATTGCCTGGTCCGCGGCATCCGAGCGCGAGTCGGCTGCGGACCAGCAGCGGACGAATGAGCGTCGGCGTGCAAATCTTTTAGCAGCAAAGGCCACCCGTTAAGGCGACCGCTGATGGGAGGGGATGGTATGGCAGAAACAAAAAAAAGTCCGGCGAAGGAACACATTCGGCGCCAGTACGATCATGTGTTCGAGCAAGCAAAGAAAAAATCAACCAAGCAGCTTTTAGCCGAGGCTGAATCCGCAGCCGCGATGGAAGCCGAGGATGAGGCGAATCAGCCTCAGCTCACGGAAAAAGATCTGAAAGAGATTGAAGATCGGAAACGCCAGCGTCGGCAAAATTATCTTACCGCGGAGGATTTTAAATGAGCGACGAATTGAAAAAACGCCTTGAGAGAATTCGCCAGCATGAGCAAAAGTTGGAAGAACTACGGCATAAGAGCGCCGCGAAGATAGAAGAACTGTTTCGCGATGGCGGCTTCTTGATCGAAGAGGCTTGCGAAATCTTGCGACAGGTGCACGCGACGCAGGGTGAGATAGAAGTTTTGAAGCTACGCGCGCGTTTTATCGATCACCTACGGTCGATCAAAACCAATTGAGAGGAAACTTATGGAAGCCGCGGTGCTCGAATCTGTCATCACTTTAGACTCGAAATCCTTTGAGCGCGGGATGGATCGCTCATTTGCGCAGCTTGTGAAGATGGAAGCGGCGATCAACCGGACGGGCGGAAATCGCAAGCTCGAAGATTCATTTGAGCGGCAAGCGCTGAAGGCTTCCGTGTTGGGCGGCACGGTGGGCGTGCTGGTGGGCACAATCACCTCGGGGCTGGTCAGTGGCATGGTGGCCGGGGCCAGGGCAACGCTCGATTACACGGCGCGGCTGGAACAGTTGCAGGTCGGCTTTTCCACGCTCATCGGCTCGGTGGATCTGGCGCGCAAACATCTTCAGGATTTGGAGAACTTTGCAGCGGCAACGCCGTTTCGCTTTCTGGAAGTGGCCAATGCGTCACGGCGCTTTCAAGCGGTTGGCGTTGCGGCTGGCGAAGTGTTGCCGATCTTGAAGGATGTGGGCAATGCGGTGGCGGCGCTTGGTGGCGGAAGCGTCGAGATCAACCGTGTGTCGCTGGCCATCTCGCAGATCATCGCGAAGGGCAAGGTGAGTGCCGAGGAAATCAATCAGCTGGCCGAGGTGGGCATTGGCGGCTGGAAGATTCTCTCAGAGCAGTTGGGCGTGACGAAGGGCGAAGTGATGAAGCTCTCGGAGCAGGGTCGCATTTCGTCCGAGATGTTCATAGCCGCATTCCAGCGCTACAGCCAATTGAAGTTTGGCGACGCGATGGAGAAGCAATCGAAAACGTTCAACGGCGCGATGTCAACGATTCAGGACACGCTGCAAATGACAGCGAGTCGCGCGTTTGAGCCGTTGTTCAAGAAGATCAGTTTGATCAGCGTGAAGCTGGCGGAGGAGTTGCAGAAAACTAAGACGTTTGAGCAAGCGCTGACGCGGACGCTGCGCTCGCTTGGTGGAGCCGCAGGTGCCGTAGCCGGCGAGCTTGGCCGCTCGATCGTGGACGGCATCACAGGCGAGATCAGCAGTTCGGGCTCGAAGTCGAAGGTCAGCGCCGCGCTTCAAAACCTCATGGGATTTGGCGGTGACTTCTACGAAGAATTCATGAAGGGCATGGGCGTGCAGAAACCCATTCTCAATCTGCCGTCAATTACGGGCGGGCAGAGCTTGGATATCTTTGGCCGGCCGGTGGATTTAAAGACTGGTCGGCTGGTGATCGCGCCGGGCAAGAAATGGTCAGAGAACAAGCCAGAGGGTGAGACGGCAAATCCGTGGGATGTCACAAGGACAACGCCGCCGGTAACGATCAGGCAGCCTACGATGGCGGATCTGCTGCCGGGCAGAGCGGGCGCGAGAACTCCGAAGCAAACGGATGAGCAGCGTCGTGTGGAGAATCTGACGGAAGCCATCGCCGCGTTGAGACGTGAGGTGCAGTTCTATGGTGACGATTCTGAGGTGGCATCGACCAAACAGCAATTGATGTCGATGGGCTTTAAGAACATGGACGGTGCGGGCCAACAGCTGGCGATTACGCTGGCCGCTCAGTTGGACACGATGCGCGCCAACACGAAGTCGAGCGACGACTTCAAGGCTTCGCAAAAGGCTGTCATCGGTCTGCTCAATGAAGAAGCGCTGGCACTCAGGGAAGTCATTGCGCCGATGAGCGAATACGAACGGATGCTCAAGCGCATGACGGAGGATGATGTTAGGGGCGCGCTGACGGACGTTGACAAGTTGGGGCTGAGAATGTCGGCCTTGAGGCGCGACGTGGCGGCGAATGTCTCGGAGGGCATGAATGGTGATCCGGTGTTCGGTCGCGCGTTTGAAGAAAAGATGAACGGCGCGATTGAAAAGGTGAAGGAGCTGACGGTTGCCGTTTCGACGCCGCCGGTTGATCTCATGGCGGATTGGGAGGATGCGTCGAAGCGCATGGGTGAAACGATCTCCGATGGACTGTTTGCCGGCGTGCGAGGGTTCATGGATGGCGGCTGGCGTGGATTCTTGAGAGACATGGTGGACAGCTTGAGCTATACGGTGATGAACGAAATGCGGCAAGTGGTCGAAGATGGCTTAAGCACGATGTTCCAGGCTCAGGGCGCGGCCAGCGGTCAAGGCGCGCCAAAGCGCGGCATCCTGGGAACACTACTCGGCATGGGCATTAAGGCCATCGGGAGCGCATTTGGTGGCGGTGGGAATCCGAGTCTGCCGGTGGCCAATCCGACGATGACGGTTCTGCCGCCGCTGTTTCGTGCGGCTGGCGGGCCGGCGTTCAGCCCGTTCATGGCTGGCGAGGCGGGGCCGGAGTTGGTGGTGCCGTATGCGGGCGGCGGGGCGTACACGTCGAAGAACGGCGGTGGGCGGGCGATGGGCGGTGTGCAGATCGGGCCGTTCAATATTTCGGCGCCAACGCCGCAAGCAGGGCGTGAGGCGTCGAGCCAGGTGGCAACGCAGGTGGGCCGGGAGCTGGATCACTTCTATAAGCGGAATAGTTGATCTTTCCGGTTGAATAGCGTGCCGGAGAGATCGCTTGAAAAACAAGCTCACATTTGACCTCCAACGGGTTTTGGGGCGTTTCTGGCGAATAAAGCCCCTACAAGCGTAGTTGTTTCCGAAAAAATGGCCGGTCAATACAATCCCCTTCGCTTGGACTCAAAAAGAGGTTCTACGTGCATCATCAATGACGCGCTTTCAAGCCTCAAGCGACGATTGGGGCGAAAAACCTCCTACCCCACACGAAAGCATTCGGCCATCAACACAGAGGCGATAAAGCTAAGAAAATAATTCTCGAAAATGCGCGGTCAATGCACAAAACTTCGCACCCCATTTTACTGCTCGCGCTTCCGAGGTCTGCCACCAGCTTCCGGCTCGAACGCTATCACCTCGCTCCTGTACACCAGCGGACGGCCGGCGACCATGATTGAGCGCAGCCGTCCGCGCTTGATGAGATCGGTTATGGCCGAGCGGCCCACGCCTCCGGAGCCTGGCGGCTTCGGCTTGTGTAATCAAATCTTGCAACATGTTTTCCTCGTTTTTCTTAGCTTTTTTCATGATTTTATGCAAATAACCACTGTACAAATGCGAGTAAATAGTATAATACATCTTAACAAATGACAGTAACTGATTACAACTGTCAACCACCGAAAGGAAAAAGATGTTCATACTTGAATCACAAGCCACCATCGAAAAAGCAATCGAGCGAGCGAAAGCGATCCGCCCCCGAGTGCGCGTTAAGGCGTTCGGTGAGTACAGCGTGAGCGGTTCAGCTGGTAACACCTACACCGTCCGCTGCGAGCGCCGAGACGGTCAGAAGGTTGTTGATTGCTCATGCGTCGCCGGTCAGTTTGGTACGCCTTGCTTCCACGCAGCGGCCGCCATCGCGCAGCACATCTACCTGGCGCAAGTGGTCGCCCACTAAAACAGAAGGCTTCAGGAAAGCGCCTGGTCCGCGCCTCCTGAAGCCTCCAACCTTCCACCCTTTGACAGATGAAAGGATCGCAACCTTGAGTTTAATCCTAATTGACAATCCCGCACAACAAACAAGTGCGCTGGTACGGGAAGCCAGCCTCAAATCCAAGCTGGAAGCCGTCCGCACGCAGCTGCGCCTCATCCAGCGCGACATCGCTTCAGCTGAGGGCAGATTTCTCGACTACGCCACCGCGGACACGCTGGGGCGCTTGCTGCATCAAGCCGTCAGGCAGCTTGACGAGTTGACCATCAGCGTCGCTGTTCTCGAGCGAAAGGGGGCCGCGCACGATGGCTAATCAGATCACCACATCGAGCTTCAAGGTAGCCGGCCACCTGGCGAACGCTGTAGCGATCTCTCGCGGCGTTCCGCGCGGCTGGAAGGGGCGCCGCTACATCGCCCTCGCCCCAACGTGGCCGATGCTCAAAATGTCCACAGAGGATTACCTGCGCGAGTACAAGCTGATCCTGGCGCAGCTCGATCCGGCCAAAGTCGCCGCCGATCTTGACGGCGCGATCATGCTCTGCTGGGAGCCGCTCAACGTTAAATGCCATCGGCGTTTCGTAGCCGAATGGTTGGAGACAAGCTGCGGGCTTGTCGTTCCCGAATACGGGCGGGCGCGCACGGACTGCCTGCCCTTCGCTGAGCAACCCAGTAAGTAGGCTTTACTAATTGCGCCGGCGGGCGCCTCGAAGCTCGCCGGACAGTCACATTCACCATTCACGATAAGAAAGGAAAAAGCAATGAAGAAATCTACGATCCCAGCAACCGCGAAAGATAAGCAGGAGCGCGTCAAGCATGAGCGCATCGCCGACGCGATCACCACTTTGATCGAACTCGAATTCGACATCTCGCCGCAGCTCTACAATGCGGCGCTGGACGAGGTCGAGCGGCTTCCACTGTTGGCTGATATGCACGATCGGGAGACACTTCGCATCGTGTATCCCATTCTGCATCAGCGTGCGCTGACGATTGCCGGTCAAGGTAAAAACCCGATTAGCAGATTCAGCGAGCTGTCTAAAAGCTATTTCCCGGTGGACGAGTCTGAATAGCCGGGCCGGTTGACCGTGGGGCGGGCGCTCTTGCTCGCCCTCTTTCATTTTGAGGGGCATCATGACAAAGAAGAAAAGCCAACATACTTTGAGCGATCAGCCTATGGCGCTCGTTTATTGCCGCGTCTCAACACGACATCAAGAGGAGGAAGGCAGCTCCCTCGAGAGCCAGGCTGAGGCATGTATCCAGCACGCCAAGTCGCTGGGCTACGCGGTGGGGCGCGTCACCAAAGAGGCTTACTCCGGGGCTGAGCTGTTTGACCGCCCTCTACTTGGCAGAGACCGCGCTGACATACGCGCCGGGGCGTTTCAAGCAATCATTGTCTATGCCGTAGATCGGCTTTCTCGAAACGTCGCTCATTTGGCCATCTTGTCCGAAGAATGCGATCGCTCCGGATGTCAACTGCTCTTCGTAACCGAGCAGCTAGACAACACACCTGAAGGGAAGCTGATGCAATCGGTCAAAGGGTACGTCGCCGAGGTTGAGCGGCTGAAGATTCGCGAGCGCACGATGCGCGGACGAAAAACTAAGCTCCAGCAGGGCCGGCCCATCTTCAACGGATGGGATCTGTACGGCTACAGGGGCGACCGCGAAGCAGGTCTGTATAGAATTTGTGAGCCTGAAGCCGCTGTGGTCCGGCGCATCTATTCCATGAGTGCCACAGGGTACGGAATGCATAGCATCGCCTCGACTCTCAACAATGAAAACATTCCCTCGCCGAAGGTCGATGCGCGGCCGGGAGCGAAGTGGACAGCATCGACCGTGAGCTTCATCTTGAAATGCCGGTCGTACAAAGGCGAGGAATTCCGTTTGAGAACAAAGCGCACGGCTCGGAAAAGAGATCTGCCGCAGCCCGAGTCTGAGTGGATCCGACTGCCGGACGGAGTGCGCCCGCCGATTGTTCCACCTGAATTGTGGGCGGCCTGCCAGCACGCAATCAAAACGAACGCCGGTGAGATGAAGCGCAACGGAGACCGCCCCGTTCTGCTGCGCGGCCATGCCTTCTGCGGCGAGTGTGGCTCGCGAATGATCCGGAATCGATTCAAGCGCGGGCGGTACGAATATGACAAATACCGATGCGGCAGTCGCTGGCGCCCGTTCAAAACCACTTGTAGCGGCCGGGGTGTATCACTTGCTTTGTTAGATGAGTGGGTCTGGGACAATGTGAAAAGCATTCTCCTTGATCCGAAGATCATCGAGCGGGAAGTTGAACGACTTCAGGGGAGCGGCCCGGATGAGAGCTTAGCGAATGACCTGGAGGCGGCGCGTTCCAGCCGCGGGCGCACCGAGCGAGGGCTGCAAGCTCTGATCAAGAAGTTTCGGAATTCAGCAGATGACGTCAACTTGTGGCCTTACATCAAGCGTGAGATCGACCAGGCTTCACGTGAAAAGCAGCAGCTCGAAGAAGCCATCTCACAGCTCGAATCAAGGATTGCAGACCAAGCGCGGCACGTAGCGGATCTTCGCTATCTGAGTGATTACTGCGAGCGGGTTCGCGAGAATCTGGCCACCTTCACCTTCGATGACAAGAGATGTGCGCTGCAAGCCCTTGATGTCAAAGTTTATGCCAACGGTGATGATTCCGGCCTTTGGCAATGGGAGGTGAGCATTCCGCTTGAGGAGCAGAGTGATGTAATTCCGTTGCACATTCTGAGGAGCGCGCGGTTGTAGAAAACGCCGGCGCCGAACCGCACCGCGGTCTTTCCCGAACCAAGCGGATCAAGCACAACGCCCAAGCGGGGCGCCCAATTATTGCGGTCGCGCAAAATGGATTCGTTTTCATAGCGCACGCCGTAGCTCAGCATCAAGCGTGAATTTGCGCGCCACTCGTCATGGACGAACAAGCCCGTATACGTGTTTTTTTGCCGAGAGATGTTGCCAAAGCTTTGGCGGAAGCGCGACGGCGCATTGGCGAGGTAGTCGCCCGTCGACGCAAAGCTGAAGGTTCCCGAAGCGTCGGCCAAATCGATAAACGCGGAGCGAATCAGTTGCAACTCGCCGCCCATTTTAGCGGAGTGCGAGCCGCGCACAAACGTCAGCGTGTTTGCAATTGAAGCCCGTTTCGGCGGTGGTTGAGCCGGAACTCGAATTCCGGCCACAAGCGTCGCCGCACGGTCTTCCTTCTCCGGGCAGAGCTGCGGCGTCGATGGTGATCGGCACGACGGGCGTCGTTGCCGACGCGGCGCCTGACGCGGACGTCGGCAGCCGAGACGGTAACGCTGCGCGTTTGATTGACGAGGCGCGGTGAGATGAGGTGCGTGCCCGAGTAGTCACGGCGTCAGAGCTTCGGCGGCGTCCCTGCGTTTTCCGCCAGCGGTGACGCCGCCGAATTGTCGCAGATCATGAAGACACCGGCATGAAGCAGGTGCGGGTGAGATGCGCCGAAGGCGCGGTCGATGCGCACGGTGTTGATGCTGGCTTGAGCGGCGTGCTCACCGTTTCGACAAACGGCCGAGCGCCGCCGGTTGGTGCGGCGCGGCCGCTTTTAACTCGAAGCGTCGGGCGTGCGGTGACGGGCGCGGGCAGCGTAAAGCGAGGATTTTGAGCAGCGGAACGAGCGTGTCGACGACGGCGCTCATGGCGCGGTCGCGCGTGCGACGAAAAAGAGCGCGCCTGTCTGAGAACGGTAAACGCGGGGCCGCCGAAGGTAAAGCCGAAGTCGTGTTGCTGCACGGGCGCGCTTCGCCGCGCGCGTTATTTCGCCAGCTGTTGGCGTTTGGGCTTCATCCTTGAAGAAGTGAAACGCGCGACCGCGATAATCCGGCGTGCCGCCGCGCGTGCGTAAATTGACGCGCCCGCCCGAGGCGCGGCCGTATTCGGCGGAAAATTGATTGGCGATGACCTGCACTTCTTCTACGCTTTCGAGCGAAGGCTGAAACCTTTCGCGCGCGGCGCGGTCGTCGTTGTTGTCCATCCCGTCGATGGTGATGTTATTGGAATAAGCGGGGCCGCCGGAGATGGCGAAAACGCCCGCCTCCTCCGGCGTGTCCCGCGCGCTTGCGCCGCGGTCATCGGCCAAGCCGCGCGTGGCGAGCGGCTCTTCGGTCGTGCCCGGCAGAGTAAACACCAAATCAAGCGGAGCGCGCCCAGGTGTCGGCAGCGATTCGATCTCGGCTCCGGTCACGGATCCGCCGACGAGCGTGCGCGAGGTATCAACAGAAAAGGCGCCCGCATCACACAACTTGGTCGGCGGTGACGCCCGCGGGAAAAGCACGAAATCGTTGACGTTTTGACCGGCGATGACCGTCACGTGAGGACATCCGTTGGCGTAAAGCCGTTGATGGCGGCGCGCAGTTGGTAATCTCCGGGCGCCACGTCGACGAAGCGGTAACGACCTTGATCGTCGGTTTGCGTTGTTCGCGCGAAACCAGTTGCGGACTCGATTCTGACGGTCGCGCCGGGTATGGAAGCGCGCCTTTCGTCACTGATGACGCCGGCGATTGTCGCATCATCCAGATCCTGCGCCCTTGCGACAAGTGCGGTAAGGAGAGGCAGAAGAAGAAGAAGGAGGATGGCGGAAGTCATCCGTAGAAAAGTAAATTGATGCGTGGCTCTTCGTTGGCAACACGGTGGAAAAAGAATTCTGCCTCACGGCCTATGCAAGCTTTGAGCCGAAAGCCCGAGTCATGGGTTGACTCTTCTTTGCGACCCTTGGCGTCTTCACTTTGCGGTTCTTTGCGTTTAAGTCGATGTTACCTAAACGCAAGAAACGCAAAAAACGCAAAGGGTCGCCAAGGTGCTCCTGGTGCACCAATAATTGATCTTTTCTCATTTTTCGCGCCCCGCCAGTTCAGCGCGGATCTCGGCCGCGGTCAGCGAGGCCACGCGGTCGGCGGTGAAAAGCGGATGGCCGTCACCTCCAAGACCGCAAACGGCGGCGCGGCGAGCGTGCGAACATCCTCGTCGGCGGGCATTCTCAATTTGAGCATTAATAAGCCAGCAGATCGCCGAGGAACAAATCTACGTCGTAGCTGATGCCCTGATGCTGATGTTGATAGATTGAAGCGCACCTCGCGGTTTCCCACGGCGAGCAGTTGCTGGTGCTCCGCGCGCGTGAGTTCGATTTCCGTTAAGAGATTAACGAAACGTCTTGCGGATCAAACGCAAGTTTCCGGCGCAGTTTCAGGCGCGCTCGTTGGTCGCGGGCGCGCGCGTTTTGCGCAGGTGAAGCCTGGTGCCCGTAAGGTATTGATCTGTGATTTGCAGGTGACGGCTGGCGCGCGTGAGTCCCTCCGGCAAGTCGCGCAGCAGAAAGATTCGCTCGCGCAACGCGCGCCCGGGAAACGCTTCGCTGGGTTGAGACATACCGCGCAAACCCCCAAGCGTCACGCGCCGATCAACTCCTCGGCAGCGCGCTCGCGCAAGAATTCATCCGGGGCCACGATGTATCCGGCGATGGCCGACGCGGCGACCACGTAGGGCGAGGCAAGGTACACTTGGCCGGGGCCGCTACGACCCGGGAAGTTGCGGTTCTGCGCGCTCACCGTCACTTGCTCGGCCGATTGTGACGCGCCCGGCCCGGCATTGATGCACGCGCCGCAACTCGGGTCGATCAACTCGGCTCCGGCGCGCTCGAAAATCTCCAAGTAACCGCGTTCGCGCGCATATTGCTTGATCTTTTGCGAGCCGAACTGCAAGTAAAGGCGCACTCCGGGAGCTATTCTGCGCCCGTCCTCGACCGCACGTTCGAGCACATCTGCGTACATGTCCATGTCCGCCATTTTGCCGCCCGTGCAGGAGCCTCCGTAGGCCGCGTCGATTTTGATTTGGCCCGCCAGGTCCTCAATCCTGACGCCGTTGCGCGGGTCGCCCGGCGTCGCCACCATCGGCCGCACTTCGTCCAAATTGATTTCAAACACGGCGGCGTACTCTGCGTCCGCATCGCTTTCTAGAAACCCGCGGCGCGCTTCCGCGGCGCTTATGCCGCGCGCGCCGACCAGGTAATCGAAAGTCACATCGTCGGGCTCGATGATGCCGGTCGTGCCGCCGGCCTCGACGGCCATATTGGTGAGCGTCGCGCGCTCATCAATGGGAAAATCAACCAAGCCGTCGCCGGCGAATTCGAGCACCTGACCGATTCCGCGTCCCTCTTTCATGTAACTGCTGGCGAGAATGTAGAGCATCACATCCTTTGCGGTCACGTCGCGGCGCTTGCGGCCTCGGAGCACAAAGCGCACCGTCTCGGGCACGCGGATTCTCACATCCTTGGTGTACCAGGCGTTGGCCATATCGGTCGAGCCGACGCCGAAGGCGAAGCAGCCGAGCACGCCGGCCATGCAGGTGTGAGAGTCCGTGCCGATCACAATCTGGCCCGGGAGCGCGATGTCTTCCACCACGGCGTTGTGACAAATCGCTTCGGAGCCGCCCATCGGGCTTTCGCCGTAGAGCCTGACGCTCTGCTCTGCGAAAGGCCGCCTGCGTTGTCGCCAACGCTTCGGCGTGTGCGAGCAATCCATTTCGCGGTGCTTCTGTGACATCACGCGACTGGAGAAAAGTAAGGTGGTCGCGGAAAGCGTAAACCGATGCGGAGCTCGGTCACGCGGGCGTCGCGGCCCAGCGCGCCCTTGAAAAGAGATTCGGCCATCGGCGTCACGTACTCGTGAGAAAAGCGCACATCGGCCACGGCGAAAGCGCATCGCCCGGTCGCACGGCGTCCACGCCGATTTGGCCGGCTGCGACGAAAGCGTGCCGCGCGATGATTTTTTCCACGATATTCATCGGGCGCCGGGGCGTCTCCAGAGGCGGCGGCGCGACGCGATTGGCGAGGCGCGCTTTGTTGTAATTGAAGAGGCCGCCGTATTCAACGATAGACTGCGAGATGGGATCAAGTTCGCGGGTAAATTCTGCGAGAGCGATTTCCTCGCCGCGCAGTATGCGCGCCACCAATCGAAAGTCGGTCGAGGTCAGCAGGCCAATGTTCTGCGCGTTTTGGCCATAAATTTTCTCAACGGTTTGCGCGATCACAAGCTCTACGCCGGCCGCCTTTTCGGCGTAAGGCGCGGTTTCGCGCGAGGAGCCGCATCCCTTCGAGAGGCCCGAGACGACGACCGCAAAGCCGCCCTCACGCACTTCATCCTGACCTACCGCTTGCTCGCGCATGCCGACATACACGTAGCGGCCGAGCGTCTCGTCGTAATAAAAGCAGACCCACCCCGGCGTAATCTCGTCGGTTGAGATGTTGTTCATCAAAGGCAGACCCGGATCGTAGCCTAGATCATCGCCCTCCAATTGGCGACGGATGAGAGACACATCTTCGGTGAGAAACAAAACGCGGCCCTTAAACACCATGCGCTCAGGCCGCTTTGAAACCTCCGCCATAAAAGCTCCTTACTCGGGTTCAGCTCATGCAGAAACGAATTGTTCAACAGTACAATAAGTGTAACAAAAAGTTTGTTGACGTGTGTCAGCTTATTCAGTATCCTCCGCGCTGTCCACAGCTCTATGATGGTTGACAGACTTCTCATTCTTTCAGCCGACCGTGTTTTTCATGATTGCTAGTACAGCGATAACGAAAATCTGTTACTAAGCTAAGATTATTTTCCACCGGCTGTAATCTGCCTGTGGGCAGACGGGTTAATCCTCACATCAATTAGGGCAACGCAGCCTACGTGGTTTCTGGGGCTTTCGTGTTTCTCAGGCACTATGTCTCAGTAACTTTTTCGCTTTCCGCCATAACCGCTCCAATTAATCGTTAATTCCTTAATCGGAATTGATGAAGTCTCTTTTCAAGGGTTGTTTATGAATCGCAACCTCGCGTTTCTTCTCCTTATTTTTCTTTTGCTTTCGTCGCCTTCGCCCGCCGGCGCGCAAGGCCCTCTAGAAAAACAGATCGAAAACATTTTGCTCTTCCGCCCACGAATCGGCGAAAAGAACGACATCGCCGCAAAACTCAACGCTCTGGGACGCACGAGTGAGGTCAAGCAGGTGCTCGCCAACATGCTCTCCAAGCATAAGTATTCCAAGCGTAACACTCCCGGCTTCTCTTTGATATTCGGGGCTATAAGCTCGCCGAGATGAAAGAAAAGGGCGCCGTTCCAGCTCTGATTCAACTCATGCTCGACCCGAAAGTTGATCGAACGATTAAAGCGGAAGCCGTCCGCGCTGTCGGCCGAATCGACGCCGCGGCGAATAAAGCAATACTCCTGCGCGCCCTGACGATTTTGCCCGATTACCCTCCGGTCGGCCTTTACGCGGCCGAGGCTTTGGCTAAATTCAAAGACCAGCAAACAGTAGAAACGCTCCGTAAGTACTCCGCACAAGTACACAACCCTTATCTGATGTACAAAACTCAGCAAGCGATCCGCAAGCTGGAAAAGCCGAAGAAACAATAAAGTTAGAGCCTGCACTGGCTCACACATGATTCGAGCGCGCCCGTGACATGGAGTTCTGACTTCATCGCCTGGGATAAGTGCGCCCCTAAATAGCCATCTATCAACTTGATGCAGCGCCCGGCCCGCGTTTCCGCCTCCAGCGGCTCGTTCCACCTGAGTCCAAACGACAGATAAGTCGAGGTATCTTCAATGTATTATTTCTTGCGCCCTGCCATCCGGCTACGCGGAAGCGCCGTTTCAGATCGGTTTCGGGTGTTGCGTTCCTACCGGCAGCGAGCGGCAATCCTTCCGGCCGTCGTTTTCATGGCACTCGCCGTCTTCGCTCCTCCGCCGCCCGTCTTCGCACAAGTCACGTGGACTCGTTCCGGGCCCCAGGCCATCCATCAGATCATCCTCGGGCAATACTTCCTGCCGCGACCATTCACGCGTTTACCGCTCGACGGATAATCAACACGACCGTCCGCACGATGGCCGCGAGCGGCTCGACGCTTTTAGCGGCGACGGATGACGGCGTCTTCATCTCCGTCGACAACGCGCAGAATTGGACGGCCGCTAACAGCGGCCTGCTGAGTAATTACGTGACGGATTTTTTCATTAGCGGTTCGATTATCTACGCCGCGACCGGGTACGGCGTTCACGTCTCGATCGACAACGGGCAAAACTGGACGCCTCTCGACGCTGCGGGGCAAAGCGACCCTTTCACCCCTGCCGTCGCCGCGAATTACTCGCACGTTTTCGCCGGCTCGAACGGGTACGGCGTCTTCACCAAGTCGAACATCTTCCCGCGCGTCGAGATCACCGGGCCGGCGATCAACAGCTCCTTCCCCGCCCCGTCAAATATCACAATCACGGCGAGCGCCGCAGCGGACACGGGTAAGTCGATCACTCAAGTCGAATTCCTTTCTAACGGAACGCTCGTCGGTTCACCCGACACCATCGCGCCGTTCCAAGTCACGCTCGGCAACGCGGCCGCCGGAACGTATGTACTGACTGCTAAGGCGACTGACAGCGACGGGGGGGGTTCACACGCGTCTCTTCCCCGCCACAGTTGGCAGACAACGCCGGCTGCCTTGCTGCCGAACAACGATGATTGGAATGACGACAATTACTGGTCGGCTGACGAACCGGGTAACGACCGCGGCAATCCTCCGGGCAGCCCGCAAGACGGCGGCGCCGGAAGCGGTAACTTCCAGACCGCCGCTCCCAGTTCTCTACTCCCCGGCCGCGGCATAGACCTGTCACTCGGTCTCGCCTACAACTCGCGCGTCTGGAACAAAGCCGAAGGCGGATCCATCTCCGAAATAACGTTCGACATCGACAAGGACTGGCCCGCCTGGATGGTCGCTCGGCTTCGGCAAGCTGCTCTTGATGGGCGGAGGCGGCAGCATGCTCGCTGATGCAGACGGCACGCGGCACGCTTTTACAGGCACCGTTTCTCAAACCAGTTACAGCACGACCTTCAACGGCCACTCCACCGACGGCACATTCATAGACTACATCTTTACTACTTGGCAGACGGCAATTACGGCTATGGGAACGCGAAATACCCGAACGGAACTGTCGTCGCGTACGGAGCTCTGGGCCGCAATGCCGTTTACCCGACGCGGATTACCGACGCGAGCGGTAATTACATCACTATTACCTACCGCAACAACTCGGGTCCGAGCATTGAGAGCGTCACTGATACTCTGGGACGTATCATCAACTTTCATTATGACAGCGGCGGTTTACTAACGGCCGTCACCGCGCCCGGCTTAGCTGACGGAAGCGGTAGCAGCACGCCGCGCACGCTGGTACGTCTGACCTATTATCGCACCCTCTTACTCCGTCGTTTTCCTCTGGAATGACGGTGCGGATGCCTAGCTCGCCGGTGACATTGTTGCAATCCATTTACTACCCCGCAACGAATACGGGCTACTGGTTCGACAACTCTTACTCAAATTACGGAATGCTCACCAGCGTTAAAGAGCAGCGCGGCATGGCCTTTACAGGACCGGAGCCAATACCACAATTTCAAGGGTCAACCAGTCAAGGTTCGATCACAAATAGCGGCACGACTAGCCGCTCAATCGACTATAACTTTCTCACCAGCGGCACCTTAAGCGATGCTCCGACGTTCGACACCTCGACCGAAGACTGGGAAGGGAAAGATACGGCGGCTGCGGTGACGAGTTACGAGGTCTTTCAGAACACATCGCCGCGAACGACAACCGTCACCAGACCCGACGGCACGAAAAGCATCCAGTATTCCTACAATTATTCCAGCCTGGCGGCGACCCATCCTGACAAGTTCAAAGACGGCCTGATCTATAACGGATGAGACCAAGAATGCTGATGGGAATCTACTTCGTTGGTCGGAAGTCACTTGGCAGCAAGGTAATTACTCCTCGCCAAGGCCGGAGCGCACCGAGAGCACCGATGAGCGCGGGCAGATGACAGCCACCGAGTTCAGCTACGGCGCAGCATATAATCAGGTTACCGAAGTTCGAGATTATGATTACGGCGGCATTAATTTGCTGCGCAAGACTGTCAATGAGTATGAGAACGGGACCAACTACACGAACAATCACATCTTTAATCTGGTCAAATCCGTGAGCGTTTACGCGAGCGACGGCAGCACCAGAGTATCGCTCACGGAGTATCAGTATGACGGCGAGCAGCTGAAAAATACCCTGGAGTCGCGCAGCTGGACGCCTCATACAATCCGCACGCGGAGGATGTCGAACAATGCAGCTACGAGGACGACCCGAACGATCCGGACTATAACAACCCCGGCTGCTATAACTATCCGTGCGACGGCTACGTCAGCCAAATCTACGTCTGTCACACCACAAACCCGTACGTCTCATCCACTCAGTACCGCGGTAACATCACGCAACAAGACTTATGCGAACGCCGCAGCAGAGCCGGCATCGAGTGAAATTATAGAGACTCGGACTTATGACATTACTGGCAATCTCGTGACGGCTTCGACCGCCTGCTGCGAGCAGACAAGCTTCAATTACGCTCTTTCGACGCAGTACGCATATCCGTCTTCACAAACGAGCGGGGCCGTCGATCCGAATTCGCCGGCGCGCGTCGCATCTTCCGGAACCTACGATTTCAATACCGGCTTGAATCTTTCAACGACGGATGCCAATAACCTGACCTCTCAAACGGTTTATTACCCGCAAACGTTGCGCCCGCAGACAGCTTTACTTCCACAGGCGCTTACACGTCATTTGATTACGACGACAACGCGATGACGATCACCGAAACGGCCAAGGCCGCGACAGGTGAGATCGCAGGGCAAAGCGTCAAAAAGCTGAACGGGCGCGGTCAGATAAAGCGCGAGAGGGCCTCGCTCCAAACAACGCTTGGGACATAGTTGAAGCGAAATACGACGTGCTCGGGCGAGTTTGGAAGCAGTCAAATCCTTTTCGCGACGGTCAGACGCTGCAATGGACTGAGCAGTTTTACGACGCGCTCGGCCGCACCAAGAAAATTATCGCGGCGGACGGCAGCGTTTCGGAAGCTTTTTACAATGAAAATGACCGGCCCGATTCTGCCACCGGGGCCGACGGAGAGACCGTGCGTTCGCAAAACGCATGGGGACAGGAGCGCTGGTTTCGCAACGACGCGCGTGGGCTTCTGGTCGAAGTCATCGAACCCAATCCTGCCGGAAACGGCACGATGGCTGTCGGCAACACGATGCAAACATCTTATGAATACAACGCGCAGGGTAAATTAACTGAAGTTTATCAGGGCACGCAGCGTCGCTCTTTCCGCTACGATTCTTTAGGAAGGTTGACGCATCAGAAGATGGCCGAAGAACGCGGCACGCTCGACGATTCGGGACAATACGTCGGCAACGGCCAGTGGAGCGATGTGCTGAAGTATGACGACCGCTCTAACTTGATCGAGCGCACGGATGCGCGCGGCGTACGGACGAACTTTAACTACGACAACGATCCGCTCAACCGCATACAATCCCTTTCCTATGACACGGACGGCGTCGGCGGAGATGAGCCGCAAGTCGCGCCGGCTGCGACGGTCAGTTATGCATATATGACATCCGGCGACGTCTCGCGGTTGCGCTTGGTGACGGCCGCCAACGTGAGCGCCGAAGAGTACGCTTATGACTCTCAGTCACGCGTTGAGAAAAAGACCTTGACTCTCGCGAGCCGCCCAGCTCATCCGCTGGAAACGAATTATAGTTTCGACACGCTTGATCGCATCAAAGATGTTCAATACCCGAAGCAGTACGGCATCATGAATGAGCCGCGAAAACTGGTGCATCAAGATTATGACGTAGCCAGCCGGTTGAGCGGCCTGAAGGTCAACAACGTCGCCTATGCTTCCGAAGTGGTTTACAACGAAGCGAGCCAGACGACCGAGCTCAAGGTTGGCCCCTCAGGCGGCAACCAGGAAACGGAAAGTTATCAATTTGATAATGCAACCGGACTCTTAACTAATCAGAAAGTACAGCGCGGCGCGACGACTCTCCTGGATCTCTCTTACGATTACATTCGCTCCGGCACACAGCAGGGCCGCACCGGGAAGCTGACCAAGCTTACTCATAATCTTGATCGCAACAAAGACCGCGTTTACGAATACGATTCGCTCGGAAGATTAGCGAAGGCTGCGGGCGGCAACAACTCTGCCGCCACACCGCTCTGGACGCAGAATTATTCATATGATCGCTACGGTAACAGGACAGGCGTCGTCGCCGCGGGCACCGTCGCCCCGCCGTCGGGCACACCCGCGGATCCCTCTTGTTCGTCGTCTCAGACTTTAGCCACTGAACAGTACGTCCAAGATTTCTACCAGGGGGCGTTGGGTCGTCTTCCCAACCAGGAAGAACTAGAGCGCTGGACCGGGGTGCTCAAACAAGCGTGGTGGGCGGGCCAGGGGCAACTGCTCGCCGCCGTCCAGCGTTTCGGCCGCTCACTGTTTAACTCGCCCGAGTATCTCGCCAGAAACCGCGCTGATCACGAGTATGTGCTTGACCTTTACCACGCATGGCTGGAGCGGGAGCCGGAGGAGGAGGGCTACAACCGCTGGTTGAACGTGCTGCCGACGGCCGGGCGCACCGAAGTGCTGCGCGGCTTCTTCGAGAGCGTCGAGTTCTCAAACAAAACCACAACCTTCTGCCCCGGCGGCTCGGCTCCGCTGATCTCGGGCGGTGTGCCGGTGCCAACGGACGGCGTGCCGTGGGGCACGCGCCGGTATGTCTATGACGCCGCCCGTCGTTTGGTGCAAGTCACAGATGAGTACGGCAGCACGATCCAGAGCTACACCTATGGCGCGGACAATCGCCGGCTCATCACGCACGACGGCGGCGCCGGTTCCAATTACCGCACGTACTATGTGTGGGAAGGCACCAGTGTTATTGCCGAGTACAGCGAATCTCCCGCCGCCCCTTCTGCCTTACAGTGGTCGGCGTCTTACATCTTTTGGGAGCGCGCCTGCTCGCGGCGCTGACGCCAGAGGGCAGCGGTGCGGAGACGACGTGGTATCACCACGCTGATCGGCTGGGCACGCGCTTGCTGAGCAACCAAACGACGGCGGCCAGCTATGAGCAGGCCACACTTCCCTTCGGGACAGCTTTGGATGCCGAGTCAACGGGAGTGGTGAAGCGCAGATTCACGTCTTACGACCGGTCGGCCTCGACAGGATTAGATTATGCGGTCAACAGATTCTACGACCCACAGCAGGGTAAGTTCACTCAAGTTGACCCGATCGGCGCTGGTGCGGCGAGCATCACAGACCCGCAAAGCTGGAACATGTACGCCTATGTTGGCAACGACCCCATCAATCATGTTGATCCTGACGGACTATTTTTCAAGAAGCTGTTCAAGGGCATCCTCAAGATACTGTCAAATAAGTAGGTGCGATTAGCCATTGCCGTGGCGGTTGCAGTCCTTACCTTAAATCCTAGTTCACTCATCATCGTCAACTTCTCCGCCGCAGGGGCTGCTAGTGTGGGTCTCTCAGCTGCTGGATGGGCTGCCACAGGCTTGTCGGCGGCGATGTTCGCTGGAACGGTGGGGCAGTCTTTTCAAGGGGAAAGGATACAGTCGAATGGTCGAAATAAACATCAAGAAGTTGGTGAAGATGATGTGCTAGTTATCAACTCTAATCCTTGCCAGGCCGGTTATCCGCCCGACTGTGGGAGCGGCAGAACTGAGGATCAGGCTGAGAAAATCCTTACCGAGATGATTATCAATAAGGCAATCGGTGGAGCCTTTAGGATGCTTGGCTCTGGCGTTGGCGCAATACGAAGTTTCTTAGCTTCTCGACTTGGAAGAGGCGCTGCCAGGGAAGGAACAGAGAGGGTAGGACGTTGGATGTCTGAAGCTGAGTATAACGCCATGCGCAAAACTGGAATGGTTCAGGAAAGTTTTAGCGGGACCACTCACGTTGCACGTCCAGCAAATCCAGAGGCATTTGCTGGCACTAAGTGAGTTGCCATAAGAAATTAGAAAAACAATTCATTAAAAACAGACAAAATGCTCAACAAATTCGCTTGTTTTCAGGTTTATTTTTCCAAAAACTTTTGGCCACTCACTTAGACCAAGCAGTGTTTATGTTGAGTTTGATGTGGCAACAGGTTCTCTCAAGGACACTCAATCTGGTTGGGCAAAGGTTTTGGGTCCAAATACCTTGGAAGGACGAAATGCAGCAATGCGAGGGCGTCCAGTTCCGCAGATGCCGCGAGCAACAAACATTAGGCGAGTTCGTTGAAGTAAGGAGATATCATGCTTGATAAGTTTGAAGAATGGCTGAGACTTAATGAATTACGATTGAGAGACAGAAATGTTCGCATTGATCTAATTCGACCAGAAGTTAGTTCAGACAAAAAGGGAGCGTATGTTGATATTGACACTGACTTACTTATGGCAAGAGTTACGCTTTGGGACACGGGAGAATGCGATACGGAAATCATCGATAACAAGGCTGACGAAACAATTTTGTATGAGCATGTCATTGTACCAAGCCCAAGAGAGTTGCCATCAATTTTGGACTCTTTTTTCAAGCGACTAGAAGACAGTCGTGTTAAGGCATCCTGAACATCAGCACGCTGGGCACAAAATCTTCGGCGTGAAGCCGAAGACATGATATGGCTCAAACGTCAGGGCGAGCTTCCCCACCCAGTCGCGCATCGGGGCAAGCCGTTGCTTTTAGCGGCAGCCCTTCGTCAGACTCCAACGGCTCGATCACTAATTAAAATCAGCGCGTGTTTTCGCTGCTTCCATTAAGCCGTCCACCGTTCGTACCCGTGATGCAGATCGCGGACTTGTGAAAGTTCAAGGGCCTCTCCAATCTCCAACCGCTGACTGGCTCTTGACTCCGTTAATCTTGCGCAGCCAAGCGATCGCGCTCGACGCGGTAGAGCACAAAGGTCGGCTGCTCGTTCATCCAGACGGCGGTCAGCCAGGGCGGCGCGTTGCGCGGGTCCTTGAGGGGCGCGAATTCTTTGCGGCGAGCGATCTCGACGGTGCTGATGGTCACAAAGTCGGCGGGGTTACGGCGCAGCCACTCGTTTAACTCAACAAGTGATTTGACCGTTGGAAAAAACACCCACTGTTGTTTACAGATTGAGGCGACGTGCGGCTTGCGCGCCACCACTCGCGCGTCGCGAATATTTTCCCTCTCAAAATAGTCACAGGCTTTGACTACTTCGTAGGGCTGGCTGGCGAGAAACTTGGCGGTCATCTTCTGCGTCACCGCGAGCGACGTGCCGAACATCACCAGCACCAGCGCGACGGGCAGGGCGGCGAATGCCGGGTGCCGGAATAACTTGAATTTGCGCGCTAGCTTAAAGAGCTTAAAAACGGCATAAACAGCGAGGCCGGCGTAAACCACTAGCACGAAAAAGTAATAACGCGTTTCCCAGTGTGTGAGCGCAAACAGCAGGAAATAAAAAACCGTCGCGCCGAGCAGCAAAAGCACTTCGGGCGAGCGCCGTTCGAGCGTTAAGGCGAGCGCGAACCCGAGCAGCGCAAACCATCCGACCCATGCGCTGACCAAGACGCCCGTCACGCTTTTTTGCAAACCGTCGTATAAATTCTCAGGGTAGTGTTTGAGCAAGCGAGGCGGATCGTAAACCAGCACGTCTCCAAAGGAATCAAACATCAGCGCGAGCTTGCGCGTGCCTTCCTGCAAAGTGTTGTCAACCAGTTCCGGATAATACTCGGTGGCGATATTCAAGTAGTTGGCGTTATAAAAAGGCGAGCCGTGTTGCCTGTAATTCGCGACCAGCCATGGCGCGACGACCGCGCAGAAGATGGCGATGAAAAGAGCGGAGTGCCGCAACCGCTCGCGCCACGCGACGCCATGTATGTTGAGCACGGTCAGGCCGCAGAGAAACGCCGCCGCCAAAATAGTCCGTTGTAGCGCGTCAGGTAAGCCGCGCCCACCAGCACCGCGGAAGCACTCACGCGCCAGCGCGCTTCCAATTGTGGCGCGGTGAAAACGACGAAGCAGGCGAGGCAGAGCATCAGGAAAAACATGTCCGTCGTCGCGCTCAGCGCAAACTCCGCAAACTCTGTGCTCGCGAAAGTGATCAGCTGCGCTCCGATGCCGACCCAGTAATTAAATAAGCGCGCGAAAAGCAAAAACGCGAACAGCCCCACCAGCGCCGCGCTCACCAGCGACAGCCATTTGCCTGACAAGAAAAGATCGCCCGTGAAAATCGTCAGCAGCGCGAGGGCAATCGAGTAGCCCGGCCCCTGGTATACGTTTTCCGTCATGTGGCCGGCGGCCAGCCGCGCGGCGTCGGGCGCATAAAAATGATAGAAATCCGTTTCCGTCGAATATGTCCCGAACGTATGCGTGCGCCCGGCATAAGCCACGACAACGAAGAAAGCCAGACTCAGCAGCAAAGAAAGTGACAAGTGACAAGTGACAAGTGACAAGAAAAACTTTCGCTCTTTCTTGTCACTTGTCACTTGTCACTTGTCAC
>JBBJMB010000155.1:0-8528 GCA_037719755.1 Pyrinomonadaceae bacterium
TGTCTTTGCCGGAAATCCTATGAAACAAAAGTGACGTTTGTTGGGAAATACCCAATATGGATTTTCAGGGTGAAGTCAATAGCTAACCACAACCTTTTGTTGTTTGCCTCGAACATTCGTAATGAATCCAACATCAAATCCTCACTGATGGAGAGCGAAACCGCCGCCTGTCACAACGCGGCCTTCTCAAGGCTAAGCGAAGGCGCTTTGCAGGAGCAACGAAGATGAAACTGCTTAACTTGCAGAACGACAAAAGGACTTTCGATCCGAAAAAAATCTACGATGCGGTGGTCATCGGGTCGGGAGCGGCGGGCGGCATGGCGGCTCACGTGTTGACTGCGCACGGCATGAAGGTGCTGCTGCTTGAGGCCGGGAAAAAGATAAACACCGATGAGGAATTGAAATCCACCGAGTGGCCTTACGAGCATCCGCGCAGAGGCCGCATGCCTTTCGATTCGCACGCTCTGACGCGCAACGAGTACACCGTGCGGCAGCCTCCCTATGCTCAAAATTCCGAGCACAAACACGTCTACTCTTACGTGCAGGGCTGGAGCGGATCCGATTACAGCAAAAACATCGTCGTCGACGAGCGCGATCATCCGTACACCGGAACCAATTACGCATGGGTCAGAGCGCGGTGTTTGGGCGGCAAAACAAACATCTGGGGTCGCCTTGCGCTGCGCTTATCCGATTACGATTTTAAGGCCAAGTCTCACGACGGCTACGGCGAAGACTGGCCGCTCTCATACAAAGACATCGCTCCCTACTACGACCGCGTCGATCTTTACCTCGGCATCTCAGGACAAAAAGAGAACCTCGCGCACCTGCCCGACAGCATTTTTCAGCAATCGACGAAGCTCAATTGCGCCGAACACAAACTGCGTAAAGGCATCGCGAAGATGGATCGGACGCTGACGCCTTACCGCGCCGGCGTCACAACCGAAGGGCTCAAGCACAACAAGTATCGCAAGCGTTGCTATGGGCGCGGAGCCTGCAATCGTCGGGCCGGCGGCTGCGACATTCACGCCGCCTTTGATTCGCCGACCGGATTGATTTACCCGGCGATGGATACGGGTCGTCTCACGCTGCGCACCAATGCGACGGTCTCCGAAATCCTCGTTGATAAGAACACGGGCAAAGCGCACGGCGCGGCTTTCGTTGACACGCAGAACGGAACGCATCACGAAGCCAAAGCGAAAGTCGTGGTGCTGGCCGCCTCGACGCTTGAATCAACGCGCCTGCTTTTATTGTCGAAGTCTGAAATTTATCCTGCGGGAATAGGTAATGCCAGCGGGCACGTGGGACATAACTTTTGCGAGCACTTGATGGGCCCCGGCGTCACCGGCCTCGTGAAGGAATTGGTGCGCAGCGAACCCACACTTGATGATGGTCGTCCCGGAGGCTTTTACGTTCCGCGTTTTCGCAATCTGGAAAAGCGAGACGGAAAATTCATTCGCGGGTACGGCTTCGAAGGCGGCGGGGGAAGAGCGATGTTTCCCGGCCACTCAAACGGAGTGCCCGGTTTCGGCGCCAATTTTAAGAAAACCGTGCGCGACTACGCCGGCTCTTATATCAGCATGGGCGCTTTCGGCGAAGTGCTGCCGCGTTATGAAAATTACGTCGACATTGATCCGGCGGTGAAAGATCGCTGGGGCATACCAGTTCTGCGTTTTCACTACGAATTCGGGGACAACGAGCGCAAGATGGCCGAAGATATGGTTGACGCGGCCCGCGAAATGATGGAAGTCGCCGGCATCGAAGTGGTCGGCGTCGACCGGGAAATGTTAACGCCGGGCTGGTCCATTCACGAGTTGGGCACGGCCCGCATGGGAAGCGATCCGAAGCACTCAGTGCTCAATCAATTTCAGCAATCGCATGATGTGAAAAACTTATTCGTTGTTGACGGCAGCAGCCACGTCAGCGCGAGTTGTCAAAATCCCACTTGGACGATTATGGCCCTCTGCTGGCGCTCGTGTGATTACCTGGCCGATCAGTTTCGGCAAGGCAAATTGTGATTTCTCTTGGCGTCCTTTGCTTCTTCAGTTGGCGGTTCTTGGCTTTTACGTTGGTCTTACTTAAACGCAAAGAAACGCGAAGTGAAGACGCAAAGGGCGCCAAGCAAAGCTTGTTTACGCAATCCACGACCGGGCTACCGTTTGATGATCTCCCGCAACGGTCGCACGTGAATGTTTCGGTAAGCTACGGGGCCGTGGTCGCCCTGGAGCATGATGGGGTTAGTCGCCGCTTCCTGGATATCCATCGCGGCGCGCGTGGGCCCTTCCACTTCGACATTGCTTTGCACGGAAAGACCGTTGTGCACCACGCGAATGAACCTGGCGCTCTCGATTTTCTTGCCCGCTGCGTCAAAGCGCGGCGCGCGAAACCAAATGTAGAGCGACTGCCATTCGCCGGGCCGGCGCGAAGCGTTGCGGCTTGGCGCCGAGCCGCCGACGCCTTGATTGTTGATCCAGCGATGATAAACGGCGCCGGCATCCGACGTCGTCATCGGTTCCGTCGCTCCCCAACTATCGAACACCTGCACTTCGTATAAGCCGTGCAAGTAGACGCCCGAGTTGGAGCCCTTAGAAATCATATACTCCAGGTAAAGCTCGACATCTCCGAACTTTTGGTCCGTCACCAGATTGACGGTTCGCCCGTTTCGGCCGTTAAGAATGGTGCCGGCCGGCCCCGGCCCCGGCACGGCCCCGAGACGCGTCGGCCCTAAAAGGCGCTCCCATAAAACGCCTGCGGTTGTAAACCATCCGTTCTCGCCTGGCGTTTGCCCGTGCCAGCCCGCAACATCTTTGCCCGTCAAGAGAGGCGTCCACCCGCTCTCCAAAAGAAACGGCGGATCGCCATGCAGCTCGCCGTCGTTTAATTCTGGCCTTTGCTGTTGCTGCTGCTGCGCGGCGACCGGCAAAACAAACGCCAGTATCAAGATCAGCTTCCACATAGAGTTTGCCTCAATCGCAAATTGATTTTTAGAGCATGCTTCGTTTTCAATTCACTTCAGATCCGTGTTGCTCACGAATGCTATTTTTTTGCTGTCCGGCGACCACGAGTTCACGTTGATTGTGCCCTGTCCCCCGTAGACGTAAGCGATCACTTTTGGTTTTCCCTCCCCGACGGGCATCAGCCGCAGGTAAACCTGCTTGTAGAAGGGATGATCGCTTGAGTTTACCTCTTTGGAAAATGACAAAAACAAGATCCATTTTCCGTTCGGAGAAATGTGGGGAAACCAATTGTTGTATTCGTCGAAAGTCACCTGCTGTTGGTCGCTTCCGTCCGGCTTCATCCGCCAGATTTGCATGGTCCCGGTGCGATTCGAGTTGAAATAAATGTGTTGACCATCGGGCGTGAATTCCGAGCCGTCGTCCAAGCCCTTCGCCGTGGTCAGCCGAATTTCCGCGCCTCCTGCGGCGGGTATTTTGTAGATATCAAATTCCCCGTTTCTTTCTCCGGTGTAAATCAGAAACTTGTTGTCAGGCGACCAGCCGTGCAAATAGGAATGCCCGCGGGGAGTGATTTTCTTCGGCACGCCTCCTTGCACGGGAAGCGTGTAAACGATGGATTTATTGCCGTCCTCCTGACTGTGATGGCTGATGCCGAGCATCTTTCCGTCGAAAGACAGCGCGTGATCGTTGTTGTTGCGAGTGGCAAAATCCGTGGGGATTGGCGCGGGCGTGTTGCGAACCAAATCAAAGCGGTACAAGCGGCCGTTGCTGTTGTAGATGAGCGCCGCGTTGTCCGGCGTCCAATTGGGCGCTTGCAGTGAATCCGGCGCGCGGTAAGTTATTTTTCGCTGGCCGCTTTCGATCTCCATGATTTCGAGGTTGCTGCCGATGTACTCCCGGTAAGGAACAAAGTTGTCACGCACGGGCACGACAATTCTGACATCACGAAAAACGGCCTTTTCCGTCACATCCTGATTGTGCGAGCAGACGAACAATCCGACGTACACTTCATCGCCCAAAGCCAAGTCCGAAACCTGCGCGGTCGCAAAAGGATCGCCGTCACGGGCCACAGACATGATGTACTGATTGCCTTTTCTTTCCAGCTGGATGACATCCGCTCCTTTAACGAGGGATTTCACCTCCTCGGTGAGCGCGCCCGCTTGGCGCCGAAACTGAAGAGACGTGAGGCCATCGCCGTGCACTGCGGCATTAATGTGCGCGGAATTTGCATCGAGATTGGTGCGCACGATCCAGCCGATTTTGCGATGCGCTTCCACGCCCTGACCGACAAACTGGGCTTTCGTCCCCAGTATGAAATTTCCTTTCAGGCGTTTCCACACGAGATGAAATTCGTCGCGGTCAAGCCACATGTTGGCGCCGGAGCCCTCGACGGTGTATTCCTGCTTTTCCGCGTCGTAGGAGGCGGAACCGGGTCGCTTGAGCTGGCCGATGTCGGCCTGGCCGTCGAACTGACCCATGGGCTTTTGTTGTGCATCAACCGTGACCGCCGCGTGGCACGAAAGCGCGGCCCACAGAAGGAAAAAGCGAAGACACCATTGTCGATAGCCGCGAACTTTGATGCTCCGATTAAGAACAATCATCGCTGTTACCTGCTCCTTTCCAATCGCAATGAGCGACAATAGCTTTCGTTTCTTTTATGGTCAATGTATTCTCAGAGCAATAGACATCCATGCGAGTTGGGGCCTCACAAACTAAGGCAGTCGTAGAGGCATGGGTCTAAAAGACAAATGCTGCGGTTTATGGAGACCATATGAAACACTTGCTACGCTCCTTGCTCTTTCTGTTCGGTTCGTGTGTTTTAATTTGCACGCTGAACCCTGCCAACGGCGTGGGCCAAAGTCCCGCGAGCGCCAACGCGAATTTCAAAGGGCCGATCGGTCTGCAGCTGTACAGTTTGCGCGAGCAATTCGCCAAAGATGTCCCGGCCACGCTCGACCAGGTGCGCAGTTTCGGCGTCGAGTACGTTGAGCTGGCCGGCACTTACAAGCTTCCGCCGGAGAAATTCAAGCAGCTTTTGGACGCCAAGGGACTGAAGCCGATCAGCGGCCATTTTCCTTTCGAGCGGTTGCGCGACCAAGTGGAAGAGGTGGCGCGCGAGGCGAAAGCGCTCGGCTTGCAATACGTGGGCTGCGCGTGGATTCCGCACAAAGGTTCATTCGACGAGAAAACTTTACGCGAGGCCGTCGCCACCTTCAATCGCGCGGGTGAAGCGCTCGCCAAACACAACTTGAAATTCTTTTATCACCTGCACGGCTACGAATTTCAGCCGCACGGCCAGGGCACTTTGTTTGACGTCCTGATGGCCGAAACGAAACCGGAATTCGTTCGTTACGAGATGGACGTGTTCTGGGTCGTTCATCCCGGCCAGGACCCGGTGAAGCTGCTCGAAAAATACGGCAGCCGCTTCGAGCTGATGCACGTGAAAGACATGAAGAAGGGCACGCCCACCGGGCTGCTCACCGGAAGCTCGGATGTGACCAACGACGTGGCGCTCGGCACAGGCATAATGGATTGGCCCGCCATTTTAAAGGCCGCTCAAAAGGCCGGCGTGAAATGGTATTTCATCGAAGATGAAGCGCCGACTTCGGCCGAACAAATTCCGCAAAGTCTCCGCTACCTGGAGCGCGTAAAGTACTGATGAGAAGCATGTGGGGGCAGGGCTCGTTTCTGCCCCTACTCAGCAATTTGCACCGCGCCGGGCTCGCTTTGATTCATCACTGCCTGTCTCACCAAGTCGGAACGGCGCAGCGCGTCTTGCGCTTTATTGAGAAATAACTCGGCCGCATCGGCGTCGGCATGGTCGCGCAAATGTTGCGCGACCTGCTGAAGCAGCATCACGTTTTCGTCTATGGAACGAATCGAGCTCCAGAGCGATTCCTCGATCATTTCCTCAATCTCCGCCAGCAGGCTGTCGAGTGAATACGCGTGCCCCGTATGACACCGGAAACGAACGCGCTCGCCTTCCTTTAGTTGCAACAGCACGCCGTGACACTCCGGGCAAGTGAAGTGTGACGGTGCACCTAGTTTGAGCACGCCGATATCGAGGGCCTTGTCTTCCTTCGCTATTTTGACTTCGATGTCCATTTCCTCGGACACTTGTTGTGCTCCCTTCTCTGTCATCGGTTCGCTCGCCAAGCGCACCAGCAATGGCGCGATTTGCGCCAGCGGCAGGCAGTAATCCACCTGAACATGGCGCAAAGCGCTTTCGGGCATCGACGGAGCGAGCGCCTCTTGCGGGTCTTGCACCACGGCGACGCCGCCAAGCCGCTTCACCGCCCACAGCCCCGCCGTGCCGTCATCCAGACCGCCCGTCAAAATCACGCCCGTCACACGCGGCCCGTAAACTTGCGCCGCTGAGCGAAACAGCGGGTCAACGGCCGGGCGGAAGCGATTCTCGCGGGGCCCACGCGTCACGCGAACGACGCCAGGCTCGAGCACCAAGTGATGATCTGGGGACGCGACATAGATGCGGTGCGGCCGCATACGCTCTCCGTTCCGGGCGTTTGCCGCCGGCAGCCTCCCGGCGCGTTCGAGTATGTCGGCCAGAATTCCCGGGGATTGAGGCGCTACGTGCAGCACCACGAACAGGGAAGCCGGAAAGTCGTTTGGCAAACCGCCGACCAGCGTGCGCAGCGCTTCAATTCCGCCCGACGAAGCCCCAACCACAACGATGTCTCTTGCTGGCATTCACATTTCTCCTTAATGCACTCGATGGTGGAAAACAATGACTAATTCGAGTCATGAAATTATTTCTTGTCCTCTCTGCGGCCCTCTGTGTTCTTCTCTCTGTGTTTCTCTGTGTTTAGGTAACTGGTACTTAACCACAGAGAAACACAGAGAGAAGAAGAACACAGAGAGAAGAACACAGAGGGAAGAACACAGAGGGCCGCAGAGAGGAGAGCCTTGACGACGAGCGCGGCCAACTCATGACTCAAGGGGGAAGTCAATTTGGGGGATCAAGAATCGCACTCTTATACCACACCAGCCGGCAAACAAGCGCCGCCCGGCACGTTGGCGCTGCTATACATGGGCCAACGGTTGCATTACACTTTCGCTGCACACACTTCAAATTTCCCGCTCCCAAGACATTCCCAGAACCGGTGGCGAGCGGAAAATCTCTTTGTATCGCAAATAAACCTTAAAAGAGAGCAGGGGTGATTTGTATGAGCGGCACGCTTCAGAGTGACGACGCGGGCAGCGCGGAACAGTTAAATCGAGGCGCCGGCGAAGATTTTCTGATCGTCGGCATCGGCGCGTCGGCGGGCGGCATTAAGGCCCTCCAGGAGTTTTTTACGCACGTGCCCGCCGATAGCGGCATAGCTTACGTTGTCATCCTGCACCTGTCGCCCGACTACGAAAGCAAGCTGGCCGAGGTCTTGCAGTTCGCCGCGCAGATTCCGGTCACACAAGTTAAAGACCGCGTCCACGTCGAGCCGAACCACGTCTATGTCATTCCGCAAAACCAAAGCCTCGCGATGTACGACGGCCACCTCGCGCTCTCGCCGGTGACGCGCATCGAGGAGCGGCGCGCGCCCGTTGACATTTTTTTTCGCACGCTCGCCGAATCGCACACCGCGCGCGCCGTTTCGGTCATTTTGTCGGGCACGGGCGCAAACGGCTCGATGGGCATGAAGCGCGTCAAAGAGCGGGGCGGCATCTGCATCGTCCAAGATCCGAAGGAAGCCGAGTACGGCGACATGCCGCGCAACTCGATCGCCACCGCCCTGGTCGACTATGTGCTGCCGATCGCGGAAATTCCCGCACAGATCATTGCCTACAAAGAGCAACTCCAGCGAATTCGTATTCCTGATGATCCGCCCGCAATTCCCGAGTCGGACGAAACGGCTTTGCGCAATATCTTCACGCAGCTGCACCTGCGCACCGGGCACGACTTCACGAACTACAAACGCTCGACCGTGCTGCGCCGCATCGGACGGCGCATGGGCGTGCGCGAACTCTCAAGTGTTCCGATGTACGCTCGCTACTTGCGCGAGCACCCGGAAGAAACGCGGGCGCTGCTCAAAGATTTACTCATCAGCGTGACGAATTTCTTTCGCGACCGGGAGGCGTTCGACGCGCTGGAAAAGAACGTCATCCCGAGGCTTTTCGAGAACAAAGGGCCCAACGATCACGTGCGGGCCTGGGTGGCGGGCTGCGCGACGGGCGAAGAGGCCTACTCGCTGGCGATGCTGCTCTCCGAATACGAGGCACAGACGACGGATGCGCCGAGGGTGCAGGTCTTTGCCACAGATATTGACGAGGACGCCATTGCCGCCGCGCGCGAAGGCTTCTACACGCTCAACGACGCGGCGGACGTGTCAGCCGAACGTCTGCGCCGGTTCTTTATCAAAGAGCAGGAGGGCTACCGGGTGCGGCGCGAACTTCGCGAGATGGTTCTTTTCGCCCACCATAACGTCATCAAAGACCCGCCGTTTTCGCACCTCGATCTTGTGACCTGTCGCAATTTTCTGATCTACCTCAATCACACGGCGCAAGAGCGCTTGATTCATGTGTTTCATTTAGCCCTGAACCCCGGCGGCTACCACTTTCTCG
>JBBJMB010000156.1:0-8490 GCA_037719755.1 Pyrinomonadaceae bacterium
CGCTGGGCATCGGGGCCAACTCAGCTATTTTCAGCGTGGTCAACGCAGTGCTTTTGCGCCCGCTGCCCTACTCTGATCCCGAGCAGTTGGTGGCGATCTTCGGAACCAACGATAACGCCGGGCGTTATGACGTTTTGCCTATGCAGTTCAGCGAGTGGCAGGCACGCAATCAGGTGTTTGAGGCTATCGCCGGTTACATCCAGGTACCATTCAACGTCACGGGCGGCGACCAGCCCGCGCGGTTGCAAGCGCTGTCCGTCACATCCGGCTTCTTCTCGGTGCTGGCGGTCAGGCCGCAGTTTGGGCGCGCTTTCCTGCCTGAAGAGAATTATGCCGGACGCAATAAAGTCGTGGTGCTCAGCCATTCTCTCTGGCGACGACTCTTCAATGCCGATCCGCTCGTCATCGATAAAACGCTTCATCTCGACGGAGAGATACACACCATTATCGGCGTCATGCCGGAAGATTTTCAGTTCACCAGCCAAGTTGATGTCATCACTCCGGTCAGTCTCGAAACGGAAATTCGCCCAAACGGTATGGTGATGATGGTTGCCTTGGAAGTGATCGCGCGCCTGAAGAAAGGCGTCACTCTGCAACAGGCCAACGCCGAGATGGCGAACATCGCCCGACAGACGCCCGGGGGAGCGCCGGAGTCCGGAGCCGAGGTTGTTACTTTTCATGCTCTCACCGTCGAGAATAGCCGCTTGGCGCTACTGCTGCTCGTCGGAGCGGTGGCGTTTGTGCTGCTGATCGCTTGCGCGAACGTCGCCAATTTGCACTTGGCTCGCGGGACTACGCTTCAGAAGGAGATCGCCATCCGCGTTGCGCTCGGTGCAAGCAGGGCGCGCATCATTCGCCAGTTGCTGACGCAGAACATGCTCTTGGCTCTTTTGGGCGGCGCCGGCGGTTGTTGCTGGCGCTCTGGGGAATTCCTTGCTGATGTGGTTGTTGCCGCAAAGTCTGCCGCGCTTGTCTGAGATTGATGTTGATCACAGGGTGTTCGGCTTCACGCTTTTGACCTCGCTGCTCACCGGCCTCTTGTTCGGCCTGGTTCCTGCCGTGAAAGCCTCACGCGTCGAGATGACACAAGCCTTGAAGGAAGGAGCGCGCACCGAGAGCAAGAATTTCAAGCGCTTCGGCCTGCAAAGTTTTCTGGTGATCGCGGAGTTTGCGCTCGCGCTGATGCTGCTGGTCGGCGCGGGCTTGTTGCTGAACAGTTTCGTCCGCTTGCTCAGAGTCGATCTCGGCTTCAACCCGGAGAATGTATTGACGTTCAACGTCTCGTTGCCAATCACCTCCCGTCATCAAGGACAGGCCGCGTCCTTTTACGCTCAAGCGCTCCAACGCGTTGACGCGCTACCCGGCGTCGACGGCGCGGCGATTATCAACACGCTGCCGCTCGGTCACGGCGTGATGCAAGTCGCCTTTCAAGTCGAAGGTCAACCGGCATCGGATGCGCCGACGATTGTTACTCAACCACTCATAAGCTCTGATTACTTTCAGGTGATGAGCATTCCGCTGCTGAAAGGGCGATACTTTTCTGAACGAGATACGCCGGAATCAGTTGGCGTCGTCAATATCAACGACACCTTCGCGCGCCGCTTTTTCTCCGGAGAAGATCCGGTGGGAAAGCGCCTTAGCCTTTATCAGGACAGCCAAGGAAAGCCCATCTGGCTGGAGATCGTCGGAATAGTCGGCGACGTGAGGCAGGATGCGCTGAGCGCGCGACCCGAACCGGCGCTCTACGTGCCGTACACGCAGGTCTCCGATCCGGGGATGCTGAGTGGTATGACTTTCGTGGTGCGCACGACTGTACCGTCGGCCGCTTTCGCGACGGCCGTTCAGCGTGAAATACAAGCCGTCAACCGTGATATCCCCGTGACGGATATGAAGACCATGCGAGAGATCGTCACCGCATCGGTAGCGGACGAGCGTTTTATTACGCTGCTTCTCGGCACGTTCGCCCTCCTTGCCATAGTGCTGGCGAGCGTGGGCATCTACGGCGTAGTGACCTACATGGTCGCACAGCGCACACACGAGATCGGCATCCGCATGGCTTTAGGCGCACAACCGCGCAACGTACTCAAGTTAGTGATCGGTCAAGGGATGATGCGGGCCTTTGTCGGGGTGGCAATCGGGAATGTGTGCGCGTTGTGGTTGACCCGCATGTTGTCCGGCATGCTGTACAACGTAAGCCCGACTGATCCGTTGACGTTCACTTGTCTCTCAATACTGCTGGTGGCCCTGGCGCTCGTCGCCAGTTATTTGCCGGCGCGGCGGGCGACGCGGATCGACCCGGTGGTGGCGCTCAGAGACGAGTGATTTGATTGCGGAATGCGGAATGCGGAATGCGGAATGCGGAAGGGGGATTAACGAAGAAGCTTTGCTTTGGCTCCCCAAGCCGCTTACCGAATTCCGCAATCCTCGGAGGTGTGAATGATGCGAACACTGTGGCAGGATCTCCGCTACGGCGTGCGCATGTTGCTCACACAACCCGGCTGGGTGATTGGCGACCGATTATGTCAGCCGGTACTTTCCCGGAGGATGTTTGCGAATGAGCAACAATAACTTCCGCTGATTGACGACGCCTTTGCGATTCAACTGCAACTCCGCAATAGTGGCGCGGCCGGTCGGGGTCAGGCCAACCATGATCGTGTAGTCGGCGCTCCAAGCAAAATGTTCGTGCCAGTCATGTTTTCGCGGATGGAAGAGAGGAACGGATTCGCGTGTGGGCGGATCAACGGCGTGGGTCTTGTTATACTTGAAATTGTTACAGCGCTGACAAGCCCGCGCCAGGTTTCCCAGACTGCTTTTGCCGCCGGCAATCAGCGGGATGATGTGCTCGTCGGAGAATGCGTCCGGACCATAATCTTCCTGGCAAATGCAGTATTCGCAGCCGCCCTCTGCGCGCTGCTTGACCAGCAGGCGCAGTTTTTTGGGAATCCGCCGTCTAGTCATGAGGGACAGGCTTGATACCCAATTGCCGCATCAATTCGTCGAGCGTGATGTCGCGTAGCGCGGCCAGTTCAATGAGGCATTTCAACCGCTCGACGCCAAGCTCTTCGGATTGATCCGTGAGTTGAATTAATTCTTCAAGCTCAGTCTGGGTGATGAGGTTGGCAACGCGCTTGTCAATCAACTCATTCATTCGTTGGCGCGCCGCGGGAGGAATGTCCTGATTGATCTTGAGCAGAAGCTTGGTTTCCGCTTCGGATAGATTGGGCGTCTCCTCTCTCGCTTTGAGCGCAAAGAGCTTGGCGACAAAGCGCTCCAACTCAGGACGCGGCATTTTCAAGGCGGCGTTCAGCAATTGGTCGTGTTCAATTTGCATGTCGGACATAGTAATCAACTCCATCGGAATTACCGGCCGATGATAAGCCGGATTTGACAGCTTGGCTAATGCTCAAGCGTAAAGGAACTATGCAAACACTGTGGCAAGACGTGCGGTACGGCGTGCGGATGCTGTGGAAGAGTCCGGTTTTCACAATCGTGGCGTTGGTGGCGTTGGCCATCGGGATCGGGGCCAATACGCTGGTGTTTAGCGTGGTGATGGCGGTGCTGGTGCGTCCGCTGCCTTACCAAGATGCCGAGAGGTTGGTGTGGCTCTCCAATCATAATTCTGCGCTCGGCGTGAGTGGGGCTTTCCTTAATCCGGCTGACATACTCGACTTTCGCGCGCAGGTGAAGAGCTTCGAGCAGATCGCTTCCTGGGGCACGCTGCCCATGAACCTTTCGGGCGCCGCCAGTCCCGAGCGGGTTGAAGGCGTCTATGCGACCACCAATTTCTTCGAAACGCTGGGCATCAAGCCGGCGCTCGGGCGCGATTTCGTGCCCGCGGATGATGAGCGCAGAGATAATAATGTGATCATCAGCCACGGCTTGTGGCAACGCCAGTACGGCGGCGCTCCTGACGTCATCGGACGGCGTATCAATCTCGGTACTCCCGCAAATCAAACGCCGACCGGAGGAGTGATTGTTGGCGTGATGCCGCCGGAGCTTAATTTCCCCGTGCGCGTTGACCTCTGGACAGCTTGGGATGACGACCGCACAGATATAGAGCGCGGCGGCACGCACAACAATCGCACTATCGCGAGGCTTAAAGAGGGCATCAGTCTCGCACAGGCGCAGGCGGAAGTGAGCGCCGTCGCGCGCACACAAGGCGAGCTTTACCCGGAAACCAATGCCGGTTGGGATGTGGCGCTGGTCTCGTTTCGCGAACACTTGTTTGGAAGCGCCAACGTGGTTTTGCCGCTGCTGTTAGGCGCGGTCGGATTCGTGCTGTTGATTGCCTGTTCAAACGTCGCCAACTTGTGCGGCGGCGCCGCCTCGCGCCAAAAGAGATCGCGGTGCGATTGGCGCTGGGCGCCAGCCGAGCGCGGATCATCGGGCAGTTGCTGGTGGAGGGCGTGCTGCTCGCCGCGGCCGGAGGCGCCATCGGTCTCGTGTTCGCGGTGTGGGGCATAGACATGCTGCGTTCGTTCGGGCCGGAATCGCTGCCTCGCCTGAGCGACGTGCGGATAAATTTTTACGTGCTCGCTTTCACGGCCGCGCTTGCGGCGTTAACCGGCATCGTCTTCGGCTTGGTGCCGGCGTGGCAGGCGTCACAGCCGGATCTGATTTCCACGCTGAAAAGCGCCGGCCAGTCGAGCGCCGCGGCTCCAAGTCATCACCGTTTGCGCAACGCGCTGGTCATCGCTCAAGTGGCGTTGGGCCTGGTTCTGCTGGCGGGTGCGGGACTGCTGTTGAGAAGCTTTTGGAACATCCTGGCAATTAATCCGGGGTTTGATTCAACGGGTGTGCTCACGGCGGGCGTCTCGTTGAGCTTTACGGATTACCCGAACAACGACCCGCCGCGGCGACAGGCTTTCTACCAAGAAGCGCTCGAGCGCCTGAGTGCGCTGCCCGGAGTGGAATCAGTGGGCGCGATTTCACATTTGCCGCTCGGCAATCGCACGATGCAACTCAAATTCAGTGTTGACGGCGAACCGCGCGCCGCAGCACACAATGAAGCGCTGGCTGACTTTAGAGTGGTGACGCCGACGTTATTTGAAACGCTGCGCATTCCCTTAAAGGCGGGGCGCGTTTTTACCGAGCACGACACCGCCCAAAGCCCGCTTGTTTATCTCGTCAATGAGTCGTTCGCCCGCACTTACCTGCGGGGCCGCGATCCTCTGCGCGAAAGATTACGCGTCAATGAATCTCTGCCTCTCGGCGACATCATCGGAGTCATCGGCGACTTGAAACATCGCGGACTCGAAGCTGATGCGACGCCCGCTTTTTACGTTTCTTATCGCCAGCGTTCAACTTTTCCCATCATGAATTTTGCGATTCGCACCTCCATCGATCCCGGCAGTCTCTCTGAAACCGTGCGCCGCGAGCTGCAAACCATTGATCGCAATCAGGTGGTCTTTAACGTGCGACCGTTGCGCCAATTTCTCTCCGATGCGGTTGCGCAAAGGCGATTCAGCATGCTTTTGCTCGCGCTCTTCGCGGGCATCGCCGTGTCGCTCGCCGCTTCCGGCGTCTACGGCGTGATGACTTATTTAGTGACGCTCAAAACGCGCGAGCTCGGCATCCGCATGGCCCTCGGCGCAGGAGCCGGCGATGTGTTTATGATTGTGCTACGAAGGGGACTGGTGCTCGCCTCAGTTGGGGTGTGCGTTGGGTTGATCTTGGCGCTGGCCTTGTCTCAGGTGATGACCAGCTTACTGTACGGCGTGAGCGTCACTGATCCCGCGACCTTTGCCGCGGTCGCCGGTCTGATGCTTGGCGCGGCGCTTTTGGCTTGTTACGTGCCGGCGCGGCGCGCGACGAAGGTCGATCCGCTGGTCGCACTCCGGTATGAATGAAAAGTGCTGAGTGCTGAGTGCTGAGTGCTGAGTGAAGATCAGAGGAGTTAGTGGTCGTTTGAGTTGTAGTGTGCACAGCGCTCATGCTTGCGCACTCAGTACTCAGCACTCAGCACTCAGCACTTGCATGATTAAAGCTGGTCCGGCCCTTGCCTGATTGCCTGAGCAAGCCTGTGAGGTGTGCGAGGCGTAGGCGTTCCTGCTCTAAAGTTGTTCGGCCTGCTCCGCTCGTTGGCGTTGCGCGGCTTCGCCTCGTTCAGCTTGCTCGGCGCGGTGATGCTCCTTTTCAGCACGTTGCCGTTCCTGTTCGGCGCGCTCCCTGCCGGTCAAAATAATTTCGCCGTGCTCATCCGTCCACCGCAGCCACGTGGTCTCTTTGCCCTCGAACACGCCGTCCCATAACATCAGCCCAAGCTTCAGCGCGGGAAATTGTGCGCTCGCCTGCTGCTCATAGTCGAAGCCCTGCAAATGATAAACGGTCACCGGCTCGGCCATCACCTGTTGTTGCGGATCGTAGATCACATAGTAGGTGACACGCATCCGCGCGTATTTTTTCTTTTTCTCCCCGTCCTCACCGCCGACGGTGTTTGAGACGATCTCGATGGCGATTTCCGGCGGCTTGCCAAACTCCCACAGGAAATACGACCGGTGCTCTTTCTGCCACCAGTCCTCGGCCACTTCCACGTCAAGGCTGAGGAACACGTCGGGCACAATCGCCGGGTTGCGCACCATATAAAAAACTCCAACATTGGCAGCGGCGAGAAAGGAACGATTTTCGCCCGGTCCCGTCCATGAGCTGAGCGGTTCGGTAAGCAGTCGCTGCTGTTTCTCTGAAGGCAAGTTATCCACCGGGCATCATCCTCCGTGATCAGGGCGCTAATGTCGGGCGCTTCTTCGATAAACGGTTGAGACATAAAGCTCCTCGCCTGCATACGAGCGGGGTTTTAGTTCGAGGCGCTTCGGATTGCTTCCTGAGCAGCCTCGCCCCGGCTCAGCTTCTTTGCTTGACCGGCACTTTATCACGCTGCGCGCAGAGCAACCAATGGTGATTTGAACTGCACTCTGCATTCTTGGATGGTCTTCACACCAGGATGCTGACCAATCGCCGTCCCGTTTTTGGGACTTTGCAATCCCAGAAACGAACGCTTGGAAGACCGCCTGTGCTCTGCCTCGCCGCCTTTTAGTTAATCACCGCGCGTTTGATCGGAAGCCTACGTCTTGGCACAGCGCTTTCTTAGCGGTTTTGCAAAGCATCAGGAAAGTCGAGTGAAGAACTTGATATCCGCTCTGGCAGGACATACGATACGGCACGCGGATGCTCCTCAAGAATCCCGGCTTCACGCTCGTCGCGGTTGTCACACTCGCGCTTGGGATCGGCGCGAACGCGGCGATGTTTGGCATTGTGGACGCGTTGCTACTCAGACCGCCGGCGCATGTGCGGGATGCTGACGCGGTGGTGCGCGTGTACGGGAAAGGGAATTGGACGGCGCCCACTCGCTCGTATCCGGATTACCTTGACTTGCGTGACAACACAAATTCCTTCGCGGCGGTGGCCGCTTACCAAAACGATTCGTTTAATTTGGGACGGGGCAGCGAAGCCCGGCAGATCAAAGGGCAACGGGTAACGCAAAGCTATTTTGCTTTGCTCGGCGTACGCTCCGCTGCGGGCCGGTTCTTTGCGGAGGAAGAGGACCGCGTTCCTGACGGCGCCCGCGTCATTGTGCTCGGCTACAATTTTTGGCAACGACAGTTCGCCGGTGATGCGCAAGTCGTCGGCAGGGGCTGCAACGGCGATGATCTCTACACGGTGATCGGCGTCGCTCCGCAACGCTTCACGGGCGTTGACCTCGGCCGCATAGACGCCTGGACGCCGCTCGGCGAAAAGCCCGAGTGGAGAACCAATCGCGGCAATTACGGCGCGGTCAATGTGATCGCGCGCCTCAAGCCGGGCGCGAGCAGAGAGGCGGCTGAGCGCGACGCGAACGCCGCCAATTTGCGCGGTTATGCGCGCGACGGCCTGAAACAGGAAACGGCGGCGATGGCGCTCGGGCCGCTGCAAAGAGGACGCGGCCCCGTGAAGCCGCAGGAAGTGCGCGTGTCGCAGTGGCTGGCCGCCGTCTCCTTTGTGTTGCTGCTCGTCGCCTGCGCTAATGTCGCCAATTTATTGCTCGCGCGCTCCATCGGACGCCGGCGCGAGCTCGCCGTCCGCATCGGACTGGGCGCGAGCCGTACGCGGCTGATGCGCCAGCTGCTCGGAAATCATCTTGGCCCATCGGAGCGCGACCGCCTTGTTGGTGGCAGTGTGGATGGGGCCGGTGATTCGCGCCCTGGTGCTGCCCGGCGAAATCGCGTTTGACGATGTGATCGACGCGCGCGTGCTTGCTTTCACCTCCGTCGCTGCGCTGCTGACGGGCCTGCTCTGCGGCATTGTGCCGGCGCTCCAAGCGAGTCGGCCCGACTTAACCGTCGCGCTCAAAGCCGGAGCGGGCGAAGGGTTTTATCAACGCTCATACGCACGCACCGCTTTGCTTGTCGGGCAAATCGCGATGACGTTCGTGTTACTCGTCGGAGCCGGTTTGTTCGCGCGCAGCCTGTGGAATGTGCGCACCATAAATTTAGGCATTGATGCGGAGCGTTTGCT
>JBBJMB010000157.1:0-8469 GCA_037719755.1 Pyrinomonadaceae bacterium
CTGCCAAGACATCATGAGCAAGTCAGGAAATTTTACCCTCCTTATAGTTTCCATATCTCTCGCTTTGGGCGCGCAGCAGGCGCCCGCTCACGCGCAAAATCAGGCGAGTGACATCGAGCGCGTCTTCGAGCGCGCCGTCAGGCTTCATCAAGCGGGCGATCTCGAAGCGGCCGTCCGCGAGTATCAATCCTTTCTCGCATCGCAGCCCCAGAATATAGAGGCGCTCTCGAACCTGGGCGCAGTTTATGCCCGTCTCGGACGCCACCAAGAGGCTATCGACCAGTACAAAAAAGCCCTTGGCGTTGACGCTCGCAACGCCGCAGTGCGCTTTAATTTGGCCGTCGCGTTTTACAAATCGGCGATGATCGCCGAGGCCGCGCAAGAGCTGGCGCGCGTTGTCGCGGCGCAGCCGCAGAACACGAACGCCGTCTTGCTGCTCGCCGATTGCCATTTGCGCATGGGTGAAAACGGGAAAGTCATTTCCGCGTTAGCCCCGCTTGAGACAAATCTTCCGGATCACCGCGCGCTCGCCTACTTGCTCGGCTCGGCGCTCATTCGCGACCAGCGAGTGAACGAGGGCCAGCGCATGATCGACCGTATTTTGCGCGACGGCGAGTCGGCAGAGGCGCACTTGCTGCTCGGAACCGCGCAGTTGCTGGCCAGAGATTTCGCCGGCGCGATTAAAGACTTCGCTCGTGCTGTGGAGCTTGATCCCAAGCTTGTGTCGGCCAACGCATACTACGGAAAAGCGTTGCTTGAGAGCGGCAATCCGACGCAGGCGATCATCGCTTTTCGCAAAGAACTGGAAATCAACGCGCATGATTTCGAGTCGAACCTTTATATAGGCGTGCTGCTCAAGCAAGAGCAAAAGAACGAAGAGGCGCTCAAGTATTTCGAGCGCGCTTTACAAATTCGCCCCGGCGCGCCGGATGTGCGCTACCAAATCGGCTCCGCCCTTTTCGCCTCGGGTAAGGTCGCCGAAGCGCAGCAAGTATTGGAAGCCGTTCTCAAGGAAGCGCCGGAGTTTGTCGAAGCTCACGTGACGCTCGCGACCGTTTACTACCGCCAGAAGCGTAAAGAAGATGGCGACCGTCACCGAGCGATTGTGCAGAAACTGAACGCCGAGGCTCAATCGCGCGCTCCCGGAGCGCAGGATAATCTCGGCCCCAATTATCAGGGCGAGGGTGCGCCCAACTCTTCAACCGCACCTGGGGTGAAACCCTCGCAACCATGACGAAGTTGGACATGCGCTCACTAATCAGACAAAGACCTGTTCTTTTGCTCGGCTTCGTCGCGATCCTGATTCAGGCGGACCCTCTGGTTGTCGCTCAAACGCGTCGACCTTCCGCCCGTAGATCTCAGCCAACTGCCTCACGCCGTACACCGCTTTCGCCCGCGGCCTTTGACGACCTTAATCGTCGTGCGACGCGGGCGCGTGAGGCGAACGAGCTCAAAGAAGCGATCGACCTCTATCAACAGGCCCTCGCGTCGCGCCCGAATTGGGAGGAAGGATGGTGGTATTTTGCGACGCTCCTGTACGAGCTCGATCAGTACCGGGAGGCTCGCGAGGCTTTTCAAAAATTCGTTGCGCTGCAACCCAAAGGCGGCGCGGCGTGGGCGCTGATGGGGCTTTGCGAATTTCGTTTGCGCGAATATGAACGCGCCCTGGAGCACATTCAGCGCGGCCGCGCGCTCGGCCTCGGCGACAGCGAACAAATAACATTTGTCACGCGCTACCACGCCGCCCTGCTTTTGACGCGCTTCGGGCAGTATGAATCCGCGCTCGAGATTCTCACTTACTTCGCGCGCTCGCTGCCCACCGAAAACGCCCTCGTGGTCGAGGCGCTGGGCCTTAGTTCACTGCGCCTGCCGCTTCTCCCAGTGGAGCTTGCGCCCGACAAACGCGAGCTCGTGTTGGAAGTCGGCCGGGCCGCGTACCATCAATTCGCGCGCCGCTTTGTTGAAGCTGAAAAAGAGTTCACGTCGCTCGCCGCCCGCTACCCCGGGGTGCCGAACGTCAATTACGCGCACGGCGTCTTTCTTTTGGAAGCGAAGACCGAGCTCGCGCACGAAGCTTTCTTGCGCGAATTGTGCGTGTCTCCGCGCACGTGAGCGCGCGCTTACAACTCGCCTTTCTCTACATCACTCGCAACGAGCACGCCGCCGGGTTGCCCTTCGCCGAGCAGGCCGTGGAGCTGGCGCCCGCATCTTTCCCCGCGCGCAACGCGTTGGGGCGCATCCTGCTCGAAACCGGAGACGTAGGGCGCGCCATCAAAGAGCTTGAGGTCGGCGCCAAGCTTGCGCCGGATAGCCCTGTGATGTTTTTTCCCTTAGCGCGAGCATACGGCCGGGCGGGCAGAAAACAAGACGGCGCGCGCGCGCGCGCCGATTTTCTACGCCTCGACAAAATCCGTCGCACGCAAAGCGCCGGCGCTCAGTCAGTCGGCGGGTCAACTGAATCGCAGAGCGAAAATAAGATACCTTAATAGCAGCTCGATTGTGGCCGCACGCATCGACCGAAGTTTGATGGAAAAAATCGGGGGCAGCAAAGCGCAAAGCGTAGCACAGGCTTCCAGCCTGTGTGCCGCGCCAATCGGCCGAAAGCATGCGCGACACTTAATCGCGCTGTTGTGCGCCGTGATCGCGTTTTGGTGTCCGCAAACGTCTTTGAGTCAGGGGCCAGTACACGGACAACCTCAACCCTCAGAGTGGCGGCCGACACAGGCAGCCGAATCGGGAGCGAGTTTCGCGGGCGACAACACGTGCGCCAAGTGCCACGCGGACAAAGCGGCGAGTTACGAAAAGAGCGGGATGGCAAAGGCGCTTTCCTCCGCCGCCGAAAGTTCTCTTCTGCAAACGCATCCGGAAATGAAGTTTGACGGCGGCGCTTACGCTTACAAAATCGTGCGCCGGAAAGAGCGCAGCATGTACTCGGTGCTGGCGGGGAAACCATTGAGGCCCGATTCTCTGGGCGTTCGGCCACGGCACGCTGGGGCAAACATATGTCTTTCAGCACAATGGCAAGCTCTACGGCCGCGATTTTTACCGCGCGCTCAAGAATCTGGATCTCACTTGGCGCTCCGCGCACGCCCCCAGTTCTTTGATCGCGGCGGCCGGGCTGAGATGGAGGGCAGCGACATCAAAGATTGCTTCGGATGCCACGCCACCAACATCGCCAGCAGCAGCGGCGACGTGCGCGCGCAATTAGATAAACTCGTGCCCGGCGTCAGGTGCGAAGCGTGCCACGGCCCCGGCGAGCGGCATGTGACGGCGATGCGGGCGGGAAATTTTAAAGAAAAGCAGCTCACCAATCTGCGCACCCTGAACACCGAAGATCAACTAAACTTTTGCGGCGCCTGTCACCGCACATGGGAGCAAGTGATGCTGCTTCCGAATCGCGGCGGAATCGATAATGTGCGCTTCCAGCCTTACCGGTTAACGAACAGCGCTTGCTACGACACGGAAGATCGCCGCATCAGTTGCACCGCCTGTCATGATCCGCACGAAGAGGTGCGGCGCGAGCCCGCTTTTTACGATGCGAAGTGCACGAGCTGTCACTCTCAGAGCGCAACCGTGGCGAGCAATCGCGCCGCCGCGTCGGGTCACGCGCAGCGTCGCGCGCCCTCTTGTCCTACCGGCAAGCAACAGTGCGTCACCTGTCACATGCCAAAAGTTGAAGTGCCCGGAGCGCACTTTAAGTTTACGGATCACCAGATCCGAGTGGTCAAGCCGAACAGCCCTCACCCGATTTAAAGGGCCAACCGGAAAAGTTTAAGACAGAAGTCAACGCTGACATTAGAATAACGGCATCGTCGCCGGAGGTGATTCATGTCTCGATTTGTTATTCACGGAGCGCTGGTCCTCTCGATTGTTCTCTGCCCAGTCGTCAGAGCGCAACAGACGACGAACCCTCCGGCTGGTGGTGCTGCTGCTGCTGTGCCGCCGCGCGAAGCGGACCAGGATGTGATTCGCGTTGAGAGCAACGAAGTTTTGCTCGACCTGGTGGTGCGCGACAAGCGCGGCAAGCCGGTGCGTGATTTAAAGGCGGAAGAAGTCGAGGTATTTGAAGACGGCGTGAAGCAAGCGGTGACGGGCTTCGGCCTGATCGGCGGTGAGCCGCGCGGCACATCCGCATCGCCCGCAGCCAGCACTGCCCCTGCGAAACTTGATGCGTTGCGCCACATCAACTTGGTCACGCTGGTCTTCGATAATTTAAACATAGAGGCGCGGCAACTCGCCGGACAGGCGGCGAAAAGCTTTCTCGACAACGACCTCAGATCCAACGATCTGGTGGCGGTCTTTATCGTCGGCAATCGCCTGCACGTGCTGCAGCAGTTTACCAACGACCGGAAGTTGCTGCGCGAAGCCGTGGAGCGCGCGACCACCGGCGCCAACACGCAGTTTCAATCCAAGTCCGACGAGATTCGCCAGCAATTAGATACGCAGCAAAAGCAGTCCGAGCTGGCGGAAAGCCTCGCGGCAAGCGCCGGCGCCAACCAAGGGGCCGGGGCGGCTGGCATCGGTCAAGCCGCCGTCGAAGCGAAAGCGGCCGAGATTATTCTCAACGCGCTGGAATTTTCGGAAACGCTACAGCGCGAACAGCAGGGGCGCTCGTCTCTCTATGCGCTGCTTGCGCTGGTCAAAGATCAAGGGCGTCTGCAAGGCCGCAAAACCCTGATTTACTTTTCCGAAGGATTGCAAATTCCGGCCAACCTCGTCGAACTAAAACGCGCCACGGTGAGCGCCGCCAATCGCGCGAACGTGAGCATCTACGCCGTCGACGCGCGGGGCCTCACCACCACTAACGTCAACGCCGCCGCCGGCGACATGCTCGCGCAGAGCGCCAGGGCCAGTCGCAGTTCAATCCTGGCGCGTCCGGGCAGCGCCGTGACGCGCGATCAGGCGATGGCCACAGACAAAGCCGAAGATAGTTTGCGCGGAAACGTGCAAGGAGCGCTCGACGACTTGGCGGCGAGCACCGGCGGGTTCTTGATTGCGAACAGCAACAATCTGCGCACCGGGATGCAGAACGTGGTCAGCGACATCGGCAGCTACTACCAGTTGGCTTATTCTCCGCAGGGACACAAGTTCGACGGTAAATTCCACACCATCGCCGTTCGGGTTTCCCGCCCGAACGTCAAGCTGCAAACGCGCGACGGCTATTTTGACTTGCCGCCAACCGGCGGCGGCCCAACGATTCTGCCCTACGAGATGCCGCTCATGGCGACGCTTAATGTGGCTCAATTGCCGCGCGCCTTCGATTACCGCGCCGTCGCGCTCCGCTTCGGCGGCGGCGGCAACGGCGACGCGAGCACGCAGCACACGATTGTGATGGAAGTGCCGATGTCGAGCTTTACATTTACGCCCGACAAGGAAGGGAAAATCTATCGCGCGCAGTTCTCGTTGATGGCCCTGGTGAAGAACGCTGAGGGGCGCGTGGTGCAGAAACTGAGCCGCGACTTTCCGCTCGAAGGCGCGCTTGATCGTTTGGACGCGGTCAAAAACGGAAACGTTATTCTCACCAAAAGCTACTGGCTGCCGCCCGGCCGGTATACGCTGGAGACAGTCGCGTTCGACCGCGAGACGAGCAAAGCGAGCGCCCGCCGCTCGGTCTTCATCGTCAGGCCGCCCAAGCCGGGAGTGCGTTTAAGCAGCATCTCCATTATCAAGCGGGTTGAGAAAAGCGATCCTCAGCATCAAGACGCGGAAGATCCCTTTCGCAAAGACGACACGAAAATCGTGCCCTTCGTGGGCGAACCAACTTTGCAGGGAGGAAAAGACGGTCTTCCGCTCTACCTGGTGATTTACCCGGCGGCGAACGTCGCCGAAAAGCCGCAGCTGGCGCTCGAGTTCTCATCCGACGGAAAAGTGGTGGCGCACGCCGCTCCCGATCTTCCCGCGCCGGACAAGGGGGGCCGCATTCCTTACGCGATCACCATTCCGGGCGAAAAGTTTAAGCCCGGGCGATACGAGGTGCGGGCTGTCGTGCGTCAGGGCGAGACGGCCGCCGAAGAGCACGCCTTCTTTTCCATTATTCAGTAAGCTCCGTAAGCGCATCACTTGACTTGCCTTTGCGTCTCTTTGCGTCTTCTCTTTGCGCGCTTTGCGTTTAAGTCAGTCTCACCTAAACGCAAAGCGCGCAAAGAGAAGACGCAAAGAAACGCAGAGGGAGGAAGATCTCTACATCAGATTCGAATTGACCGAAATGAGCTGTAAAATCCTTTGCCCCCGGTTCCTTTCCGGAAGATCTTTTGTTAAAGCGGCACTCTTCGTTCTCGTCGTTTGCGGCCAGCAAACATTGTCCGGCGCGCCGCTTTTCGAGGAAATCGCGCCCGCCGCGAGCGGCATCACTTGGTCTCACGACAACGGCATGTCGCCCGAGCGCTTCCTGCCGGAAACCCTCGGCCCCGGCTGCGCTTTCCTCGACTATGACAACGACGGGTGGATGGACATCTACCTGGTGAACAGCGGTTCTTCGGATTTTTACACACCCCAAAAACCGATCCGTAACGCGCTTTACAAAAACAATCGCGACGGCACCTTTACGGATGTTACCGAACGAGCGGGCGTGCCCGGCGGCACGTTCGGCATGGGCGTCGCGGTCGGCGACTATAATAATGACGGCTATCCCGATCTGCTGGTCACGGCCTACGGCCGCTGCACGCTTTACCGCAACAACGGCGACGGCACGTTCAGCGACGCGACCGTTAAAGCGGGCGTCGCCGCGCCCGGCTGGACGACGAGCGCCGCGTGGTTGGACTTCGACAACGACGGCATGTTAGATCTCTTTCTCTGCAGCTTCGTAGAGTTTAGCGCCGGGAAAAATGTTGTTTGCGGTGACAACAAACTAGGCCGGCGTTACTACTGCATTCCGCGCATCTTCAAACCGACCCCGAGCCGGCTTTACCGCAATAACGGCGATGGCACATTCACCGAAGCCTCACGGGGGACGGACATCGAGCGTGCCCTCGGCAAAGCGCTTGGCGTCGTCGCCACGGACATCAACAACGACAATTTGGTTGACCTTTTTGTCGCCAATGACACGGTGCAGAATTTCCTGTTCGTTAATCGCGGCAAGAATCAGTGGGAAGAAATCGGATTGGCGTCTGAAGTCGGGTTTAGCGCCAATGGCCAGGCTCGTTCGGGCATGGGCGTGGACGCCGCGGATTTTGACGGCGACGGCTGGCAAGATTTGTTTGTGGCGAATGTCGATCAGGAGATGTTCTCGCTTTACAAAAACAACAAGGATGAGTCGTTCGCCGACGTCGCCAATCCGAACGGAGTCGCCGAGGCGACGCGTCTTTTGAGCGGCTGGGGGTTAAAGTTCTTCGACTTTGACAACGACGGCCAAATTGATTTGTTTCTCGCGAACGGCCACCCGGACGACATGATCGACATGGTTTCGACGCAAGTGAAGTACAAAGAGCCGCTGCTGCTTTTTCAGCATGACGGCGCGCGCTTGCGCAATATCAGCGACAAAGCCGGGCCGGTGTTTGCGAAGCAGTTCCCGGCGCGCGGCCTCGCCACCGGGGATTACAACAATGACGGGCGCGTCGACGTGCTCGTCGCCAATAACGGCGGAGCGCCCGTTCTCTTAAAGAACAACGCGGGGCAAGGCGTTCATTGGCTTGGGGTCAAGCTACAGGGAAACAAATGCAACCGCGACGCGACGGGCGCGCTGGTGAGCTGGTCAGTGGGGGGCGTGAAAAAGCAAAAGTACAAGACCGGCGGCGGCAGCTACCTCTCGTCGCACGATCTGCGAGAAGTGATCGGATTGGGCAAGGCCGCGCGGCTCGACTGGTTGGAGGTGCGATGGCCGGCTCCGAGCGGCAGGGTTGAGCGATTCACAAACTTACCCATCGACCGCTACGTCACGATCACCGAAGGACGAGGCAAAGTCGATTGATCTTTGCGCCCCTTTGCGTCTTTTCTTTGCGCATCTCCAGCGTTTAAGTGTGACTTTCCTCAACGCAAAGATAAGAGACAAAGGGGCGCTAAAGAGGCCACCGCCGGGAGGGGGTGGCCGAAGATGAACGATGGTAAGTTTTGTGCTTCAACTCCAAAGTTTTGAATAACTCATCCGTAATTATGAATTTTCCTCCATCTTTAGATTGAGTGAAAAAGCTAAATTGTTTTGATTGCACAACATAACTAAAGAGCCGCCGCCCGGAATGTTTTTTGCATGCATCGTTTGCTTGTTAAGGGCTTACCTAACCTTTCCTGAAAAACAAACTGTATAGACTCGCCCGCCAAGAGCGGGTCTTGTGGCACGCGGCAACTTATGAAATCAAGAGGGCTTCTGATGTTAAAGCTTACCTCAGTGCGATTGCTATCCGGAGCGTTCGCGCTCATTTCACTCCTCACGGTGACACCGGCGGCATTCGCCCAAACTTCCGGAAGTGCGACGCTTCGCGGAACCGTTAAGGACGCGGCCGGCGCCATCGTGCCAGCCTCCACCGTCACCATTAC
>JBBJMB010000158.1:0-8453 GCA_037719755.1 Pyrinomonadaceae bacterium
TGAAGCTTTCGCTTTACTTCCGCTTTCGATTGGCATAAAGCCCGTCAGCTTGACCGGAACTCCCGCTTCCGTGCCGGCAGTTTCGAGCGTCCGAAGCGGCCGGTCGCTGCGCACAGACACTCTATTCGCTTCGAGCGTGGTGCCAATCGAGCGTTGAAATTGGGCGATTGATTTGTTGAGATCGGTTTGCGCTTGCAACTCCCGGCCGCGCGCGGCAAGCAGCTCGGTTTGGCGTTGCAGCACCAGAAATACTGTTGAGAGTCCGCTTTGAAACTGCCGTCGTTCACTGGCGAACTGCTGTTCGGCGCTTGAACGCGAAGCCGCGGCTGAGGCGAGCCGCGCCTGGGCGGACCGCACAGCTTGGAGCGAGTTGCGCACATCAGCTTCGATGATCTGCTCGGCCTGGGCGCGTTGATTTTGAATGCGCGTGCCTTCGGCCAGCGAACGACCGAAATTGGCTTCGGCCGTTCTGTTTCTCAAAGGCAGTTGCACGCGCACGCCGAAGCGCACCGTCGGATAATTTAGTCCGAACAGATTGCCAAGCGACGTGCCGTAACTGCCGATTAAATCCGGCGAAACGGTGCCAGTCACAACGGGCGTCGGCGGCAGCGGAGCCAGCCCGGCTCTAATTGATAGATCGTTGACTCGGGCCTCAAGCGCTTCGTTGGTTCCGCCAAAAGGAAAACCATCTCCGCGCGGCACCAGTGACCCGCCCAAGCCGACCGGGTTGTATGTGCCGACCAGGTCCAGTTGCGGCCGCGTTTGGTCTTTGTAGAAGCGCGTATTGACTTGGTTTATTTCAGCGGTCGAGACAAGCTGGGCCAACTCCGGACGATTGACGAGCGCGGCCTGCACGGCGTCAGTCAGAGGCAGGCGAGGCGGCTCAAGGTCTATAGGCGTCACGGGCACGAGCGCCTGCGACCAAAGCTGATTTTGGCGATCCGGAAGCAGCAGCGTCTTTAACGTATTTTCGGCGCGCGTCACTCCCTCTTGTGCGGAGTAGACGCTTTGTTCAAAGTTAGTCACCTGCGCGTCGGCCGCAACTATGTCAATCGGCGCCAGAACGCCTTCTTGCACCAAACGCTGATTGCTTTCCACCTGCGTGCGCGCTTGTTTGACGGCTTCGATTTGCACTTGTAAATTGCGCAACGCGAAAGCCAGATCCCAGTAAGCTCCCTCGACTTGCGCGATCACTTCTATGGCGCGCTGGCGAAACTGAGCGTCGGTCAAAGCGACGTTGCGTTTGCCGATCTCTATGCGCCGCCGGTTATCGTCAATGCGCAGTCCGCGCAACAGCGGCTGCGCGTAAGTGAACGTCAAAGCCGTCGGATACTGCGGATTAAGCGACACGAAGCTGTTGTTTGTGGTGAGGCGCGTCGACGCAAAATCAATTTGGTAATTGCCGCCGAAAAAAGGCGAGAAGCCGCCGAAGCGCAACGCTCCGGTGGCATCCGTCTGCGTGACGCTGCCGTTAGGGCCTCCGCCGATCAAAGAACTCGTCGGCGTGGTGCTGCGCTCAAGATAGCTTTCCGAAGAAATGAGCGGATCATAAATGCCGCGCGCGCCTCTTAAATCAAACTCGGCGAGACGCACGTCAATGCTGGCCGTTTCAATATCGTTATTATTTTGCAGCGCCAGCTTGATCGCCTCGTTGAGCGTGAGCGGCGTTTGCGCGGCTGCGTCGACCCCCACACGCTCGGCCGAAGGCAGAGCGCGCGCGGGAGCGCGGTAGTTCGGCGCAATCGGAGGCGGTTCAGCCGGAAGTTCAGCCGGCGCGATGCCTGAGCCGACCCTACATTTTGACCCGGTGTGGCGGCGGCGCCCGCGCTGCTCCGGGCGAGCAGGGCGCCCGCCTGCGGGTGTTGTGCCAGCGGGCGCGGCGGTTTGAGGTAAGGCGCCCGGCGCGCCTTGTTGCTGTTGTGACCCAACTTGCGGAGTAACTGGTTGCGGCCCGGCGGTGTCGGGCGAAGTTTGCTGTCGCTGTTGATCAATATTTGATTGAGGCTGAGCGCTTTGTTGCGCCTCCGCATCGGGCCGCACCGGAGCGGTGCCCGAGTTCGGAGGCAACTCAGTTTGACCCGGCGGCAGGCTGCCGGGCCGCTCTTGCGACGGCGGCTGAGTTGTTGTGCCGGCCGGCGGCGCGGTTTGCTGCTGCGCTCCGCTCGAATGGTTTGCGCCGCCCAAGACAATGCTCGCGCTAAACAGAGCGATCACGATAGTTCTCCACAAGCGCGAAGTCAGTACCGCCTGCGGTAGCGGGCGGGTTTTCCGCCGTGTCAGAACCCGCCCGCTCCGGCAGGGGGTACTGACACGCTCCGCATCTTGGTGTGGTGCGCACATAAGTCCTCGCTGTTTCGCAGACTTACTCGTTATACTGCTGCTTGATTGAGACATCGCATTTCTCGTTCCGCCGTGTGCCGTTAAATTCCCCATAGCTTTAATCACCAGACGCCCCGTCGGCGTAACTATCACTTGCCGTTTCCTTGCGACGCGCTCGGCGCGAAGTCACAAGATTGGTCACGCTTCCCCAAGCCTCGGAAGCTCTGCTGCCCAAGCGAGCGGTCGCCGTTTCATACCTGGTGCCGATCCATTTCCACACGCGGCTTCTGCCCAGATCGTCAAAAAGCGAATAGAAAACCGGCACCGCCAATAAAGTGAGCAGCAAACACAGCGTTTGCCCGCCGACCACCAGCACGCCAATTGAGCGATTGGTGCCCGACCCCGGCCCTGACGAAATCACCAGCGGCATCATGCCCGCCACAAAAGCGATGGTCGTCATCAAAATCGGGCGCAGACGGTCGCGATTCGCCTGAATAATCGCTTCGTGCCTTTCGTGGCCGGCGGCGCGCAATTGGTTCGTGTGGTCGATCTGCAAAATCGCGTTCTTTTTGACGATGCCGAAGAGCACCAACAGTCCGAGACCTGAAAAGATATTGACGCTTTGCCCGAAGACGAGCAGGCTCAAAATGCCGAACGGAATCGCGAGCGGCAAAGTCAAGAGAATCGTGACCGGGTGAATAAACGATTCAAACTGAGCGGCCAACACCATGTACATGAAAATAAACGACAGCGAGAACGCCAAGATAAAATAGTACCCGGCGCGCCCGAGCTCTTTTGAACGGCCCGCGAGCCCTGTGCTGTAACCCGGTTCGACGTTTAACTGCGAAGACGTAAATTGATCGAGCTGGCTGATCACTTCGGATTGCGAGCCGCCCGGCCGCACGTTCGCGGAAAGCGTGACCTGCCGCTGCCGGTTCAAGCGATCAATTGACGAAGGGCCCGTGCTTTCTTCGATCTCGACAAAGTTATCGAGGCTGACGGGGCCTCCCTGCTGCGAAGGCACGGTGATGCGGCGGAGATCTTCGGCGGTGCTGCGCGCTTGATTGATGGCGCGCACGCGCACGTCGTATTGATCTGTGCCGGCATTAAATGTTGAGGCGTCGAAGCCGGCGATGAGAATGTTCAAAGCCTGCGAAATGTCGCCGACCCTGACGCCCAAATCCGCGGCGCGATCCCGATCGATTCTGACGCGCAATTCCGGCCGGCCGACCACCAGGCTGGTGTCCGCGTCAACCACGTCGGGAATCGTCTTTAAGTGATCAAGCGTTTTCTTCGAGTAATCCGTCAGCTTGCCCAAATCCGGGCCGCCGATCACGTATTGCACGTCCGCATTGCGGTTGCCGCCGCCCGAGATGGCGGCCACCTGCTGCACGCTGGTGCGCAAATTCTGCGGATAGCGCCCGACCAACGCGCGCGCTTTGGTCATCAATTCGTATTGATCCGCATCGCGTTCGGCGATTGGTTTCAAACGCACATAGATGGAGGCGCTGTTGACAAGCTCCTGCTGATCGCCGCCGATGGTGGTGAGCGTGTCGGTCACTTCGGGTATTTCGGTGCGAATGTCTTTCGCGATGCGCTCGATCACGGTTGAGGTCGCGATCAACGTGGTGCCTTCCGGAGCGCGCACCGTGACCTCGAATTGCGATTCGTCGTCTTGCGGCAAAAAGTTTTTACCCACCATCATAAAGAGCGGCACGATGCTGACGATGGTCAGCACGCAGGCGAGCACAATCACCCACCTGTGCGCCATAGACCACTCAAGCATGCGAGTGTATGCGCCGTCCACTCGGCGGTAGATGCGCGATCCCTTAGCGCCCGCTTCCGCCGACGATTCCGGCGCAGCTTGGCGGGCAAACGCCAATTGTTGCTCGTCTTCGCTTGCGGGAACTTCAGACGCCGCGTTGTTTTCCGCTTGAGCGTTTGCTTCCAAATTCTCGTCGGCGGCGCCGTGCTTTTTCGGCCGCTTGATAAACCGCGCGGCCAACATCGGAGTGAGCGTAAAGGAAACGAGCAGCGACACTATGACGGCGAAAGCGGCCGTCAAACCGAACGACGACATAAAGCGCCCGACGATGCCGCCCATAAACCCTACGGGCACGAACACCGCCAGCAGCGAAAGCGTGGTGGCGAGCACGGCGAGTCCGATCTCACGCGTACCTTCGATGGCGGCTTGGAAGGGGGTCATCCCCTTTTCCTCTATGAAGCGGTAGATGTTCTCCAGCACGACGATGGCGTCGTCGATCACAATCCCGACCATCAAAGTCAAAGCCAGCATCGTGATGCCGTTTAAGGTGTAGCCCATCGCGGCCATCAACCCGAAGGTCGAGATAATCGAAGTCGGAATCGCAATCGCGGCGATCAGCGTCGAGCGGAAATTCCAGAGAAAGATAAAGACGACGAGCGACGCCAGCAATCCGCCTTCAACCAAGTGCGTTTCGATTGAGTTGAGCGCCGCTTCAATAAAAATGGATTGATCGCCGACGATCTGCGTGCGCACGTCAGCCGGTAAAGTCGGTTGAATCTCGCGCAGTCGTTCCTTGATCGCGTCGGCGACCGCGACGGTGTTTTGGCCTGATTGCTTTGACACGATCAGCGTCACGGCCGGCTGGCCGTTTAACAGCGAGAGCGTGCGCTGTTCTTCGGAGCCGTCTTGCACGTAGCCTATGTCGCGGATTTTCACAGGGTACGCGCCGCGCCACGCGACCGCCAAATCATTGAATATTTGCGGATCGGCGATGCGGCCCAGCGTGCGCACCGTCAATTCGCGCGCGCCTTGATCCACGCGCCCGCCCGGCAATTCCTGATTTTGCAGGCGCACGGCGTTGGTCACGTCCGTCGCCGTCACGCCGTAAGACCGCATCTTGTCCGGATCGACGAACACTTGAATCTCGCGCTCGGCGCCGCCGACCAGTGTGACTTGCCCGACGCCGTTAATCGATTCGATGCGCTCTTGAATTTGCTTATCGGCGATGTCCGTCACATCGCGCAGCGAGCGTTGCGCGGACACGACCACGCGCAGCACAGGAGCGGCGTCGGTATCCAGTTTTTGCACCGTCGGCTGCTCGGCGGTTTCCGGCAGATCCGGCACCACCAAGTCGACTTTGTCGCGCACCTCCTGCGCCGCCACATCCGGGTCTTTGTCGAGCAGAAAGGTGACAAACACCTGACTGACGCCTTCCACAGAAGTGGAGCGCAGTTCGTCAATGCCGCTAATCGTATTAACGGATGACTCTATGCGGTCTGTGATTTCAGTCTCAATCTCCTGGGGAGAAGAGCCGAGGTTAACCGTGGTCACGGTGACGGTCGGGAAATCTACGCGCGGAAAGCGGTCGACCCCGAGCGAAAAGAAACTAAACGCGCCGACCACAGTCAGCGTCAGAATAATCATGGTCGCGAACACGGGCCGCCGGACGCATATTTCAGCTAATTTTTGCATACTCTGATGACCTGAAAACAGAACAGACAAGTGTCAGTACCGCCAGCGGTAGCGGGGCGGGCCTTCAGCCACGTCAGAACCCGCCCGCTACCGCAGGCGGTACTGACATGATCCACATCTTGGTGTAGTGCGCTTATAGTTATTTGACCACCGCCTGGTAAGCTTCCATGTTGAGCGCTCACTTGCGTCTGACCCGAGCGCCGTCGTACAGCTCCGCCGTGTTGCTCGTCACAACGCTTTCTCCGTCCTGCACGCCGGAGAGGATGCGCATCGATTCGCCTTCCTCAGACCCGCGCTGCACGACTCGCAGGCGAACAATTGTTTCGCCGTTTGCTTCCTCCAACACATACAAAGTTGAAGAGTTAGTGTTTGGATTAATTTGCACAGCCGAGCGGGGCACAAACACCCCGCGTTCGGCTTGGCTTTGCAACACTCGTGCGGTGGCAAACATTCCCGGCCGCAACAGGTTGTCGGAATTCTCCAACTGCGCTTCCACCGAAAGCACACGAGAAGTGGGATCGATGGCAGGATTGATGGCCACGATGCGACCGGCAAACTGCCTGTCGGGGTAGCCGGTCACGCTCGTCGAAGTTTGCAGGCCCACACGCACACGACCGGCTTCCGTCTCAGGCACTTGCAAAAGCAGCTTAATCGGATTCAAGCGCAGAACGGTCGCGACGCGCGACGCCGGCGTGACGTACTCTCCGATGGCGACGCCGCGCTCACTGACGTAACCTGCGAACGGCGCGCGAATAACTGCGTCGCCGAGAGCTTTCCGGGCCAGCGCTTCCTGCGAACGCGCCGTGCTCACGGCGGCCTCGTCGCTCGCCACGCCTTGATTGTTTCCGCGCGCCGCGTTGAGCACGGATTCATACTGCTGTCGCGCGCTGTTGGCCTGCGCTCGCGCGGTCTCGGCTTGAGTTCGCGCATTGTCATACACGCTGCGCGAAACGTCGCCAGTTTCCACGAGCACGGCGTAGCGGCGAGCGTTCGTTTCAGCCAACCGCGCCGAGGCTTCCGCGGAATCGAGGGCCGCGCGAGCGGCGCGCGCTTCGGGAATGGAAGACGCTTCAAAACGATCGCCCGCGGCGAGCCCCAGCCGGGCTTGCGTTTGTCTGAGGTCGGCTTGCGCCTGGGCCACTCCGCTTTGCGCTTGCTGCAACCTCAGTTGAGCGTCGCGATCATCCAGTCGCGCGATCACTGAGTTCGCCCCGACGAACGCGCCCACATCCACGGGCGTAGCTATAACCTGACCCGAAACCTCGGGGGCAACTTCCGAAGTTTCGTGGGCGGCCAGGCTGCCGGTGACTTCGAGAAACGACGGCACATCGCGCTCCGTCGCTTGCGCAACGCTCACTTCGGCGGGGCGGGATTCGGCGGCGGCGGCAGTCCCCGCTTTGCCGCCACGTGTTGCGTCAGCTGCGTTCGTTTTCTCGCCCGAGCCGCATCCGCTGACGGTCAAGATGGCCAGCATGACGAAGGCGAGCGCCCGCAAACTAACGCGCACAGGATTCGGCCGGCACGCGGCACGATTGAAATTGATCTTTCTTTTGCTCACAGCTTAATCTTCCGTTTTTCAGTCTTGGTCGAACTTTTAACTGCTTTCACAGAGGCTGGCCGGCGAGTTCTTTGCGCCCGACTGGCCGCAGCAGGGCTACGCAATCCGTCAAGCAACAGCCGAGTGTATTCGACAATTACTTCTTCGTCCGAAATGGTCATTTTCCAGCTGTCCAGAAACGCCTTGGTCATAATGTAGTGATTGAGCATTCCGGTGAACGCGTGCACGATTGTTTGCGGATGCGCATCGCGAAACGCTCCCTCGGATTGCCGGCGCTTGATGTACTGACACAAGAATTCATGAACCGGGCGCGCCTGTCGTTCAAGAAATTGGCGGGCGAGTCCGTGTCCTTCGAGCGACGAGTAAAACATCAAGCGCATAAAAGTATGATCGGTATCACAGCGCGAGTGGTCGAGTCTTTTTTGCGCCAAGGCTCGGAAAAGCCCTTCGTCATCGGATTGATTCGCATATTCCTGAAAATCATTGAGCCAATTTCCGACACAAATCTCGCTCGCTTTGTAATCTAAAATGGCGGCGTAAAGATCGTCTTTCGTCGCAAAGTAGCGAAAAATTAAAGCTTCGTTAACGTTGGCGGCAAGCGCGATCTCTTTAGTCGTCGTACCGGTAAATCCTTTTTTGGAAAACAACCGAATCGCCACCTCAATCAACTGTCGACGACGTTCTTCGCCCGTCATGCGACTCTGTTCGGCCGGTGCGGCGATCACATCTTGGCGCTTTCCACTCGGCAATTTTCTCCGCAATTGTTGTCCCCTCAAACGAAGTAAGTAAGTGTTTACTTATATTTCACGCATAGTAGTCAAAAGGAGTCCGGGCTGTCAACCGTAGGCGGAGAAAAACATTCTTAACTTCTCTATTCTTACTTCTCTATGCAACCGGAGTGCGACGATGCCCGGGTTGCCCACCGGCGGAAGGTTCGATTAGCAGACGAACGTAAATCGGCGATTAAACTTTTAGGCGGCTTAGTTTCTCACAGTGTCAGCGACAACCCGGAAGATTGTCGGACCTGTGCTTGGAGATGATCTGCTGACATCACATGCGCGCTGACTTAGGACTTGTAAAACGATAAGTTGGTCACTCCGCCATAGTACAATTAGGGGC
>JBBJMB010000159.1:0-8450 GCA_037719755.1 Pyrinomonadaceae bacterium
TCGATCTCGCCGGCCTCGATTCTTTTCAGCAGCGGCGCGGTGTAGCGCGGCACGTGCGTTTGTCCCATCTTGATGGTGAGACCTTTGTTCATCGCCGCGCCGAAGGGAATTTTGTCGAGGAAGCCGACGTAAACGCCGGGCACCGAAATCGTGCCGCCCTTGCGGCAACTCATGATCGCTTCGCGCAGCACGTGCGGGCGATCCGTGGCCAGCATCACGGCCGCCTTCGCACGGTCGAGCACCGCGTCAACGCTGCCGGTGCCGTGAGCCTCACACCCGACCGCGTCGATGCAGCGGTCGGGGCCGCGCCCGCCGGTCATCTCCATCAATTGGTCGTAAACTTTCACGTCGTCAAAGTTGATCGTTTCCGCTCGGCCGTGCTGTGCGGCCATCGCCAAGCGTTCCGGCACGCGGTCAATCGCGATCACGCGTCCGGCGCCGAGCATCCATGCGCTCTGAATCGCGAACTGCCCGACGGGCCCCGCACCCCAGACCGCCACCGTGTCGCCCGGCTCGATGTCGCAGTTCTCCGCCGCCATGTAGCCGGTCGGAAAGATATCAGAGAGAAACAATACCTTCTCGTCGGGAATTCCTTCGGGAATCTTAATGGGCGCGACGTCGGCGAACGGCACGCGCAAGTACTCGGCTTGACCGCCCGCGTAGCCGCCGAGCATGTGCGAAAAGCCGAACAATCCGGCGGGCGATTGGCCCATCACTTTGCGAGCCATTTCCGCGTTCGGATTCGTGTTGTCGCAGCACGACCACAGACCCTTTTGGCAAAAGAAGCAGTGGCCGCAGCAAATCGTAAAAGGCACCACCACGCGGTCGCCCACTTTCAATTTCTTAACGTTGCCGCCCGTTTCGACCACTTCGCCCATGTTTTCATGACCGAGGATGTCGCCCTTTTGCATCGTCGGCTGGTAGCCATTGTAGAGGTGCAAGTCTGAGCCGCAAATCGCCGTCGACGTGATCTTGATGACGACGTCGCCGGGACTGAGTATCTTCGGGTCGGGCACTTGCTCGACGCTCACGCTGTTTTTTCCCTGCCAACACAAAGCTTTCATCGTATTTTTCCTTTATAAGTTACCGTGTGATTGATGCGTTATTCTGCGGTGTGAGGCAGCGACTCGGCCGCGACGCCGGATCGCTGCTGCGCGCCGTTTTGTGAGCCGCGTTGTAAAAGCGCGGGGATGGCCAATCCGGCGCCGACGAGCGCCACGCCGGTTAGCACCGGATGCAGCGAGGCTCCGCGGTGTAAAGACTTGTTTTCGCGGCGTGTCCCGGATAATCGTCGCGCTCCGAGAGATGTTCCGACGGGCGGTCGAGAGTGCGTTTTGATTGCGCGTGCGCATGCCGGACGACGCGCCGGTAACTACGATTGTTTGATCTTTCAATTTTTTGAGTCGCACTTTCATCGCTTTTCTCCTTAAGTATCAGGCACAGCCCACTCTCTTCTGCCCGTGTTGTGCTTGTCAATTCGCCTCGACGCTTTTCAAGGCAACACAATAGCAGACCGCGCGCGCACTACCGCCCTCCTGCTTGAATAGCGCGCGCGGCCCATGAAAGCTGATTTGAGGTGTAATTCTTACAGACGCAATACAATCCGTCTGTACTTCAACGCACACTTATGCGACGGAGGAGGAGCGCGCATCGAACACTTTTTTCAGGCGACGATGGTTGCGGCGTTTTCCGCTGAGCAAGCGCTCGTTAATTTGCGCCGCGTCAGCTCGATGCTGATCTCGCTCTGCGTAGTTTATCCGCGTTTCCCTTAGCGTTCGCTCGCTAACGGCTTGCCGCTGAAACTATAGCGGGAAAAGCAAAAGCGGCAACCATGACAGTTGCCGCTAAGTGCTTATAGATTTTGGCTCCGCAGGTAAGACTCGAACTTACAACCCTTCGGTTAACAGCCGAATGCTCTGCCATTGAGCTACTGCGGAATACGCGCCGAAAATAGCAGCGGCGCGAGCGAAAATTTATAGCAAACAATGCTCGCAAGGGTCAAGCGGGCGGGGAGTTTGCGTGCTCCGTGAGAGTTTCGATGCGGCTGCGGCTTGCTTCAGCACGTTGGTTCGGGCGATGATGGCGCGCTTTCCGGGCCGCAAATTAATGGGAGAAAACTTTTCATGCAACGTCGTGAGACTTCGTGGTACAGCCATAATTTGGGAATGGAGATGCCGCTTGTGGCCTACGGGCACGCCGGGTATCCTCTTTTGATGTTTCCGACGGCCGCCGCCGATTACCTTGAGTATGTACGCTTTTTGATGATCGACGCGATCGCGCATCACATCGATGCGGGGCGGGTGCGGGCCTACTCGATCAATAGCGTCAACCGGCACGCGTTACTCAACGAGCACGCGCACCCGGCGTGGAAGGGCGAGATGCTGTCGCGCTACGACCGTTATGTGACAGAGGAGGTGCTGCCGCTCGTTCGCAACGACGTGGGCGATCACGGCATACGGCCGATGACCACGGGCGCGAGCCTGGGCGCGTACCTCTCCGCGAACACTTACTTTCGCCATTCCGACCTTTTCCGCGGCACCATCGCGATGAGCGGCAGCTACGATGTGCGCGCCTACTTTAACGGCTATCACGACGATAATTTGTACTTCAACAACCCCATGGAGTATTTAAAAAACCTGGATGACGATTACCACCTGCCGCGACTGCGCCAGGCCGACGCCATCATCATCTTATCGGGCCAAGGGGCATTCGAGGCCCCGAACCGCAGCCGCCAACTCTCGAACCTCCTTTACTCGAAAGGCATTCCCCACAAGCTCGACATCTGGGGCCACGACGTCAATCACGACTGGCCCTGGTGGCGCAAAATGCTCAACCACTACTTGGAAGGATGAACGCGGAACGATGAACGATGAACGACCGGAAGGAAGAATCAATAACTTCTTCTCTTCCGAACTTCATCGTTCATCGTTCCGCGTTCATCCTTCCTCTTAGGGTTCTTCTTCTCCCTTTTTGCCCTTCTTCTGGGGGAGGGCTTCGCGGGGGCGCGTGGAGGCGGGGGGCGGTGGTGGCGCGGCGGGCGTCTGGTATGTGTCGGAGGCGCGCGGCGTGCTTGGGGAGGCGTCTTCCTTTTTGTCGGGGTTGGGTTCGGATTTGGTGGCATCCGTTGAAGGCGCGTTTCCGGAGTCGGGCGTGTCGCCGAGAAGCGGCGGAATAGTTACTTTTTCGAGATTGATGTCCGTCATTGAGACGGGCAGTCCCTCGGCCTGCGCTTTGGCAAGGGCGGCGGCGCGCATTTCGGCGAGCTCGCGCTGGCGCTGCAGAAACAGCTCTCTGATGTCTTCGGGCCTCTTCGGCGCTTCTTCAAATTTCTCTTTGTCTTTGTCTTTGAGATAGTCCTTCATAAACTCGACAAAAATCGGCAGCGCGCCGCGGCCGCCGGTCATGTCGCTGCCGAGAGGTTTCTTGCGACCCGGATAGCCCATCCACACGCCGGTGACGTAGGTCGGCGTGTAGCCGATGAACCACACGTCCGTTTGGTCGTTCACCGTGCCGGTTTTTCCCGCCAGCTGAACGCCAACTGATTGCGCGGCCGCGGCGGTTCCGCCCTCGACCACGCCGCGCATCATTTTCACCATCGTGAGCGCGACATAAGGGCTGACCACCTTATAGGTTGTCTTTTCCCATTCCTCAAGCACGTTGCCGTCGCGACCGACGACGCGGCGCACCAGATGCGGCTCAACGCGCACGCCCTTGTTGGGAAAAACCGAATAAGCCGAGACCATTTGGTCGAGCGGCACTTCCGTGGCTCCGAGAGCCGAAGGCAGGTAAGGCGCCATCGGCACGGTGATGCCGAAGCGCCGCACCATCTGCGCGCCGGTCTGGATACCGATCATGTCGAGCAAGTGAATGGCCTGAATGTTTTTCGATTGCGCGAGCGCCGTTTTCATCGGAACGTCGCCGCCGCCAAGCGAGCCGTCATAGTTATGCGGCTGCCAATCTCTGTGCTTGATGGGCGCGCCGGTGATGGGCGTCTCCGGCGTCAGGCCCCACTCGACGGCGGCCGCGTAAATAAAAGGCTTGAAGCAGGAACCCGTTTGGCGGTAGGCCTGTGTCGCGTTGTTGAAGCGGTTGGTATAAAAGTCGTAGCCGCCGATCATCGCCACCACTTCGCCGGTCTTCGAGTTGAGCGTCACCATCGCACCTTGCGCGGCCGGCACTTGCGAAAGATCCACCTTCAATGTGCGGTTATCGTGGTCAGACTCTTTAATGCGGAACTCGGCGAGATAGCCGGGCTTAAACTCGGTTTTGGGCAGGCGCCCGGCGGCGCGGCCCATGTCTTTCACGGTCAGCGTCGCGCGGTAGTTCGCGAAGCGCACCGTCGCTTCGTTGCGCGCCGCATCAACTTTGGTGACGAGGCCGGTGACGAACGTATTGGGCTCGAACTGATTGTGATACCAATCCGGATGCGTGTAATTGGCGAGTTGCTGCGGCGATGCTTGCGCGTTTGCGTTGTTGCTACCGTTTGCGTCGGCGGCGATGTTTTTGTATTCGGAGCGGTAGCTGCCGTGCGTGCGGTCGTACCAGTGCAAGCCGTTGCGCACGGCCTCGGCCGCCTTTTTCTGCGCGGCGATGTTGATGGTGGAGTAAACGGCGAGGCCGCCTTGCGCGACGCGGGTCGTGTATCTGTCTTCGAGGTATTGCCTGATCTCCTCAACTGGGTAATCGAAGACAGTTGATTTCGGCGGGTTAAAAGCCGCGTCGGCGAGCTTGATCGGCTTCATCTTGGCGGCCGCCGCTTGCTCGGGCGTGACGTAGTTATTGCGGGCCATCAGTTCGAGCACCAGATCGCGCCGCTCCTTCGCTCTCTCCATATTGACGGTCGGCGAATACTGGCTCGGCGCGCGCGGGATGCCTGCGAGCAGCGCCGCTTCTTCGAGCGTCATGTCTTTGGCCTGCTTGCCGAAATAAGTTTCCGACGCGGCCTCCAGGCCGTAGGCGCGCGCGCCCAAAAAAGTGTGGTTGGCGTACATCTCCATGATCTGGTTCTTGGTGTAGAAGCGCTCGATCTGGAGGGCCATCACCCACTCTCTCAGCTTGCGGGTCAGGGTTTGCTCTCTGGTCAAGAAAAGATTTTTAGTTAATTGCTGCGTCAGCGTGGAGCCGCCTTCGCGGCTGCCGGTGGAGAGATTTTTGACCACTACGCCGGCGATGCGAATCGGATCAAGGCCGATGTGATGGTAAAAGCGCGTGTCTTCGACGGCGAGAATGGCTTTTTTGGCCACCTCGGGAATCTCCTCGTATTTCAACGGTATGCGGCGCTCAAGCGCAAATTCGCCGATCACAGTTTGGCCGTCGTCGGCGTAAACGCGCGTCACCACGCTCGGGCTATACGTCGCAAGCGCGGCCACTTCGCTTGCGGCCTCTGAATAGTTGAGCTTGTAGGCGGCAACGATACCTGTCAGACCGCCGGCCGCAATCGAAAGCAAAAGCACCGCCGGGAACCAGAAGCGACGGAAAAAACCGCGGCGCGCGGAAGCAACCGCTGGCGGTCGAAAGGAGACTGGCGATGTGGCTTGCCGGTGCACGTTTTGGGCCATAACGAGAGAACCTCTAGCGAAAGAATTGCTCGGGTGCGGGCGTCTGGGGAGGTCACAGAGGGTTTGAAAACCCGCGGGCATTATAGCTGATGTCAGGGGCTTTCGCGAAAAGCCTGGCGCTTGACCGGAAACAAAGCGGGACTCTATAATGCATGGGCTTACCAAGCGGGGGCGAAAGGTTTCGACAGGAACTGAAACGACCGTACGGATGCATGCCGGGCTCTCTAGGCGGCTCGTTAAAAAGCGTAGAAAAACACAACTGCCAACAATCAAGAATTGGCTCTCGCCGCCTAATTAGGCCCCGAGCGTCTCTCCGCAAGTTGCTCATGCGAGCGGGATGAGATGTCACCTTAGATGAGCTGGCCCGACTCTTGTGCTCAGGGGAGAAGGGCGAGAACAAACTGGGCTAGCTCGCTGCCGAGGTCTTCGTCGCTTCACTTACTCGGCGGCAGCGAAATACGAGAGAAGCGAACAAGCATGTAGAGTCTTGCGGCGTCATTTCTTGGACCCGAGTTCGATTCTCGGCGCCTCCATTTCCCACTCGCTAATCCCAAATTTTTCTGCGTCTCGGCGGCGAGCAAGAACAGCAGGGTTATTCATCGCCGATCAACCGCGCCCTTTTTAGCCGCTCAAGCAGACTGGGCCGATTAGAATATCGCTTGGTGAGAATCGCGAAGCGGGACTTAAACTGCGCACTCATGTTCGCGCGCTCGGATAGATCCCGGAGGTCAACCAAAAGCACGACGGCTTCGTCATACGCTTTCGGCAATCGCGACGCGATGAGCCGCTCCGCTTCATCCCATACTGCTTCCTGCCTCAGTGCCAGCCCATCCAAATAAGCGGCGCGAACTCGCCTGCTCGGCTGCTTTCTGAGCACGAGCTTTGTCAGCACGGCGCGCTTCCTCGCGCTCGCGCTCCGCGCGATGATGAGCGGCCGCTTTGAGCAACTCGCCCACCGTGCGGCCCTGTTTGTCGCTCTCCGAGAGATCTTCTTTCTCTGCCTTACGGGATGATCGAAACCGGGCCAAGAGCTTGGCGCTCAAGTGCGGATCCTCGCCCTGAATGACCTCGAGCAGAAGCCGTTCCTTTTCCTTGATTGGCAACGCGGCGATCCATTCGGCCAGACCGGCATCGGCGTCCGGCTCGGCGGCGCTCGGCTCGCCTGCGATGATGAGCAAGTCCTGGTCGATTCTCAAGAAGTCCGCCAACCGGGCGAGCGGCTCCGAGATGGCGTTTAATCCGGCGGGCAGCGGCGGCTCAACGGCTCGGTCGTCAAGTTCTTCTGCCTGGGCGCGCAGCAACCATCCGAGGTAAAGCGCGCGGCGGTCGCCGCGCAGCATCTCGGCTCGAACCGGCGCGAGCGAGGCCATCAGGTTGCCGGATTCCTCCCAATCTTCGTACTCCTCGGTATCGCTGCTGAAATCCAGAACCAACGAATCGCCGCCCGTCCGCGCCGAGAAGATGTAGGTGCCTGAGTATTTCCGCATCTCCGCGGCGGCGATCAGCGCCTTCGGGAGCCGCACCATGAAACGATGCGTGCCCCAGTTCGCGAAATAAACGAAGGCGTCAAAATAACGAGTGAGAAAAGCGTGCTCGTCGCCTTTGAAATTACCCCAGTTATACTCGTTAACAAAGCTTGTGGGTGTGATCTTGGCGCGCGTCGAGATGGCGCGAATCTCTTTCATCTCCCGCTCCGTGAGCGAGCGATCAAGGGCGAGGAACTCGTAGTATTGATATTCGCTCATACGGTTTATTCCAGATCAGGAAGCTCGGAGCGCGCGAGCAGAACGCGTATCGATCTCGCGCGGCCGGGAATTCTCTCGATTAATCCTCGGTTTTCAAGAGATACTACCAACTGATGTGCCGCCGGCGGGGAGATACGGAAGTAGCGGGCGATGTCCATCTCCGCGGGCGGCTCGCCGTGGATCTTCGTATAGTAATGGATAAAAGCCAGGGCCTGTCCCTGCCGCGTCGTATAAGGTCTCTTCACCACGTCTATAAGATTACGTATGCTGTAATGTCAATGGCAACAGCGCACACGCAAATCTTCTGCACAAACGTAAGCGAGGGTGCCGATGAGAATTGGCTCTGTCAGAAATAAAGTCAAAGCGATTCGACGCGAACTCGCAAAGGATGATGATGTGACATTTGTTGTTCTGAAAGTGAAAGCACTAAACGGAGGGAGCGATGAAGGATAAGTGGCGACACTTGCTGGGCAGTCTCTTCTTCGCGCTGATGTTCTTTTACCTCGGTGTCCAAGCTTATTTCGCTTTCGTTTATGTTGCCGGCGGCAGCTACGACGGCTTGTTTGGGGAACAGAGACTTCCGGGTGGCCCCGTTTACATCACCGGCACCGATCCGAAAGGGCCAGCGACCGCGCTCAAGGCGGGCGATGAATTCTTAGCGATCAACGGCATCACACCCGCCGAAGACCCGGAGATCATGGGCTTCGCCAACCGCGTCCCTCCCGGAACAATTTACCTGATGACCGTGCGGCGCAACAATCAAGAACTGGTCATTCCACTCACGACGGTTGAGAAGCCCGCGCGCCGCGACCATTTCGGCCAAAGCTACATCTTTATCGAATTGATCTTTCTGGTTACCGGGCTGGCCGTTTTTCTGCTCAAGCCTGATAACCAGCAGGCGTGGTTGCTGGCTTTGATGCTGGGGACGTTCATCGGTTTCAGTACTTGGGAAATGCCACTGGCGGTGCTGGGACGGTGGGTAGAATTCCTTGTAGCTTTCGCCAAGATTTCATGCTTATGGACTTTGCCGCTCTTCGTCCGTTTCTTCCTGAACTTCCCGGAGCGTTCGCCGATTCTGCGGCGCTGGCCGAAGCTGGAGGCGTACCTCAACTGGCCGCTCTACCGCTAAGAGCGTGCTCGAAGAATC
>JBBJMB010000160.1:0-8428 GCA_037719755.1 Pyrinomonadaceae bacterium
GAGGAACAGGAGGACAGATCCGAGGAGTATTTGCGTTTTACGCTTGAGGGTATCGAAAACATACGCAAGCTCTTCAAGGTTGGACTCAAGGATTGGGAGCGGATGCGCGCCGAGCAAAAGTTGACGCGCGGCAAAGCCGGAAAGAAGCTTTTGAGACTGCGTCGCAAAGTAGCTTACGCGCGTCTCGAAATCGCCGATGAAATCAAGCGCATCAATCTGACGGAAGGCACACGGCAGCGCTTAATTAGCGCAGTCAACGTGGTTATCAAAGAAGTGCGTGTGGCCGAACGCGAAATTGAGGCTTGCGAGGAAAAGCTTGAGCGAAAGCGGATCAAGCCTGAAGACGAGAAAGAGTTTAAGCGGAAAATAAGCGCCGCGAAGCGTCACCTTCAACAAATCGAGGTGGAGCATCACGTTTCGCCGGCCGAGATCAAGCGTGCTTTTCAGAGAATTCGTGCGGGCGAGTATGAAACCGCTGAGGCCAAGCATGAGATGACCGAAGCCAATTTGCGCTTGGTGGTGTCGATTGCCAAAAAGTACACCAACCGCGGCTTGCAGTTTTTAGACTTGATCCAGGAAGGCAACATCGGGTTGATGAAGGCGGTGGATAAGTTTGAGTGGCGGCGCGGCTACAAGTTTTCGACTTATGCGACGTGGTGGATTCGGCAAGCGATCACCCGGGCGATTGCCGATCAGGCGCGCACCATCCGCATTCCCGTCCACATGATTGAAACCATCAACAAACTGCGCAACACGACGCGGTCTATGGTGCAGGAATTGGGGCGCGAGCCGACGCACGAAGAAGTGGCGATGAAAATGGATTGGCCGATCGCCAAAGTGCGTCAGGTTTTCAAGATCGCGCAAGAGCCGATCTCGCTGGAAACTCCCATCGGCGAAGAAGCCGATTCGGCCCTCGGCAACTTTATTGAAGATAAAGCGACAGCGAACCCTTCCGACCGAGTCGTTTCCGAAAACCTGCGTCATCGCGCGGAAGAAGTGCTGGCCACACTGAGCCCGCGCGAAGAGAAGGTGATCAAGATGCGCTACGGCTTGGGCTCATCGGGCGAAGAGCATACGCTTGAGGAGATCGGCCAGCAGTTTAACGTGACGCGTGAGCGCATTCGTCAGATTGAGGCCAAGGCGCTCCGGAAGCTGCGCCACCCGTCGCGCGCACGCCTGCTGAAGACTTATATCGAGGGGCTTCAGTAAGTTCTCTTAAAAGAGATTTCTCTTAAATCCAACAAATACGGAGCCAGCGGCAGCTAAGTGCCGCTGGCTCTCTTTTTTACGCCTGACTTTCGCTAAGGTATGCTAGCCGGCGTGCATCAGCGTGCGCGTATCTTGTCCGAACCGCACGGTGACTTTTCCGGTCCGAGCTTCGATGACCCGGCCCTGGCCGAACTTGGCATGAGAAATCCATTCATCGATTCGGTAGATATCTTCAGACGAATAAGGCCGCACGGAGCGAATGGCTGGAATCGTTCCCAACAATTCTTGTTTGCGCCCGCCGCCGCCGACTCGCTTCGCGGTGGCGGCGGATTTCTTTTCGCGGTAAAGATGGGTGCCCTGGCAGGTGCGGCAAACGACGCGCTCGATGTCGCCGTCGCTTTTCATGGCCACGACTTGATGTGTGCGCTCCTCCTTGCACTTGCCGCAATATGTGGAGACATCGTCTCCCAAACGAACTCTCTTGAAAACTTTATTTGTGCTCACGCTGAATAATAGCCGATCTGTGTGGGTAAAATTATCACGCTTCAATTCCGCCTGGCTCGCTCCGTTTGAGAAATAAGAGCCCATCGCCAAGATACCACGCCGTGCACAACCGAAGCGACTTCGGGCCGCTGTCATTCAGCCGAGCCTCCGATGCGCAGCACCGAGAGCGAATTGGGAGCCAGCGTGAAAACGAATTTGCTCGCGGGAACAACAAGCGGCTGCTCAACGGGCGCAACTTTGGTCGGCTCTTGCAAATTGTTCTCGGCCTTCAGGTCGGAGCTGGCGAGCACAAAAGCTTTGCCGGTTTTGCTGATTTTCTTGATTCCCGCAAGGTCAATCGTCACCTCTTTTGCAGTGGCCGCGGCGTTGACGACTTTCAGCACCACCTCGCCGGCCCGGTCATCCAGCGCGGCGCTCGCGAAAATGTTTTGCCGGCCGTTTTGCGCTCGCCGTCGAGCAGCACGCTGAGGATGCGCGTGCCGCGATTCGCGCTGAATAACTTTTGCACGTAATAATTGGGCGTCCCGAATGAGCCGAGATTGTCGAACCAGATCAAGTTGGGCGTCCACTGCCACGCCTCCGTGTGAGCGAAAAGCGGCGCATAAGAAGCCATCACGACGACATCGGCGTTACGCTCCAGACCGGTCATAAAAGCGGCCTCGGACAAAGCGCACTCCCAGTTGTTGCGATTGTCGGGGCTCGCGATGGCCTTGCTTTGGGCGGCGAACTCGCCGGCGAAAATCTTCGGGCCGTTGCGCGGGTAATCGTCGTAGCGACCCGCATTTTCGCGAAACCAGCTCGGCTCTTTATAGTAGTGCTCGTCAATGATGTCGGCTTTGCGCCGGCGCAACTCGGCCGACAGGAAACGGAATCGCTCGTCATCGGGACTCGGCCCGGCGCTGCTCACCAGTGAGATCTGTGGGTATTTCTCTTTAAGAACTTTGGCGAATCTGTCATAACGCTCGATGTACTGCGGCCCCCACTGTTCGTTGCCGATGCCAAGGATTTTAAGATTAAACGGCGCCGGGTGTCCCATCTCGGCCCGCTTGCGCCCCCACGCGGTAGTGATGGGGCCGTTAGCGAACTCGATCAGGTCGAGCGCATCTTGAATGTAATGATCCAGCTCCTCAAGCGGAGCCAGTTCGCCGGAATTAAACTGGCAGGCCATGCCGCAGTTGATAATCGGCAACGGCTCAGCGCCGATGTCTTCGCTCAACTGGAAATACTCATAAAAGCCGAGACCGAAGGATTGGTAATAATCCGGCGCCGGCCGGTGCTTAAACTCATCGTTCCATCTGTTAACAATCGGAATGCGGTCGATTAGTTCCCCGACGGTCGTCTTCCACTGATAACGCGTTTCCAGATGTTTCCCTTCGACGATGCACCCGCCGGGAAAGCGTAAAAAGCCGGGCTGCATGTCCTTTAATAACCCAACCAGGTCGGCCCGCAAACCGTTCTCGCGGTCGCGCCAAGTATCTTTCGGGTACAGCGAGACCATATCCACATCAAGCGCGCCGCGCCCCGTGGCCCACATTTTCAGATGCGCTTTGCCGCTTGTCGCCGACGGGCGAATAACCGCAGTGTACTTTTTCCATTGCGGCGTCAAGTTAACGATCTTTGCGCCGCCCAATGAGTGCCCGCTTGCATCCTCCAACTCAATCTGCAACTCCGTCGCATTGCCATCCGCGCGGCGGGCATAAACCGAGAATGTACGCCGCTCCTTTCCGCACGCCCATTCCGCGAAAGCCTTCGTTCATCACTCCGACACGCTTGTCAGCCGCCTTGAGGCGCAAGTAGTGCGCGTTGTTTGCGCTCAGCGGTTTCTCGCTAAGGACGGTCAGGGCGGCTTCAGCATCGCCTCGGCTGAATCTGCTTCCAGCCCAATAACCTATCGGCGATCTCAAAGGATTTGTTCTTCACCAGCTCGGGGTAAATTCCGCCATCGGCGGCGAAGTTAATGTCTTCAAAAACAACCCGAACAGCGTGACCGGAATCGCCGCTCCGGGCCGATCCACCTGCACGGTGATGCGGTTGGTTTGCGCGCCGGCGAACTGAACTTGAAGGGTAAGACACAGCGCGCACACGAGCGCGGCCGATTTGCGAGCGGAGGCCGGTAAATTTCGTAATGTTCTCATAAGTCGCTACTCTCTTAACGCTTTACACGATTCTTAATCGTGTAAAGCGTTTTTGCTGATTTTACGCAAGTTCGGCAATGGTAGCACAGAAGGTAGCACAGGCTTCCAGCCTGTGTAGCTCTTAATTTACGCACGAAGCACAGGCTGGAAGCCTGTGCTAGCGATTTCGCGAGCGTCGCTCACTCATCCCATCATTGGATGGTTTCCGAATCGGCGTGCCCACGGGCACGGGGCGGCCGAAGTCGGGCGTGCCGTCGGCCTTCCACGTGAATGGTTGCGCTCTCGGCGAGCGTTGCCTTCCGCAGCCTTCGCCGGGTCGAGCGTTGGCGTGGTAGAGAATCCAGTCTTCGGTGCCGTCGGGCGATTTGAAAAAAGAATTGTGGCCTGTGCCGTAGGCGCGGGCGGATGGTGAATGCTGAAAAACCGGCTGCGGGTGTTTGCGCCAGGCGGCGCTGTCGAGCGGGTCGCTGTCAATTGATGCGACTAACATCCCCAAAGCGTACTGCTCGGTCCAGCAGCCGCTGGCTGAGTAGATCAGGAAAGTTTGTCGCCGCGCCGCAGAATTTGCGGGCCTTCGTTCACGTCCACGTGCGGCGGCTCGTTGGGGTTTCTCTTAATGTCTATGTCGCCCACTCTCTCCCAAGCGTACTCGGGTTGAGAGAGTCTGACGCGCGCGCTCGCCACCGTCCACGGATTTGTCATGCGCGCGATGTAAATATCCTGCCTGCCGTTTGCGTCTCCCTCCCAGCCCGACCAAATCAGGTAGAGTTGCCCGCGATGCTCGAAAACCGAGCCGTCAATCGCCCATTTGTCCGATGCGTCGGCGAGTTTGCCTTTCATCACCCATTCGCCTTGCAACGGATCCGGCGAAGAATTTTCAAGCACCCACAGGCGATGCGTTTGATTGGTGCCCGCGTCGGCCGCGAAGTAGATGTACCATTTGCCGCTTAAGCGATGAAGCTCAGGCGCCCAGATGTCCTTTGAGTAGGCCCGGTGGCGGGCGGCGTCCAGACTACTTTGCGTTCGGCTTTACTCAGCTCGGCCAGATCACGCGTCTTCCAGATGGTCAAATTCCTGCCGGTGGTGTGCATGTAGAAATAGAAGCCTTCGTGGTAAATGCTCCACGGATCGGCGCCGGCGGGCAGCAAAGGATTGACCAAAGTTTGAGCGGCCGCTTTGCTGCGCCGCAGGGCGGCCCGCTGCTCACCTCGCTGCGCCTCGACGTCGCCGCAAGATAAACCGAAAATTAGCAGCAAGGACGCCGCGGCTCCCGAGCGCCAGAGGTGATTCATCATAAGTTGCTTTTCGTTAACAATCCTTTCTTCACCAAACATCTTCACCAAACTCTTGAATTATCCTCCGCTGATACCCTGCCGCTCCCGCAAGGTAAAGCTTGGAAGAGAGGTGTCCGGGGCGTAAGATGGAGCACCAAAGTGTTATCTTTTTTCGCATGATTGTCCACCGCATTGCAGGCCCGTGTGGCGCGCGCGCGGGTTTACGGGCCATCCAATTGAACGCTGACGAATAAGGAGAACTCCCTTTGACGAAGAAGCGCACAAAGAGCGACGCGATGCCGCGCCGCACGCTACTCAAATCGACGGCCACTGTGCTCGGATTCGGAGCCGTAAACCTGATCGCCAAGCCCAACACGTTAGCGTCGGAAGCCCGAGCGCCGCAAGAAAATTCCGCGCCCGCGAAGCGGCCTTCCGCGCGAGAAATTATTAAAATCACCAAGCTCGAAACTTTCCTGGTCAAGCCCCGCTGGCTTTTTCTTAAAGTTCATACGAACGCCGGAATCACGGGCCTCGGTGAACCGGTGGTTGAGGGGCGCGCCTTAACCGTCGCTCAAGCGATCAAAGAAATAGAACCCTACTTGATCGGCAAAGACCCGCGCGCGGTGTCGCATCACTGGCAGGCCATTTATCGCCATGCTTTTTATCGCGGGGGGCCGATCCTGACCAGCGCTTTGAGCGGCATAGACCAAGCGCTGTGGGACATCAAGGGAAAAGCGCTCGGCGTTCCCATCTACGAATTGCTCGGCGGCCCCACGCGGCAGAAGATTCGCGTCTACGCGCAAGCGAGGACCCCTGAAACCATTAAAGAACGTTTAGCGCAAGGGTTCACGGCTTTCAAGACCGGGCCCGAGAAGAAACGGCCCGCGCGCATCGTCGACAACATGGCGTTCGTCGATCACGTGGTCAAGCACTTCGCCTCTCTGCGTGAATTGGTCGGTAAAGAGATCGACATCGGCATTGATTTTCACGGAGCGATTCCTCCGCCAACCGCGAAGCTGTTGATCAAAGCTTTGGAGCCTTACCAGCCGATGTTTATTGAAGAGCCCGTCAACGCCCATCAGATCGACTTGATGGCCGAGATGGCGCGCATGACGCACATTCCAATTGCGACGGGCGAACGCGATTTCACGAAGTGGGGTTTTCGCGAGATTCTGGCCAAAAGCGCCGCCAGTATTTTGCAGCCTGATTTGTGTCACGCCGGCGGCATTACGGAGGTGAGGTTAATCGCCGGCATGGCCGAAGCCTACTACGCCGCCATCGCTCCGCATAATCCGCTGGGGCCCATCTCGCTGGCGGCCGGCCTGCAAATCGCAGCTTCGATTCCGAACTTTCTCTGCCAAGAGCAGGTGAGCCTCGGAGAAGGCTACATCAAGCAACCTTTTATCGTTAAAAATGGTTACATAGATTTACCTACGGGGCCGGGATTGGGCATCGAACTGGATGAAACCGCGATGGCCGACAAAATCGGACACGATTGGCGGAACCCGGAAACGTATGACGCCGACGACGGATCAGTTGTCGATTGGTAAGAATTAAGCGCGCCGCTGCGAAATCTGTAATGTGCGTCAAACGAGCGCTGGTAGCGCTCGTTTGACGCAAAAATGCTTCCGGTGAGCGTCGCTCCTTCCGCGGGAGGAATTAATCATGTCAAGTAAGCTGCGCCTGTTACGATTTCCACTTGTCGCCACAATTGCCCTGCTCACCTTCTTTTTTACTTCAAGTCCCACAGCCGAAGCGCAACGTGACTCCCTCGTTTGGGACGCGCCTCAAACCATCAAGCGCGTGGCGAAGAATCGTCCTCGTCGCCGAGGTCGGCGCGACATTGAGCGCAAGCCGTTGCTGGGTCTGAAGCTGCAACTCTACCGGGTGAAGCCGGACGGTTCCAATGTCGAGACGAACTACAACACACCCTTTCGCGCCGGCGAGCGCTTGCGGCTCGGCGTGACCGCCAACCAAGAAGGTTTCCTCTACATCATTAACCGCCAGGGCACGGAGCAAGGCGGGAGAGTTCTCTTCCCCGATTCTCAAATCGATTACGGGCGCAACTTTGTCGAGAAGAACCAACCGTTCATCGTTCCCTCACAGTGCCCCGACGTGGCCGAAGAGAAAGACTGCGCTTACACCGTTCCGCCGTCCGGCGCAGCGGAATTCTTCACTCGTCTTCACCCGCGACAACATAGATTTGCCGACCGCCGGCCGCATGGTCGAAGGCAAGCAGCTCAAAGAATTAATCGCACAGTCGAACCAGAACCTCGGCGCTCCGACGGGCGGCATCAAAGGCAGCCCTTACGCGATCTTGATTATCAATCGCAACCGCCGAGACAACGAAGAGATCATCAAAGACTTCGAGCTCGGCAAAGCGAAGTGATCTTCTAACTGCCTACTCTCCGCGCGCATAAACCGAGGCGGGGAAGTTGAGCTTTGAGAGAAATTCGTTCCAGCGGGCGGCGGGCAAACTGCCGCCGGACGCTTGGTCATGCCCGTGGCCGTAATTGCCCGCGCCTTCACTGAGCTCAATCGACTTCAGAAAATCGAGCACGCTCACCCCGGCCGCCGAGCGCGCGCTGAAGTTGACGCGCCCTGGCAAGTAGCCTTCGTTGGCGGCGATGACGATAAATTTGGGAAGGCGCGTGCGCCAGATTTGCGCAATCAACGGATGGATCTGACAAGGCGTGTTGATGCGAATCAGGGCGACGCTGCCGCTAAAAACGGGCGCCGCTTTTTTCGCTTCGTTCATTTCCGCTTTGACTTCTTCGCGCGCCGCACGCAAGGCCGCCACATCCGGCGATGCGGATTCGACGAGCGAGCGCGGATCGGCGTGCGCCAGTAGCGCGCGCGCGGCCTGCTGGGGTCGTAGCGCGACGCGCGGCGCGCGGCATTCACCAGCGTCGTCGCTTCCTTCAGCCACTTCGCTTTGTATCGCTTTTTCGCGCGCTCAATGATATCAAAAGGCGCTCGCTCGCCCAGATCGGAGATCGTCCCGATGGCGGCGATCCACTCCAGTTGCTCAACCGCGTCGCCAAGTAACTCGCGGCACAGCTCATACGCCAGCAAACTGGTGTTCGGCACCGGACTCCATGTGTAACCGCTAATCAGCACGGCTCCCGGCGGCACGCCTTCCGGCCGGTGATGATCGATCAAACAAGTGGGCAGGTTTTCGATCACCGGCTCGCCGCTTGAACCCAGATCGAGCACGAAAAGCGCCTGCGGATGATGCTCTCTGACGCGTTCGCGATTGCCCTCGGTCCACGCGTTCCGCTCGCGATCAGGTATGACGCGCGCAAC
>JBBJMB010000161.1:0-8362 GCA_037719755.1 Pyrinomonadaceae bacterium
CTGGCCGGGCGCCCGCCCTTTTCCGGCGCGACAGTGCGCGACGTAACGGCGGCGATTTTAACCGCAGAGCCGTACCGCATCAATGCAATCAATGGAGTGTCCCCTCAATTGCAGCACGTGCTTGACCTGATTTTGATAAAGGACCAGAACAGCAGATACCAAAGTATCGAAGCCGTGGCGCAAGACTTGAAAAGCGCGCTCGGCACGCACGGGCAGGAAAAGGCGAGCCGCTCGGTCTCACCGCGCAGCAAGGGAGTGCGCAGGGGAGCCAAGTTCTCGCTGGCGGGGGTTGGCATCGCCGCCGTCAGCCATGTGCTGTTTTACGCCTGCGGATTGGGGCAGGATTATTACAGGCAATACTATTACTCGCATCTCTCCAGCCGCTATTTAGATTTGCAATTGCCGGGTAAGGTCAGCGAGTTTCTCTGGCCTTTTATGCTTCTCTTCGTCTTCGGTTATTTCGTCGGATTGGTCTTCTTTTTGTTCGGCATTGTGAGAATGGGTTACGCGGTGATTTTTGAAGACCCGCTACCGCCGAGCGTTGGCGTTGTGCCAATAAATTTGTTCATTACTCAGCCTTTGAGCGTGACGGAGCACAGCACTTTGACGCACCACAAAACATAAAAGCGAGGAGGGCCGGATGAAACGATTCATGATCTGTGTGGGGCTTTGTCTTGTGATGTTCGGCGGAGCGGTCATCGCCTGGCACCACAATCCGTTACGATTGATGCGGCATAATCCGCCTCCACCGATTCCTAATACGATTCCACACGGCTGGTATCTTGCGGGATCAAATCCTCTGGATTACAACATACATGTTGACACGCTGGAGAGCTATCAGGGTAAATCGTCTGTTTATATTCAGCATGTTATTAGTCCGTACGGCCGGGATAAAAAAACATTTCATAATGGTGTGTCTGACTTCGGCACTTTGATGCAAAACTTCAGCGCCACACCTTATCGAGGCCAGCGCGTCCGCATGTCGGCGTATGTGAAAGCGGAGCGTGTCTTAAATTATGCAGGCTTATGGATGCGCGTCGACGGAGAAAGTCAAACGCTGCGGATAGATAATATGTGGAATAGACCGATTGAGGGAACGTTTGAGTGGCAGAAGTTCGAGGTGACGCTGGATGTACCGGAAGAGAGCGCGCAGATAGCTTTCGGATTTTTGCTCACCGGAGCAGGAAAAGTCTGGGTCGATTGTTTTCAATTCGAGTCGGTTGGGACGGACGTCGCTACGACCGGTAACACTATAGAAAATGTAGGATTTAAGCCAAGTGTTGGGAGCAACTTACCCGAGCGACCTGTTAATTTGAACTTTGAGGAGTAGACCCTAGAGGCTTACGTGACTTTTTTCCGAGGAGTCGTAATGAGGAAACGTCTTATCTCCGGAATCGCGGCCTGTTTAGGGTTGTTGCTGTCGTCAGGCTCGTTAACGCCAGTTTTGACTCGAAGCCAAACTCCGCGACTTGCGCAGCCGGAAGCGCAAAGAATCGAGCGATTAATTGCTTTGTGTAAGCTTTGGGCGGCAGTTAAATACTTTCACCCGTACCTCGCTTACCGCGACATAGACTGGGATGGCGCGCTCGTCGCCGCGATCCCGAAAGTCAACGCGGCGCACAGCCCTAAGGAGTACGCGGCAGCCATCCAGACCATGCTCGACGCGCTTGGCGACCCCGCTCCGCGCGTCGCGGGGTCGCCAAGCGTGCAGCCCGAAGCGCAAACAACCGACGCGGCCCCGGCGGGGAATCAGCGGGAGCATGACCCACGCTCTCGCTTGGACGAAAACGGCATTCTCATTATCACCGTCTCAAACTACGATGACTTGATTGACTTCCCAGGCACGGAGAAGAAGTGGCAAGCCATCGGAGCGGAAGCTGCGAAGGCGCGCGGCATCGTGTTCGATTTGCGCGCCGCCGCGCCGCTGCCCGAGAGCGCAGAGGGATACCTGAGTTATTACTTATCGAATCCGTTAATTGCTCGCAAGTTCGCGCCTGTTCCCCTCGTCATGCCCGGCGAGCGCCGTCGCATGCATTCCGGCTTCGCTCCGCAGGAGGGTCACAGTTCCGGCGGTTATTACTCGGCGTTCTTTACCACTGACGGCGCGCGGATCGCCCCCGAAAAGAATGCTCAAGAAGACGTACCAAGCGTCTTCTTAGTGAACCGGCACAGTGAACTGCCGGCTTTCGCGCTGGCACTACAGTCTGCCGGAAAGGCGATAGTTATCGCTGAAGGCGGTGCGCCCAGTGATGCCGCCACTGTGACGACGCAGACCTTCGAGATGCGCGAGGGAGTCAGGGTTGTGATGAGGCTTGGCGAACTCATTAACGCTGACGGCGGGGGCGGACTGCATGCGGACACAATCGTTGCCGCGCGCCTGCCTGATCAGGAAGATCAGGCATTACGGGCAGCGCTCAGCGCGGCGAAAGACTTCAAAGCTCCGTCGGGTCCACGGCGTCCGCCGCTCATCACCCTGGCCGCATCGCCGTCGGACAAGACCTACCCCGAAATGAGCTATCCGTCAATTGAATACCGATTGCTGGCAGCCTTCCGCGTCTGGGCGGTCATCAATTACTTCTTCGCATACAAAGACTTGATGAAAGAAGACTGGGACGGCGTGCTGCGCGAGTTCATTCCGAAGCTGGAGCAAGCCGCGGACGAAACGAGTTACGCGCTCACAATTGCCGAAATGACTGCGCGCACCCATGATACGCATGTTTCCGTAGGCAGCCCTACATTTAACAAGATCTTCGGGACCGCCCCCGCGCCGGTGCTCATCCGCATGATCGAGAAGATGCCCGTTGTGACAAGGGCGCTCGACGAGGAAGCGGTGAAGGCGGCTGGCCTTGAGGTCGGGGACGTCATGCTCAAAGTCGACGGCGAGCGAATTGAGGAGCGCATCGCGCGGCTGTCAAAGTATCTTGCCGCCTCAACCCCGCAAGCGTTGGACTACAGGATTGCGAGCCGGCTTCTGCGCGGCGCCGAAGGTTCGACGGTCACGCTCACCATCCGCAACCGCTCGGGAAGCGAGCGCGAAGTGAAATTGCCGCGCCGCGAGGAATACCTTAAGGCCTACACCAGCGAACGCACCGGGGACATTGTTAAGACGCTGGCGGGCAACATCGGTTACGCCGATCTTAATCGCCTCACCGTATCTGAGGTGGACGGAATGTTCGAGCGATTCAAAGACACCAAAGCGATTATCTTCGACATGCGAGGCTACCCGAAAGGGACGGCGTGGGCGATCGCGCCGCGCCTGACGGAAGTACCTGCTCCCCGGCCGCGCTCTTCCAGCGGCCACTGGCTATGTCGCCCGACGGTGTCTATAGAGAAAGTGCAACGATAACTTTTGAACAAAGAATCCCGGAATCGGACAAGTGGAAATACCAAGGTAAAACGGTGATGCTCATTGACGAGCGTGCAATCAGTCAGTCGGAGCACACGGGACTCTTTTTCGAGGCGGCGAACAACACGAAGTTCATCGGCAGCAATTCGAACGGGGCAAATGGCGACGTGACCAACTTCTTCGTGCCAGGTGGCATTCGCATCTCCTTTAGCGGTCACAACGTCAAACACATCGATGGCAGGCAGTTACAGCGTGTGGGGCTTGCGCCACACGTGGAAGTCAAACCGACGATCAAGGGCATCCAGAGCGGCCGAGATGAGGTGCTCGAAAAAGCCCACGAGTACCTTAACCGTCAGGTTGACGACGGCAAAATAAAACAATGAGACAGCTAAGTGCTCCGCCGACTGCGCTCAGCGTCACGGTCAAACGACGGTGATTCAGATAAAACTCTTGAATCAGTTTTATTGTCCCGATAGCCTGACATTCGTCGGCCAATGTTTTACCCTTAAAAGTCACCTATATCTCCGCCGAAGTCTCCGCCGTCAAAATCCGCCGCATCCATCTCGGTTCCGACGTCTCGCGTGGCCTCGCCGCTTGTTTCTTGATCGAAGTTTGATTGATCCGGATCTATTTCGGACTGATCCGCGGTGTCATTGCCCGCAAAGCCGGAATCTCCCAAGAATTGCTGCGCGATCATGCTGCCGACCACAACTCCGGCCATGCTGCTCAGAAAGCCTCCGGCCATCATGCCGCCAAAACCCATGCCTCCCGAGTTCATGCCGCCGAAGGTGCGTTCTAAAATTCCGGGCTGCCTGATCTCCGCGCGCGTCGCGAGTCGCGCCAGCGACTGCGGGTCATCACGCGTCGCCGCCGCTGCGCCGCCGGCGCTTTGTTCGGCCTGCGGCGCCGCCGCCGCCGGCGCTCAATTCCTGCAACACCTGACGGCGCTGCTCGGGCGTCAGTTGCGCGAACGCCTCCGCGTGAGCCTGCTCGATGGTCTCGGGCGGCGCGGTCTGCAGCATGTACCGGTAGCGCGCCAGCGCTTGTTCATCGGGCGAGCGCGCGGGCGCCGCGGCACCGCCGCGATTTTGAGTCTGCGTCGATCTTTCTGGCTGTTCCTCGTCGCGTCCAAAAAGTCTGTCCACAATGCCCATCGTTTGATCTCCCTTCGTTTCTCAGCCTTTGAGCGCAAGTCTACACAGAAGCTGTTTGAAAAGTCTATCAAAGCGTCGCAAGGTTGGTGCGCTCACAAGGCAGCACAAGCTGGAAGCTTGTGCTACTTTGCGCGCTCGCAAACTTCAAGCTTTTCGCAACCTTCGCTCAAGTGGGACTAATTTGCCGACATCAATTTGGTCAAAGTGTCCGACAATCTTCAGATTGTCGAGAGACGCGCCCAAAACGCCAAGCTTGATGTCGGACATGGCCGAGCGACAATCGAGCAGATTGTCTGACCTAACAAAGACCCTTGTCGCGCACAAAGCGTTTATGACAAAGTCACATTGGAAGAACGAGCCCGCGCGAGAGAGCCCGCAACTGTCTGTGTCCCTCACAATTTCATGTCCGTCCTGTGGTCGAGCGGTGGCGCCGCACGCGGCCCTCTGCTCGGCGTGCGGCGTGCTGCTGGGCAGAAGCGATCAGGGAAGCCTGATTGTTCGGGGAAGGGCGCCGTCAATCGAGCGCGGGCGCCGGCCCTGCCCGCGCTGCGGCACCGCGGTGCTGCTCTCAGAGGATCAGTGCGGCAACTGCGGCCGCCGCTTGTTGAACGCGTACCGCACGGCCGCGCGAGCTATCCTGCTGGTGGTCGTGCTGCTCTGCGGTGTGGTCTTCGCTAACCACGTTGTCCGGCGGTGGCAAGGAGAGAGCGCAGACCATCACGATAAGCGAGACGAAGCCATGTCGCCGCAACGCGCACATCGCGCGACGGCAGCGGCGCGCGCAGCGCGTGAGAGTTTCGTGGCCCAACTCACGCAAGAGTACGACAAACAGGGGGCCGGTATCGCGTTGACTTTGGGCGGCGACGAACTGAGCGAGATCACCTTCACGTCGCCGAAATTTACGAGCGCTTACGCCGATAAGTTGATGGAAAACCAGGAAGCGATGCAGACCCTGCGAGGGCTAGGCTTTCGTCATGTTTGGTTTATCGACGGCGCGGGCGGGCGTTGGACGCTCAACAACTTGTCTGCGACCCCGCCGCCCGACATTAATTGATTGATTGCATCGTGAAGATGGTTTTGTCGATGCGCGTCGGATCGCCGAGCACCACAAAGCGCATGTTTCGCATATAGGTGCGCGCCACGCGCTGAACATCCTGGGCGCGACCGCGCGCAAGCGGTCGATAAATTGGAAAGCGTTCTTCCATCCGCCGCCGATCAGCTCATAAGTCGCGAGCTCGCCGGCCTGCGCGGCGTTGGTTTCCTGCGACAAATAATAATTCGTCAAATACTGCGCCACGATGGCGCTCAAATCTTGTGCCGTGACCGGGTCGCGCTGCAATCGCCCGATCTCGTAGATCATCACGCCGACGGCCTGATTGGCGTCAACCGCTGAGACATAAATGCCGCCGACGTTGGCGCCTTGCGTGCTCAAAAACGCGCGCGGCGCATAAGACAATTGGCGTTTGTTGCGCACCTCCTCGAAAACGCGGTCGCGCAGAATTGAGGAGGCGATGCGCATCGCGTAAATGTCATCCGAGGTGAGCGAGGGAGCGCTAAATACGCCTTGGACGTAATTGGTTTTAAGTGTTTCCTGGGGCGTCACCGCCACCGTCGGCGCGGCGAACTCAAGCGGCGGCAATTCTTTGGCCGCATAGTTGCCGCGCGGCAATTTCCCGAACGACGCAATGACGCGCTCTTTTAATCGCGCCGGGTCAAAGTCGCCCACAATAACGAGCAGCAAGCGCGAGGTCTGGAGCGCTTCTTTGTGGTGGCGACGCAGATCCTCAAGCGTGACGCGGCCGAGACTTGCGGCGGTGCCGCTTGGCCGGTTAAAATACGGGTGGCCCGCGTAAGCGGCGCGCTCTTGCAGCAGTTGCAGGTGCGAATCAGGCTCGTCCATGTCGTCGTTTGAGGAAATAATAAGTCGATTCTTGACGCGCGCGAAATCTTCTTTGTCGAACGACGGGCGCAGTGCCACGTCCGTAAACATTTCCCAAGACCGCTCGAAGTGCGGGCGAGTCGCGGTCAGCGTGAGCGCAGAGTAATCGTAATTGGCGCTGTAGCTGAGCGCCGTCCCGATGCGCGCTTGCTCGGCGCGCATGCGCTCGCGCGGAAACGAGGCGCTGGCCTCAGTTGAAGCGTCGAGCATCAACGCCTCGATGCCGGCGTTTTCGCTCGTCAGGTTGCGCGCTCCCCCGCGTATGAAAAGCCCGGCCGCCACCGTTTGACTGCCTTCGCGCCGCTTCACCAAAACGCGCAAACCGTTGACATCAAACTCTGTGACCAGGGACTGACCCTTGGCGGCCCAACTCTCATTGTCGCCCGCCGTCGGCGCGACGATCGCAGGCTTAAGGGTTTCCGGCGCGCTTTGTCCGACGATCTGCTGCTGCGGCGCGCCGTAGCCGATAAAACTCATCGAGCTGACAAGAATCGCCGCGCCAAGCGAAGTTAACGCGTGGCGGATTCCTCTCGCCCCGCGATGATAAATAAATGAAATTATTGACATTTAGCTTTCAGTTCTTCAGTCGCCGTAAATTAATTTTAGTCATGAGCGGGTTCAGTGCTTTTCTCTGCGGCCCTCCGTCTTTTCTGTGTGTTACACTATGTTTAAGTATCACTCACTTAAACATAGATAAACACAGAGAAAGACCACGGAGGGCCGCAGAGAAGGGCTCATGATTCGGTTTGAATCAGCTGCCGAGCAACTCCTCGGCAGTCAATTGCGCTTTTTGTTGCGCCTCTTCGGACAGTAGCGCGATGGCGATGTGCGGCTTGCCCTGAATATAACCGCTGACGTAGCGACTGATGTCCGCGCGCGACGTGCGCCGCAGGTTCGCGTGATAGCCGCGCAGATAATCCACGCCTGTTGAGGCCCACCAGAAGCTGATCGTGTGCGTGTACTCGCTCATCTTCTCGCGGAAGTAAAGATCCTCGGCTTCGAGCAACGCTTTGGCGCTTTCCAGCTGTTCGTCGGTGTAATAATTCTTTTCGTTAAAGCGTGCGATCTCACTGTAAATGGCGCGCACAGCTTCGCGCGCTTTTTCCGGCGTCGTTTGCGCGATCACCCTGATCGGCCCGACATTCTTTTGCGTTAAATAGGAAACATCAGCGGCCGTCACCAATCCCGTATCGACGAGCGCGCGTTGAAAGCGAGAATTGGGTTGCCGCAAGATGTAGGAGAAAACGTCGGCGGCGTAAGAGCCTTGGTCATCCTTACCGATTGAAGGCCCCTGCCATCCGATGGTGATGATGACGTTTTGCACGCGCTGCTTGATGATGCTGGCCGCGCTTTTCTCAACCGGCGGATGTTCGACCAGCGGGTACTTAACGAACGGGTCTTCGCCGCGCGGCCAGTCGCCGAAAAGCTCCGCCGCGAAACGGAAAACCTGCTCCGGATCAACGTCGCCGGCGACGATCAGCGCCGAATTGTTGGGTACGTAATAGCGCTGCTGAATCGTGCGCATCATCTCGCTCGTCGCGCTCGTCACCGTTTGGCGATTGCCGAGGGGATTTTTGCGGCTCGGATATTTGTAGAAAAGGCGGTCGTTCATCTCGTTAGAGAGGTAAAAGAAGGGATTCGATTCGTTGCGGTCGATCTCGCCGATGACCACATCTTTTTCGCGCACCAGCTCGCGCTCGTCAAACAGCGGGTACAGTAGCGCATCGCGCATTAAGTTGAGCGTCACGCGCAAATTTTGCGCCGTGGTGGTGTAGTAGTAATTAACGTATTCGGTTGTGGTCGATCCGTTGTAAGTGATGCCGAGCTGGCCGACGGTCTTTAAATACTCTTCCTGATTGGCGATGGCGCGGTTGGATTTAAAAAACATGTGCTCGTAGAGGTGCGAGAGGCCGTTGTATTCAG
>JBBJMB010000162.1:0-8352 GCA_037719755.1 Pyrinomonadaceae bacterium
GGCCTTCTCCAACCTCCAGCTGATGTGATGAGCGGCGCCCAGCGATTGATGAGCCGTTGCCAGTTCCGGAGCGAGCGCGACCGCTTGATTGGCGACGCGCGTCGCTTCGTCGGCTTGTTCCACGCTCAGGTAATACGCCGCCAGGGCGAGCAGTCTTTTGGCGTCGCCGGACACTTTGGCTTCGATGCTGCGGGCCGCTTCGTTTGCGGCTTCGTACTGAGCGCGCAGAAAAAGATTTGTCGGAATCTGCGACACGACGCCGACATAAAGCTTCTCGCTCATAGACGGCGCGGCCAGCTCAAGCGCCGCGCGAAAGCGGGCAAGCCCTCCGGCGACATCGCCCGCTTTTAACTTTTCGTCGCCGCTTTCGGCGAGCGCGGCGACGAGCGACTCGGCGGCCGGGCCCGCCTGCGAAGATTTAGCGTTTCCTCGCATGAACGCCTGCAACGCCTTGATTCGATTCTCAAGCGGCTGCTCAAGAATGCGCCCGAGCTCGCCGCCCTGTGGTCTGCTGCTCACAGTCTCCGCGGGCCTTTCAGCGGCGTCGACGTTCACGGCTTCGGAGGCATTGTTGTCGACAATTTCGGCGGGCAGGGTTGGAGCGGGAACGTGGGCAATTTCTTGTTGAGCTGCCGTGGGAGTTTCCCCCGCCTCAACGAGCGCGGCATCAAGCGTTTGCTGGACGTTTGCGCGCAAAGCAAAGTCGGGATTGGATTTGATAAAGAAACGAAGCCTCTTGGCGCGATCCGGGGCCGGGTATTCGAGAATACGATTGAGCTCGATTGTTAATTTTCTCTCGCTGGCCGGTGAAATTTTTGGGGCACGCGCCGCTTCCTCCGATGCGGCGGGTTCAGATTTTACCTCCGGGGAATCTTTCGCCACGGTTTCAGGGGCGACGGCAACTTCCTTTGGAGACTCGCCGGTTTCAGGCTCGCTCTTTTCAGGCTCGCTCTTTTCAGGCTCGCTCTTTTCAGTTGCCGTTGCCGCCTGTTGGCTTTCCGCGGGCAATTCGTTGACGGACTCCTCAATAACTTCTGTAATAACTTCTGTAATAACTTCGGTCGGCGCTTCTCCGATTTCTACGAGCGCCGCATTGAGCGCTTCTTTGGCTGTTCTTAAAAGCGACGAGGCGGGATTTGATTTGATGAAAAATTGCAGCCGTTTAATCCGGTCCTGCGGCGGATACTCTAAGATGCGGCCGAGTTCCGCTTTGAGTCGCTTGTCGTCAATGGGCGCGGCGGCTGCGGTTGAGCGCCCTTTGACGAGCGACTCTTTGGCTGCGGCGGATTTCCGCTGCGCCTCTGCGCTCTGAGCGATGGCGAGTGTGGCGACCAAAAGTAGCGCGCGCTTTTTCATAAAATTACTCTTTACTGTTTCACCAAAGCTTCCAGGAGGACGCGTCCGGTGGCGCTGCTCGGCGATTGCACGCGAAGCAATTGCGCGAGCGTCGGCGCGATGTCTGCGGGCGTCGCCGCCTCGGCGTAGATTCCGTGCTTGACCTGCTGTCCCATAATAATCACGGGAACGTTTGTGTCGTAAGAATACGGGGAGCCGTGCGTCGCCACAGCGAAGCCGCTTTCGAGGTATTTAAACGAATCGTAAATCAAAAAGACATCGCCGCTTCTGGGCGCATAAAAGCTGTGCTGCACGCGCCGGGAAATTCCGTCGCCGGTGTCAGACACGCCGGAGGCGAGCTGCGTGCGCGTGTAGTAGCGCGAAATGCCAGGCACGGTCAGGGCCGCTTCTCCGGCGATCCGCTCAATTTCCGTCCGATCAATGCCATCGCGCTTGAGCGCAGAAGCGTTAAAGTAAATCGCTCCGTTGGAAAAAGTTTGCACATAATCAGGCATTGGTTCGCCGGAATCTCGGCGTGCGTAGCGCGCGCTGATGCCCTGCCGCACGGCCTTTAAAACATCCGCGACGCTGATGCGCCCGCCGGGCAGACCCATCTGCGCGGCGTGCTCGGGGTTGGGGGCGACGCCGTGATCCGCGCTAAAGGCGACGAGGGTATTTTGCAGGCCGACGCGAGCGTTAACAAATTCCAGCAGCGCCGCGATGTGGCGATCCGTGCGCAGCGTGATGTCCATCACCTCATGGCTGTACGGACCGAAGCGGTGCCCCACGTAGTCGGACGCGGAAAAGCTGACGCTGAGCACGTCCGTGTCGGCATCAGTGCCGAGGCCTTCATTGACGATCGCCTGTTGCGCGAACGCGAGCAGCAGTTCGTTTGAGAACGGCGAATAATCAATCGCATCATAAAAATCTTCTCCCGGCCGAGAGGCGCCGCCGGTGATGATGTGCGGAAACGTGTTCGTATCTTTGGCGGTGTTGATCTTCTCCCACGGCGGGGCGTCCGCGCCTGCGCGTCGCGCGTACTCACCTTCGGGCAGCAATCGCTCCCATCGCGCCCCGAAGTATTTATCAACGGGTCGCGAGGCGTTGAATTTCTGCACCCAATCAGGCAGTTGAGTGAAGTAATAATCGCTTGAAACCATGTGACCGACTTGCGTACTAAACCAGTAAGCGGCTGAGGCGTGGCGGCCCAGCGGGAGAATCGCCGCCCGGTCTTTGACCGAGATGCCGATGACCTTTGCACGCCCGTTGCTCTGCAAGCGCAATTCGTCGCCCACGGTCGAGGCCATCAAGCGCCGCGGGCTGGCGCCGCGCGTGCCGCTTTCTTTGCCGCCGAGCAACACTGTGTCGTCGTCGGACACGCTGGTCACGCTTTTTCCCGCGTCGCGGTCGAACCATTCGTTGCCGATAATGCCGGTTTGCGCCGGCCAAGCACCGGTCATCAGTGTGGCGTGGCCGGGCGCCGTGTTGGTCGGCATGTGGTCGTAGTTGGCGTTGCTCCACACGGCTCCGTCTTGCATCAAGCGCTTGAGGCCGCCTTCACCGAAAAGATCTCCGAAGCGCGTCAAGTAGTCGTACCGAAATTGATCCACGACAATTAACAGCACCAATCGGGGCCGCGCCTGCGGTGCGCGGCGATCGGGGGCGGATGCTGGTTGCGCATATGTGACAGCAGCAGGGGGATGCGCAGTCAAGAAAAGCGTTAAAACGAACAGCAGGAAAACACCAAGCGGGCGCGCGGATTGTGTTCCGTTCATAAAACCCAAAGAATGTCTGAGGTGAATTTGTGATACTTTATGACTTCATTACCGAAGCGGCCGAAATCATGGCACCGGCCGCGAAGCGGCGCGAGTCGTGGTGCCGGAAGAATCGTTCGGAGATTGATCGAGTTGAGCGAACTTGAGGACGAGTGGGAAGCACGGCTCGCCGAAGCCGACCGTCGCGCGCGCGGGGCGGGGCGGGGCGACGTGGTGGATTATTTGAATTTGCGCGCCGCCAACGATGCGGCGCGCGCCCTCGGAGTCGAGTGGCTGCTCGCGTCCTTTACCAACACGGCCGGCGAAGCGAACCGCCGCAGCGCCGCAGGTCTAAGCGTCGCACGGCAGGACAACCATCGTTTTCAAAGCGGCAATTCAACTATGGTCGGCACGCTGCTCATGTTGCGCGCGGCGTGCGCTCGTTATCAATTGGGGCCGGGTGGCCGCGGGCGCCGCAAGACGGCATTGTGCGCGGTGGAGGTCTGGCCCAAGCTCACATCGTTCACTTCGGCAACCACCAAGCTGACCAAGAGTTAATGCTCGTTCGCGAAGGCGCATCCGCACCAGCTTGGATCATCGTTGAGTTGACGAACGGCGTGATCCGCCGCCTGCATCGCTGCGCGAGCAGCACATCACCGAGCACGTCGCCCGCCTCGCCGGTTAGCATCGAAACGATCACCCGCTTCAGGGATCATCCGCAGATCATTTCTAAATCCGACAAATTTGCCGATACTGCTTTCACATGAAGCAGATTGGCGCAAAGCAGAAAAGAAAAGCACCCGTTTGTCTCGGGTGTACTTCTCTTTTGCTGATAATTTGGACGCGGACTGTTTTCTCAACTCAAGATGTTTGCGGGCGGCGCCGGCTCGTCGTCAGGTGATGCGACTGGTGTGGCGCCGCTCGTAGCGCCGACGAAACGATATCCGACCCCGATCACCGTTTCGATAGAATTACTGCACACGCCGAGTTGCTGCCGCAAACGGCGGATGTGTACGTCGAGCGTGCGCGAATCGTGATAGTGCTGATAGCCCCACACTTCATTGAGCAAGCGCTGGCGTGTGACGACGCGCCCGGCGCCGCCGATCAGCACTTCAAGCAAAGCGAATTCTTTGCGCGTCAGTTTAACGTCGAGGCCCTCGCAGGCTACGCGCATTTCGGCGAAGTTGACGCGCAGTGAACCATCGTCATAGCGCTGCGACCCGGTTCCCTCGTCGATGCGCCGCATAATGGCACGCACCCGCGCCATCAATTCGCGCACGGAGAAAGGTTTTGTCAGGTAATCATCCGCGCCGAGTTCAAGACCCATCACGACATCCGTTTCGGAGGTGCGCGCCGTCACCATAATAATCGGCGTGCGCCGCGTCAGAGGCTCACGCCGCAAGCGGCGGCAAAGCTCCATGCCGCTCATGCCCGAAAGCATCAAGTCAAGGATAATCAACAGCGGCGGATTGCGTGTATCAAGTGAGGCGGCGAGCCCCTCCTCGCCGGTGTGCGCGATGCGCGCGACCAGCTTCTCTCGCTCGATGTTATAGCGCAGATTTTCCGCGATGTCTGGATCGTCTTCAACGATCAGCACGGGTCTCAACATATCCGCGCATTGTAAGACGGCGAGATTAAGGTTCGATGAACGCCCGGTTAAGTGTTTGTAAAGATTTTAAATTGGGAAACTGAAAAGTTAGTCTTCATCCGCATCGTGATCGCGTCTGCGCTCGCCCATGCGGTTTCTTTGGCGCTCCTCTTCTTCATCGTCTTCTTCATCGTCTTCTTCATCGTCTTCTTCAACGATGCCTGCGCGCATCGCTTCAAAGAGCGGCAGGCGCGCGATCTCCGGCATAGGCTGACGCGGCCCGCGCACCGAGTACCAAATGATTTCATTTAGCACGCGCGGGTCGGCCATGTCCGCGTGCGCCAGGTCTTGCTCCGCCGTGCGATTGATCCAGTACAGCGTTTCCGGGTGAGTGGCCGCTGACGGTGCGTTGTTGATTAAATTATCGAGCGCCACATCGGGCAGCAAAGATTTATAAGGCCTCAGATCGGCCTCATCGCGAAAGATATCTATCGGCGCGGCGGTCGCGTCCAATTGATTCATCGGCTCCAGGCCGAGCAGGATCTCCATCGTACGAATCAGACTGACGGTGTTGTGGAACTCATGCACCAGCGCGCCCGGCCGATTGTAAGCGCTAATCACGAGGGCCGGCGAGCGGTGCGCGTCGACGTGGTCCGGGCCATCCTGCGCGTCGTCTTCGAGGATAAAGATCGCGGTGTTTTTCCAGTACGGCGTGTGCGAGACGGCCTCGACCAAGCGGCCGATGGCGTAATCATTGTCGGCCACAGCGAACTGCGGCGTCGGCATGCCGGGCTGCAAACCCGACGTGTGATCGTTTGGCAAGCGCATCATCATAAATTGCGGCATGCGATCAGGCCGATTCGCTTCCAGATCGGCGACCCAGCCGCGGAACTCTTCAAGCCATGCGGCCAACCGCGAAGTGCCGCGAAACCGCGCCTCCGCGTGATCGGGCGCGATGACGGGATCGAGCGCAACGGCGCTTGTTTTCGCCGCGCCGTATGATTCGGTCGTCATCGCATCGGGCGTGTACAAATCGTAATTGCGAAACTTCGAGCTGTGATGATTCTCCAGCGATTTCTTGGTGGACAGCGTCTTCACGGTCGGCGAAATGTCAGGGTAAGTTTTTCGTCGCCGCGTGTTCAGCGCGGCCACATCGGCCTCGGAGATGGTGCCGATAAACTCGCCGTAGTTGCGGTAACTCAAATTTTTGCGCGCGGCGGCGTCCCACAGGTAAAGCGTTTCGGGCTCCGCCACGTCGCGCGAGTTATTGAGGTACGGCACATAGCGCCGCATAAAGTTTGCGACATCATCGGCGCTCACCGCACCGGCGGCGGCGGGCGTTGGCGGCCCGCCGCTTGGCAAGCGATTGAATCCTTCGTAGTCATAAGTGCGGCCGCGATCGCTGTAGTTCCAGCGGTAGGCTTTGTCCACGTAATCGTTAGAAAAAGCGGCGGTCGACCAATTGTGTCCATCTGGGCTCGCTTCGGAGTTAACGAAAAAGCGGTCGAGCAGGCCAAAGCGCAACGCCAGGGCGCGGTGATTGGGCGTGATGTTTTGCGGCGGTCCGTTTCCGCGACGCGCGGCCTCGCCCGCTCCGAAAATGGCCAGCGCGGCGTTGCCGTCGGCCGGTTGGCCGTTGCCCGCGCGCTCCACGTCGCCGAAGATCTGATCGTAGGTTCGATTCTCCTTGATGATGTAGATCACATGCTTGATCGGCGACGGCCCCTTAAAGAGCCGCGCGCGCGCGGGGCCAAGCAAATTGTTGTTGCGCATCACCTGCTGCGTGTAGCGCGCCAGCGTGCGCTCACCCGGCACGGGCACGGCGCTGATATTGCCGATGACCAACGACACGCTGTATTGCCCGCCGCGCCCGGCGCCGCGGCCCTTTCCGGCCGGAAAACGATCGTTCGCCGCGTTCGGCGCGCGCCCGGAATTGTTTACCACCAGGGAGGAGTTTTCGACTCCGGTTCCCTTGCCGTTTCCGACGTAAATGATGCCGCCGGCAACCGCCACCGCCGAAGGGTACTGTCCCGTCGGAATCAGGCCGCGCACCATGCTGCGAGCGTTTTCTTTACGCTCTTTGTCTTCTCTCACAACTCTTTCGCCGCCGCGCCTGCGCGACAAACCGACAACTGCCACCGAGTTGCTGTGCGCGTTGGCGACGTAAAGCGTGCGGCCGTCGTGGCCGAGCGCTAAACCTTCGGGACTAACACCAAGCGGCGCTCCTTCGGCGAGACGCACGTCTATGCGTTCGATTTCGCGGTCGCTCGCCGTGTCGATCACAGAAACGCTGTCGGCGTTCGAGTTGACGACGTACAGCCGCGTCCGCTCGCGGTTAAAGATCATCGCGGTCGGATGCCGCGCGACCGCGATGCGCGTCGCGACCCGGTCGGCCCTTCGCCCATCGATGACGGCGAGCGACGCGTCGTTCCAACAAGAGACATAGATTTTGGCCGTGTTCCTGCTGGTCGCATCGGGCAAGGCGAGCACTTCGTAGGGGTAAATGAAATGATTCGGATTTTCGCGGCGCAAATCAACGCGCGTGAAGCGGCGTTCGCCGCCGCGCAAATTGCTGATCATCCCGAGGCTGTCTCCGAGATTATTCGCGGTGTACAGCGTGTCGCCGTCGGGGCTGAGGGCGATGCCGGTCGGGTAAACAGGAGCGAGGTTATCATTGTAATTGGGCGCGGCGGCCGTGTCCGTGAAGCCGCTCACATCCATAAAAGGCGCGGCGACGGTGGTCGCGGGCCCGGTTGAGGCGGGAGCGATGGGATTGCTTCGCCCGCGCGCATCAAAACGGAAGATCCAGATTTTGTTTTCAAAGCCTCCCGAAACGTAAAGCGCATAACTGCCGTCCGCGGATGGTTCGGGCGCAAAGGCGACTCCGACGTTGACGCTTTGCGGCGAAGGAAAGTAAACGTTCTGGATGCAAGCCGGCTGCGGCTTCAAATTAAGGTCGATCACCGCCAGCGATTGTTGCCCGCGATTTGTGGCCGAGTTGAATTGAATGCCGAACCCGCTGTTGATCGCCAACAGATATCTGCCCAACCCGTCGGGGCCGCCGCTGTCCGGGCTGCGCACAAATTTGATTGGCAACGCGCCCACGGCCGGCTGCCGCGTGGTGATATCCATGATCAACGAGCCGGCCGGCGTAATTCGACGGCCTTCGGACGCCGGCTGATTCAAAACGGTGATATCGGCGGTCGAAGCCGTGACGCCGACCAAAACGAGCGCCATCAAAATAATCAAGGCCGGAAGCATCGCTTGACGCCACCCGACTTCCGGAAGTAACCGTCGCCCAGAATTCATTTACGTTTCCCTCAAGTCCCGCAGACCCGGAAATCATCAGCCACTCAAAGATTATTCCTCTCTGCGGTTCTCTGCGTCTTTTCTCTGTGTTTCTCTGCGTTTAAGTGAGACTTGCCTAAACACAGAGATGCACAGAGAAAAGACGAGAGAGACACAGAGAGAAGAACGTTGACGTCAAACGCGAGGTGTTATACCCGGGTGAATAAAAGAGCGGGAGGATGATATCAGTTACTTGTCACAGACGCGCGGAAAGAATCGAAAGTTAACTAACACGTAAGGTGGATTCAACTGTTTCTGAGAGGGAAGTGACGAGTGACTGCGGAGAGTGACAAGTGACTGCGGAGAGTGACAAGTGACAAGTGACAA
>JBBJMB010000163.1:0-8341 GCA_037719755.1 Pyrinomonadaceae bacterium
CGCTCGACGACATCGGCGCGTTTTTGATGAATTTGCCGAGCCGCGCCGAGCTACCGCGCCTTTATCGTAACAACGGCGACGGCACCTTCGCGGATGTGACGAAGCGAATGCGGCTGGATCGCGTGATTCTGCCGATGGGCGCCAATTACGGCGATCTGGACAACGACGGCTGGCTCGATTGTTACTTCGGCACAGGCACGCCGCAATTTGAGGCGCTCTTGCCCAACAAGATGTTTCGCAACGCCGAGGGCCGCACGTTTCAAGACGTCACGACATCAGGCGGCTTCGGCCATTTACAGAAAGGGCACGCGGTTTCCTTTGGCGACTTGGACAACGACGGCGACGAAGATATTTTTGAAGTGATCGGCGGAGCGTTGCCGGGCGACGCGTACAAAAGCGTGCTGTTTGAGAATCCGGGGCATAAGGGGCGCTGGCTGACGCTGGAGCTAACGGGCGTGCGCGAGAATCGTTCGGCAATTGGGGCGCGCGTGCGCGTGCGCGCACGTACGAAAGAGGGCGCGCGCCGTGACATTCACCGCGCGATCAGCGCGGGCGGAAGCTTCGGCGCATCGCCGTTTCGCTTGCACGTCGGATTGGGCGACGCGGTGGCGGTGGATGAAATCGAGATTCGCTGGCCGGCTTCGGGGAAAATACAACTGCTGCGGCGCGATTTGTCGCTTGATCGGCATTACCGCTTGCGCGAAGGCGAAAGCGAATTGGGGACAGTCGAGTTGAAGCGTTTTTCGCTCTCAGGAAAGAATCAAGCTGAGCCGCACCGCCACCACTGAACGAGCAACGACGGGGTTGTGCGGCGAATAAGACGCGGGCGTGCTCGATCTCTCGTCAGGTTACGATGAGTGAGTCGGTAGCCCTCAACATGCGGATTGGCTCGAAACCATTTGCTCCATTAAGGTCGCCCATCTATACGTGCTTCTGTACTGCTTCTGTCGTCGCGCGCTCAGCCGCTTGCTTGAGGTCTTCCATTTTAAAGTGCTACCCTCAGCTTCGGAGTGAAATACGGTATGGCTTGGGTTAATACATCACCGTTGGTAAAAACCTATACGCTCGATGAGTTCTGGCAACTCCCCGGTCCACCGGATGGTTCAAAGCTGGAGCTCATTGCTGGAGTGCTCTACATGTCGCCGCCGCCAGACTACACTCACCATGAGATTGTCACGCGACTCATTCGGCTTTTAACCCTGCACCTGGCGAGCGCCGGAGACCGAGGCAAGTTATATGTTCCGCGGGCGGCGATCTGGACGGGCCCCCACACGTGGGTTGAGCCTGATCTCTTCTACATCTCAGCGGAACTTGCGGCGCGCACGGGGCAACAGCAGCGCCCGACCACTGCTGATCTGGTCGTCGAAGTGATCTCGCCGGAATCAGCGATCTACGACCGCAATACGAAGGCGGGCACTTATGGAGCTTTGGGCGTGCGGGAACTATGGTTGATTGATGAGACGAGCTAAACGGTGGAAGTCCGCTACCAGACAGGAGCGGCTTCGATGGGGGCCAGGTCTTCAGGAGCGGTCCGGAGATCGTCTCACAAGTCTTTCCTGATCTACACTTACAAGTCGACAAGCTGTTCGTTGATTGAGTGTAAAAGTGAGAGATCCATGGCCTCTCTTCTGTTAATCGGGCGATTTAAGCTGAGGAACCGTTTAAGCTGAGGAACCGTGACATGTTAGCCGGGAAATGGGCTCAGCGGTTCTGGCCGTCAATCGCGGTGCTGTTAATGGCGGGGGTTATCATCTGTCATGCTCAAGCGCCAGCCGCGAAGTTGCACCTGCTTGATCTCGCGAATCGACAAGTCGAACCGCTACAAGCGACTGATGCAAAGGCTGTTGTTTTTTTCTTTGTCAGCGCCGATTGCCCGATCTCCAATCGTTATGCGCCGGAAGTGCGGCGACTTGGTGAGAGGTACGCTCGTAGCGGTGTGACTTTCTGGCTGGTGTACCCTGACCCGGACACGTCAATTGAAACGATTCGCCAGCACCTCAAAGATTATGAATACAGCATCGGCGCGCTGCGTGATCCGCGGCATGAGCTGGTCAAGATGGCGGGAGTTCGGGTGACGCCCGAGGCGGCCGTTTTCGTATTCAAAGGAAGCGGGCGGCGAGTGGCGTATCGCGGCCGCATTGATAACCGGCATGTCGCTTTCGGTAAAACGCGGAGCGCGCCGACCACGCGCGACGTGGAGCGGGTTTTAGAGATGATTGTGGCGGGAAAGCCGGTGGCCTCGACGACAACCCGCGCGATAGGTTGCGGTATCCCAGATTTGCAATGATCCAGACGCTTAAGCTCGCCGTTTCCTCTCCGCCTGTGCGCTCGTCCTCACTTGCTATGTGGTGACGGCATCTCTGGGGCGCACGGAATCCGGCCCGGAAAGCGCGCAGGCTGCGCATCCGCGGGCGCGTTGACGTTCAATAAAGATATCGCTCCCATCGTGTTTCAAAATTGCGCGGTCTGCCATCACGCGGGCGGAGCGGGGCCGTTCAGCTTGCTCAGTTACCAGTATGTCAGAAAGCGCGCTGAGCAAGTCGTGGCGGTGACAAAGAGCCGCTACATGCCGCCGTGGTTGCCCGAACCCGGCCGCGGGGAATTCGCCGACGAGCGCAGATTAAGCGACGAACAAATCGAGCTGATTCGGCGATGGATCGCGGAAGGAGCAATCGAGGGCGCCGCGTCAGATTTGCCGCCGGCGCCGAAATTCAACGAAGGCTGGCAGCTTGGACAGCCTGATTTGATTGTGAAGATGGAGGGCGCTTATACGCTGCCGGCCGGCGGCACGGATGTGTTTCGTAATTTTGTGATTCCCATTCCGGCCGCGACGACGCGCTACGTGCGGGCGGTGGAAATACTTCCCGGCAATAAGAAGATCGTGCATCACGCCAATCTCCTGATCGACCGTACGCGATCTTCCCGGCGCCTTGACGCACAAGATCCCGGACCGGGTTTTGGCGGCATGGAAGTGGCGCTTGCATCCGAGAGTTTCGATCCCGACAGCCATTTCCTTTTCTGGAAGCCCGGCACGGTGCCGTGGGTCGAACCAGGCGGTATGGCTTGGCGTCTGGAACCGGGCACCGATCTGGTTCTCAACATGCACTTGCAGCCCTCCGGCAAACCGGAGTTGATTCAGCCCACCATCGGACTTTATTTTACGGATCAACCGCCAACGCTTTATCCCATGCTGTTGCAGCTTGAGCACGACGGCGCTTTGGACATTCCCGCTGGGATGAACGGCTTTGTGATCACCGATGAGTTCACATTGCCGTTGGATGTGGATGTGCTCGGCGTTTACCCGCACGCCCATTACCTGGGGAAAGATTTGCAAGGCACGGCGACGCTTCCCGATGGCACAAAGAAGTGGCTCATTCACATCCGGCGCTGGGATTTGAGTTGGCAGGCCGTGTATCGCTACGCCGAGCCGATGTTTTTGCCGAAAGGCACCGTCATCTCGATGCGTTACATCTATGACAACTCCGCCGGCAACGAGCGCAATCCGCACCATCCGCCCCAGCGCGTCGTCGCCGGCAATAAATCTTCGGACGAGATGGGACATTTCTGGATGCAAGTTTTGCCGCGCGCCCGCGGTGATGTGCGAATTGTTCTTCAGGAAGCGGTGATGCGGCACAGGCTCCGCAAGTATCCGCATGATTTCACGGCGCACTTTAATCTCGGCGCCGCGCTTCAATCAACAGGCGATCTCGTAGCGGCGATCACACACTACAGGGAAGCTCTGCGCGCGCGGCCGGGTGATGTGACTTCCCTGAACAGCCTCGGCACCGCGCTGCAATCGGCGGGCAGCATCGAGGAGGCCATCAGTTATTACCGCCAAGTCATTAAAATCATGCCCAATCATGCGGACGCGCACTACAATTTGGGCAACTCGCTTTTGGCGCTCGGCAAACCTATGGAGGCGATCATTCATCTTCGTCAGGTGATCAAATTCAGCCCGGCGACGCGAACGCCCACAACAGTCTCGGCAGCGCCTTCGCGATGATTGGCGATCCGGCGCAAGCCATTATCCACTTCGGCCACGCGCTTCGCATCGACCCCGCCCACGCCGACGCTCGTGATAATCTGCAAAGCGTGCAACCGCAACTCAACAACCCCAACTAACGAAGCCCCACCATGCTTTCATTCATCCTTCATCCTTCCGCCTTCATCCTTTAAAACCCATGGCACTACAGTTTGCTCCCGGAGACGATCTGATTTTTCAGTTGGAAAGCGGCTACGGATTGCTGCGCGTGGTGAAAATCGAGCTGGGCGACGCGCACGCGCCCGTCTGGCATTTGCTGGCTTATGAGGAGCTTTTTCCGGATGTCGAGAGTGCCGAGGCGGCGCTCTCCGGCGCGGCGGAGCTTCACGCGCGAAGCGTCCACCTGGCGATCACGGATCGGGCGCTTGAGAAAACACCGGCCGCGCGTTTGGGCAACCGCCCGGTCACCGAAGATGAATTAACAAACTACCGCACATGGTCGGACGAAGGCGGCGGCGTTTCTGAGTTATCAGTTCTGCTCACGCTCGGGCTTCGCTAAACACGCGCCGCCTGCTTCAAATAAATGTGATACCTTTGAGAAACAGCTCAGACAATCAATAGACGTTATAAGAAATAAGGTTTTCATGTCGTTTTTGCTGGGATTTTTGGGGTCAAATCCTTATTTCTTATAACGTCTAATTACTCTTACTGCTGCTCAGGCAGCACAATTTTTTTCTCATACGGAGGAGTGACAGTGGACACAGAGCAATCACACAACGAAGACGTTCAGAAGTTACGCGAGATGATTAAAGGCATTGAGATCGGCATGCTCACGACCGTCGACGACGACGGCACGCTGCGTAGCCGTCCGATGTCGACCAATGGCGAAGTGGAATTCGACGGCGATCTGTGGTTCTTCACCTACGGCAATTCGCACAAAGTGTTTGAGGTGCAGCACGAGCCGCAGGTCAACGTCAGCTTTGCTTCCGACAAAAGCAATCAATACGTGTCCATGTCGGGCACGGCTCGATTGGTGCGCGACCGGCAAAAGATCGCAGAGCTGTGGAAGCCGCAACTCAAGGCGTGGTTCCCCAAGGGCACGGACGAACCGGACATCGCGCTCTTAAATGTGAGCGTCACGAAAGCCGAATACTGGGACTCGCCCGGCGGCATGGTCGCCCACGCCATCGGCCTCGTCAAAGCGCTCGCGACCGGCACGACTTACGCCGGCGGCTAAAAAAAGAATATCTGTTTGTAGGGTAGCGCGAGGCTTCCAGCCTGTGTGTGACGCGTGTAAAACACACACAGGCGGGAAGCCTGTGCTACCTTGCTAACTCAGTCGCCGGAGCTTTGAAACTAAAAGGAGCGATCTCTCTGCCCCGTTTCGCCGGGTTATCAAATCACAACGGCCTTGCGGTCTTCTGACAATCATTTTGCTGCGCGGATTTCTTCTCACATCCGCGGCAACTGTTCAAACTCAAAATTCGTGTCATGTGAAAACAAACCGGATTGCTTCGACAAAAGATCGGATCAATTGTCTCGAGCCTTTGAAAAAGCTTGCTCACAAAGCGGTTCGGCGACCGCACGAAAGGAAAACGATGACCGACGACCCGAAAGTAAACGAAGCTCGCCGAGCGGCAACGACGACTGGCCGAGTTTGCCTCTGGAGGAATGGCAAGCGACTTATGCGACGCTGCACATGTGGACGCAAATCGTCGGCAAAGTGCGCTTGCAGCTGACGCCGAAGCTGAACCACTGGTGGAACGTGCCGCTTTACGTGAGCGCCCGCGGACTCACCACTTCGGCGATGCATGCTGGCGCCCGCTGCTTTGAGATCGACTTCGACTTTATTCATCACGAATTGGTATTTCAAATGAGCGACGGCCGCCGCGCGAGTTTTGCGTTGCGGCCGCGCCCGGTGGCCGAATTTTACGCCGACGTGCTGACCACATTGCGCGGTCTCGGGATAGCAATTGAGATCTACGACAAGCCCGTCGAAGTTCCCGACCCCATTCCTTTCCCCGCTGACCGTACGCATGCCTCTTATGACCCGGAGTACGCCAATCGCTTCTGGCGCATTCTGGTCCAAGCTGACCGCGTGTTCGGCGAATTCAGATCACGCTTTGTGGGTAAAAGCAGCCCCGTGCATTTCTTTTGGGGCAGTTTTGATTTGGCGGTGACGCGCTTTTCCGGGCGCACCGCACCCCCGCGCGAGGGCGCCGATTTGATCACTCGCGAAGCTTACTCGCATGAGGTAATCAGCCACGGATTTTGGCCCGGCAGCGGCCCCATCAAGGGCCCGGCATTTTCCTCTTGGCCGGCGCCCGAGCCGCCCGGTCTGAAAGAAGAAACGATTCGGCCCGCGCAGGCGTTTTACAGCCAAGATGTGTCAGAGTTCGTTTTGATGTACGACGATGTGCGCACCGCAGAGTCTCCGGCGGAGATGCTGATGGAGTTTTTGCAAAGCACCTACGAGGCGGGAGCGAAACTCGCCAAATGGGACCGCGCATCGCTTGAACGCTAGCCAAGCGTGCGATCTCTCCCGGCGCTTCAGCGTGTTAGCGTCGCCCAAGTGAAACGGATTCATGATGAAACTCCTGCGCTCGCTCGCCAAAATGATTGACCATTCCCTGCTCCATCCGACCATGACGGACGCGGAGCTGGGCGCCGGCTGTGATGTGGCTTGGCGCTGCGATGTGGCCACGGTGTGCATTAAACCGTACGCCATCGCTTTGGCGTGCGATGCGCTCGCGGGCTCCGATGTGGGCGTCTGCACCGTGGTCGCTTTTCCGCACGGAAACAGCGCCACAGAAATGAAAGTGCGGGAAACTGCCGAGGCCACTTCCGCCGGCGCCACAGAGATCGACGTCGTCATCAACATAGGCAAGACGCTTGGCGGCGATTGGGATTACGTGTCGCAAGAAATTAAAGCGGTTAACGAAGCGGCCGTCGGGCGCGGCGCGCTGTTGAAGGTAATTTTCGAGAACGACTATTTGCAAAACGAGCACATCATTCGCCTCTGCGAAATTTGCGCGGAGCACAACGTAGCCTTCGTCAAGACCTCGACCGGCTACGGCTTCGTGAAGCAGGGAAACGGAATGTACTCCTACCGCGGCGCGATTGACGAGCATCTGCGCTTGATGCGCCAGCACTCGCCCGAGAGCGTCCAAGTGAAAGCGGCCGGCGGAGTGCGCACGCTCGACGATTTGCTGCGGGTGCGCGCGCTCGGCGTGACCAGGATCGGCGCCACGGCCACCTCAAGCATGTTAGATGAGGCTCGACGGCGAGGCTTCGAGTAAACGGTTTTCTCTGCGCCCTCTGCGTCTTATCTCTGTGATTCTCTGCGTTTAGGTAAGTCTCACTTAAACGAGAGAGAAACACAGAGACAAGACGCAGAGGGCGCAGAGAGGAAATCCTCGCCCTCAAATCAGCTTGTCATGGTATTGTGGCCCCAAATCCGAACCCGAGGTTTACCCGCATGGCCGACAGTGACGAAAAGCGAGTTCGAGAAATCGTTCGCGACGAATTGCTCGGAATCATTCAAGACGGGCAGCAGCTTTTGGGCATGAAGAAAGACCCGACCGGCATGGGCCGCAAAGCGCTCGAAACTTTGGCCGACTTGATCCGCAACAGAGAAGTTGATGAGCGTTGACGCGCTAGTGAGTAAGCGGCGATTCCATCCGACAAGTGTCACGTTAATACTGCTCTCGCGAGCAACAGTTAGTCGCCGGTTACGCACTATTTTTGCCTTCTCCAGCCGGCACGATTCTTGCTCGTTGACGCTTACTATGAGCAAGTTGTTGCAAGACAGACGAAGCAATTTTGTGGACCTTGTTTCGCGCCCCCATACTCCACGCTGCGATGAGCAAGTGCTGAGCGAGCAGTTCGCGGGGGCCACCAAGGCCAGCGCTTCTTTTCTTTCGCCGCTTGAGCGCAAATTGGCGCGCGCGCTTCTGCCCGTCATTCCCTCCTGGATACAAACTTATCACCTGACTTGGCTGACGCTTTTCTGGTGCGTGCTGATCGTGGCCGGGAGCGCGCTGGCCGCGCGCGATTTGCGCTGGCTGTGGGCGGTCTCACTGCTGATCGCGCTGCAATGGGTGACGGATTTTTTCGACGGCAAGCTCGGCAAGTACCGCCAAACGGGGCTCGCCAAGTGGGGCTTTTATATGGACCACTTTCTCGATTACGTTTTCTTGTGCTCGCTATTGATCGGCTACTCGTTGATTCTTCCCCTGACGTCGCGCTACCACATCTTTTTAGTGCTGGCAGTTTTCGCCGGCTTCATGGTCAGCTCTTTTCTGTCGTTTGCCGCCACCTCGAAATTCGATATTAGCTTTTACAAATTCGGGCCCACCG
>JBBJMB010000164.1:0-8277 GCA_037719755.1 Pyrinomonadaceae bacterium
GGAGAGCCGGCACGCCGAAGAGGATGCTCTGCATGGCGCGCCCGGCCAGCCATGCTCCGATGACGCCCAGGATTGTACCGAGCGCCAACAAGCGCAGGCCAAGCGAGAGAAACTGCCTGCCGATCTGAGCGGGCAGGGCGCCGAGTGCCATGCGGATGCCGATTTCGCGACGACGTTGCGCAACCGCATAGCTCAACACTCCGTAAGTGCCGACGGCGGTAAGCAGCAGGGCGACGCCAGCGAAAAGGCCGATTAGCAGCGCCGAAGAACGGCGGGCAACGAGGCTGTCGGAGATGCGCATGTCCATCGACCGCAGATCACTGACCGCAAGCTCTGGATCGATTTTGCGAACGATGTTTTGCAGTGTCGTCCCGAGCGATTCCGGTAGCGGGCCGGTGCGTGCCAACATGAAAAATGTTGTCGTTGGAGCGATAGCGATAGGGGAAATAGACCGCGCCCTGTGCTTGGCTTTCAGTAAGCTCCGCCTGTTTCACTGCGCCGACGACGCCGACAATGGTGAAGGCTTCTGCATCGGTTTCCTCACGTGAGCCTTGAAACAATCGTTGGCCGATGGCGCCGCCTTGCGGCCAGTAGCGGCGGGCAAAATCTTCGTCGATGACACAAACGCGTTCTTCGCGTCGTAAATCGGCGCTCTCAAGAAATCGTCCTTCGCGTAAGGGAACGCCAAGGGTGGCAAAGTAGTCGCCGGCGACACCATACGAATAGTGTCCACGAACTGACTCACCGGGTAGGGACGCGTGGCCTTTGGGAGTGACGGCGCTTTTGATGTCGTTGCCGCTCAGGGGCACATTGGTGACCATGCCAGCGGCCAACACTCCCGGTTGGCTGCCGATCTCTCCCATCAGTTTTTCCATGAACGCGACTTGCGCAAGCGTGTTCGGATAGTTTTTCCCAGGCAGATTGATTTGGCCGCTCAAGATGCGCTCAGAACGGAATCCGGGAGAAACTGCCATCACGCGTTTGAGGCTTAAACCCAGTAGACCGGCGCCGCTCAATAAGACAAAGGCTAAGGCGATTTGCGCGATGATAAAGCCGTGGCGCAGACGTTGCGCCGCACCGCTGGTTGTGCCACCGCGAGTCTCTGACTGCAGCGCGCCCGCTGGCCTAGCTTGAAGATTATACGCGGCAATGGGAAGCCCAATCACAATGCCCATCACGACGGCTCCGGCCAAGGCGGCCAAAGCCAACCGCTCATCGAACGCGACCTCTGCGCCAAGCGGCAGTTGATCCGCGCCGAGTGCTGCCAAAAGTCGGATTCCGCCCGCCGCCCCAACCAGCCCGAATAATCCGCCGACCAAAGCGAGTAAAACGGTTTCCGTTATCACTTGACTCACCACCCGCCGTCGGCTCGCGCCGAGGGCCTGCCGGATAGCCAGTTCCGCGAGCTGCTGGCGCGATGAGGAGCAGATTCACTAGGTTGACTCCGCCGATGAGAAGGAGTAATAGCACGCCGGCCTGCAGCAGCAGCAGGGTGGGACGGATGGACGCGACGTGGTCGGCGCGCAGCGGCACGACGACCGACCGAAAGCCGGCCTCCGCGATCATTTTGGCTTGGGGATAGCTCTCAGCCACGGCGGCGTTGTGCGCGTTGATTTGCGACTGCGCCTTCGTCAGAGCAATGCTTGGTTTAAGCCGGGCGATCATGTTGGTGTTATTTCCCGTATGTCGCTGGGCGGGTGAGCGATCCGCGGGGTTGGACGAAAGGGGGAGGTAGAGCCGTGCCTGTGAGGAGAGGAAGAAACGAGGGCGGCAGCACGCCGATCACTTTTTTCTGAAAACCATCCACGCGGATTTCTCTGCCAAGCACATTGGGATCGGCTCCCAAATGTTGCCGCCAATATGCGTTCGTCAAAATCGCCACGCCGTCAGTTTGGTATGCGGTCTCCTCATCCGTGAACGCGCGTCCCGTAGCGGGGCCGACCCCTAGAGTCGCGAAAAACTCCGGGGACACTCGCATAATCTGCTCGCGTTCGGTCGAGCCAGCCTCGCCGATGATGGCTGTGCCTTCGCGGTAGGCCGCGAGCTCTGAGAAGGCATTGACATTGCCGCGGCGCTCGTAATAGTTAGTGAGCGAGCTACCATCGCGTTCGACGCCGGCCTTCGGGTAAGTATTGAACACGGTCACGAGTTGGTCAGCATCGGGAAACGGTAGCGGGCGCAGCAGGATGGAATCGACGACGGCAAAGATGGTGAGATTGGCTCCGAGGCACAGCGCGAGCGTCAAAACAGCCGTGAGAGTAAAGCCCGGATTCTTGCGCAGGCTACGCACGCCGTAACGCAAGTCCATCCAGATGTCTTCCAACGGCCTTAGTCCTCGCTCATCACGACTCTGCTCCTTGGCCTTCAGAACACCGCCGAAGCTCCTCAGCGCACTGCGGCGCGCGTCCTCTGGGTTCATCCCTCGCCGGAGATTCTCTTCAGTTTCACGCTCAAGGTGATACTGCATCTCTTCATCCATCTCTCGATCCAGCTTTGACCTGTGAAACAGCGCGCCAATGCGGTAGAAGAATTCTCTCAGCATATTTTTTGTACCTGTGCTTTCTTCAGTTGGTTTGTAGAATGCGCACGACCGCCGCGGTGAAGCGCTCCCACTCTTGTGTCTCTTTGGCCAATTGCTTACGGCCTGAAGCGGTGATCCGGTAAAAGCGGGCGCGGCGGTTATTTTCGGATGTGCCCCACTCGGATGCGACCCATCTTTTTGTCAGAAGGCGTTGGAGCGCCGGATAAAGCGATCCTTGGTTGAGCGTGAGAACGTCCTCTGAAATTTGCTGGATACGATTGGCGATGTCCCAACCGTTGAGCGGCCCCAGAGTGTCGAGCGTTTTTAGGACGAGAAGATCCAGGGCGCCGTGGAGGTGATCTGTGTTGGGATTAGTCATGCCTCTCCTTTTGATTGTCTAAAGGAGAGGATAAGATTTCGATGGCCAGAAGTCAATGATGACTTTCCAGGTGTCGCACTGAGCGCAAACTATTACTCGTTGCGTAGCGCGATCATCGGGTTAACCTTCGTCGCCCGCCGCGCCGGCACATAGCAGGCGACGAGCGCCACCAGTATCAGTAACGCCGCCATCATCGCGTAGGTTAACGGGTCGGTGATGTTCACGCCGTAGAGCATCTGCGATAGATCCATCCGGCTTTCCAGATATTGCGTCAACGCATACGCGCCCACTAAACCCAGCGCGACGCCGAAAAACGCGAGCGTCATGCCTTGCCGTAGAATCATCCGCAGCACGCCGAAACGATTGGCACCGAGAGCCATCCGAATGCCGATCTCGCGCGTGCGTTGCGAGACGGCGTATGACATCACGCCGAATAAGCCAATCGCGGCGAGAAGCTGTGCGAGCAGTCCGAACAGCGTCAGCAGTTTGGCAAACAACCGTTCTCTCGCCAGCGTCTCGTCGGCCTGTTCGATTTGCGTCTTGATGTTGTTGAGAGGAAGGTTCTGGTCTACTTCACGCACGGCCTGACGGATGGCCATCACAGCGGCCGCCGGATCACCAATTGTGCGCACTTCGTAAGTCGCTCCCCATCCCAAGCCGGGGATGTCCTGGCGCCATGACAGGTACAGCGTCGGCGGAATCTCTTCGCGCTGACTCGAATACTTAGCGTCACGGGCCAAACCGATGATCTCTACTTCATCGGGCTTCTTCGGATTGAAGCTGAAGCGTTTGCCGACCGGGTTTTCGCCCGGGAAATACTGTTGAGCAAAGGTCTGATTAACCACGGCGACTCTCGGCGCTCGCGCGTCATCTTGAGCTCGCAGGCTGCGTCCCGCGAGCAGCGGCATCTCACGCCCCCAGAAAGTTCTCACGCACTTGCAGCACGTGGCCCGGGCCGCTCGGCTTGACCGACCGTCTGCGTCCGGTGCGGCGGCCGGCACTACGCAGATAAACATGTTCGCATTTGACCACTGAGCAAGCATGGGAATATCCGAGAAGGTGACCGCGCACGCCGGGCACGGCCTCGAGGCGCTCAGCAATCTGTTGATAAAGCTGCTCTAGCTTCGCGCCCTGATAGCCGATCTTCCCTGGCTGCACGCGGAAGAGCAGAGGTTGCGCGTATTGAAGCCCGGCTCGACGCGTTGCAAATTGACGAGTGTGCGCACAAACAGCCCCGCGCCAACCAGCAGCAGTAGCGATAGCGCGACTTGCAGCACAACTAAGCCACGACCGAGCAGCGAACGGGAGGCAGCACTCGCACCGCGCCCGCCTTCTTTGAGCGTCGGCGTCAAATCTACTTTCGTTGACCGCCACGCCGGAGCCAGACCAAAGATAATGCCTGTTAGCAACGACAGCCCCATCGTGAACCCAAGCACGCGCCAGTCAAGCTGTGGTTCAAGGGCGCTCATCTCCCCACCGCCCAAATCGCTCACTGCTAGTAATCCAGTCTTGATCCAGAGCGCAAAGGCAATGCCCAGCGCCCCGCTTAAAACAGAAAGCATTACACTTTCGGTCAACAATTGCCGGATCAATCTGAAGCGACTGGCGCCCAGCGCCAAGCGCACAGCGATTTCTTTTTGCCGCGATGCGGCGCGCGATAACAACAGATTCGCCACGTTCGCGCAGGCAATGAGTAACACTAAACCGACGACGCCCTGCAACAGATAAAGCGATGGCGCGTAAGACTGCCGCGTATTCATCTCGCCCTGTCCGCCGGCGGCGAGCACAAGCCGCGGGTAATCTTTCGGGTCTAAATTGCCCAGCGCATTTCCGCTCGCTTGTGCCTGCGCCTGCCGCGCGCTGCGATGTTCGACGATTGACTGCTGAAAAGTATTTTCCAACTGCACGCGCGCCTGTTCTGCGGTCGCGCCGGGCTGCAGTCGTCCCATCAGCCGCAACCACCACATCCCTGCGCCGGACATGCGCGAGCGCCCTTTCTCGCTGAGCACCTGTGGCTCCTGGGCAACGGGGATCGTCACATCCTGTGTTGTCCCGGCATTCATCGTGCCTTCAAAGCCGGGCGGCGTCACGCCGATGACCGTAAACGCTACGTTATTCAAATTGATTTGTTTGCTGATAATCGACTCGTTGCCGCCAAAGCGTTGCTGCCAGTAACGGTAATTGAGCACGGCGACGGTGCTGACCCCGGCTTTGTCGTCTTCGTCCGTCAAGAGGCGTCCGAGCCATGGTTGCACACCAAGCGTAATGTAATAGTTGCCCGATACCGCTTGCGCGCTCGCCACATCGGCCACACCGTCGGCGTTCACATTCAGGCCATCACTCACACTGCCGAACGCGATGATGTCGGAGAGCACACCCGGCTGCTCGCGCATGCTCGTAGCTCCGGTACGGGAACGAGGTCATGACCTTCAAGCCATTTTCCGCAGGAGGGTCGAAGCTGCCGCTGTAACTGCCGGGGTTGAATGCGGGCGCGGCCCGCGATTTGAAGAGCACTAAGCGGTCAGGCTCTTTGACCGGCAACATCTTCAGGAGCATCGCATCCACAATGCTAAAAAGCGCCGTATTCGCTCCGATCCCGAGCGCCAGTGAAAGCACGGCAATCGTCGTGATGCCTTTTTGTTTGAACAGCATGCGCACCGCGTAGCGCAGGTCTTGCCACAAGTCTTCGAGGGGCCGCACTCTCCTCGCTTCCCGGCAACGCTCTTTGGCCTGCTCCACACCATCGAAACTACGCAGGGCCGCACGGCGCGCTTCCTCAGCGCTCATCCCTCCGGCGATGTTTAGCTCGATCTGGCGCTCCAAGTGGTAGCGCAGCTCCGCATTCAACTCGCCGTCTAACTGGCCTTTGCGCAGGAGCGCCATGAGCCGCCTCTTCAATCTGCTCAGCATCGGTGCCACCCTTTTCCCGCTTATGCGTCTCGCAGGATCGCTTCGACCGCGCCGGAAAACCGCGCCCATGTTTGGCGCTCCGCTTCCAGCCGCTTGCGCCCGGCGGCAGTCAATTTGTAGAACTTGGCCTGTCGGTTGTTCTCCGACACTCCCCATTCGGCTGAGACCAGCCCGCTTTCCTCCAGGCGATGCAGCGCCGGGTAGAGCGAGCCCGGGGTCACGGAGAGCACCTCGCCGGAGACAATAGAGATGCGCTGCATAATGTCCCAACCATTGAGCGCTCCGGAGCGCAGTATGCGCAACGCCAAGAGTTCGAGCGTCCCCTGTAAAAGATCGGCCTTTTGTTTCTTCATAGCTCTCCTATAGACATGCAATAGAGCGCTTGAGTTTATGAGGAGACCTATCGAAAGTCAATAGGAAAGTCTCTGACGGTGTGTACGCTGTGCTGAGTTCTTGAATTTATCGGCGGAGCGGAGTGGTCAGACTACTGTCGACATCAAAATCCGAAATTGGAGAGACAAGTCAGAAGCCCGAGCGTGAGGGAGGTCGGCGGGCGGCGCCCTCCCTCCCTCACGCTCGGGCTTCGCGGCTCGGACCTTACCTCGATTAACCCAACATGTATTTTGATTTAGTGCGAGACGGCGTCGCGCGCAAGCATCGCGGCCCCGATGGCCACGGCGTCGGAGCCGAGCGTCGCCGCCACAATTTGTGTCGCCTCGAAGCACGGCTTGAACGAGCGGCGGCTTGTTTCGCGAATGATCGGATTGATCATCAGCTCGCCGGCCTCCATCACGTCGCCGCCGAGCACAATTCGTTCGACGTTTAAGAGATTAACTACGGCGGCGACGGTCGTCCCGATGTACTTGCCGGTGCGCTCGATCATCATCGCGGCGAAATCGTCGCCGTTGAGCGCTTCGCGGGCGACATCGGCGGCGGTAAAGTCGCGGTTCATCGCCAGCCTTGAGAGTGATGAAGTGTTGTCGCGGTAAAGTCGCTCGTGCGCTCGCCTGACGATGTTCGGAGCCGACGCCACCGTCTCCAAACAACCGATGTTGCCGCACGTACATTCGATGCCTTCGGGGTCGATGGTAATGTGGCCGAACTCGCCGGCGTAACCCGACGCTCCGAGCCACAGCTTGCCGTCGAGAATCAGCGCGCCGCCCACGCCGTTGCCGATGGTGATGTAGAACATGCTGCCGCTTCCGCGGCCGGCCCCGGCGATATACTCGCCGTAGGCGGCGGCGTTGGCGTCGTTCTCAAGCTCAACTGTAAGGCCGGTGGCTCTCGATAATTCATCGCGAAAATCGTCGCGCACCAGCGAGGGCAGCCCGAAGGAAACGGCCACTCGGTCGGTGCTCGAATTGACCAGGCCGGGAATGCCGATGCCGAGCGCCTTCACCTCAGCGTTTCCTTCGCGCAGTTCCGAAGCGACTTGAACCATCTGCGACGCGATCTCGGCTCTTTCAATCACCGCTTCACGACGGCCGACGATATTGCCTTCGCTTGTGACGAGCGCCGCATGGAGCGTTGCGCCGGAAATGTCGACACCAATGAAATTGGCTGAACTCTGCAACTGATTTATCATTTCTTTACGAGCCTTTCCAGCAGGATACGCGCTGTCAGCAAATGCGGGGCGGGGTTTGGCCGCGAAATGTTAGCAGAGGGGCTATGGGGTGTCAATAAATTGGGTCTCCGGTGTAGAATGGAATTTGGAAGTCAGAAGTCAGAACGATGAACGATGAAGCTAAGAACAAGAGCTTAATGCTTTCTTCCGGTCCTTCATCCTTCCGCCTTCATCCTTTAAAAGGTCGCTTTTATGCATATCCGGACCATTCTGTTGCCGACCGATTTTAGTGAATGCGCGAGTCATGCGCGCGCTTATGCGGCATCGTTGGCGCGGGCGATGAATGCGTCGGTGATTTGTGTGCATGTGGTTGAGCAGGTGCCGCCGCCCGCCGTCGGATACACAGGCTTGACGGAGCCGTTGTCGATGGCCGACTTTGCTGATGAAATGCAGGATTCGGCCACGCGTGAGCTGCCCAAGATCGCCGCCGCCAGTGAATTCACGGGCCTGAACGTTGAGGAGGTGATCACGCACGGCGAACCCTCAACCGAGATTGTGCGTCTCGCGCACGAGCGCCGCGTTGACCTGATTGTCATTTCCACGCACGGCCGGACCGGGCTGCAGCGCATGCTCTTCGGCTCGACGGCCGAGTCGGTCGTGCGACGCGCGCCGTGCCCTGTGCTGGTCGTCAAGCCGCCGAGTCAATGACCGCTCCGGTGAACGGTAAGCAGATTTCTCAAGATTCTGATTGCTCACCGCTTTCCTATGGACAGTAATTTTCTCAGCGAGTTGATTGGCCGGTACGGTCTGTACGCCGTCTTCTTTCTCACGATGGTGGAAGGCGACATTACGCTGCTGCTCGCGGGCGTGCTGGCTCACAGCGCTTTCTTTGGCGAACACAGT
>JBBJMB010000165.1:0-8276 GCA_037719755.1 Pyrinomonadaceae bacterium
GCTGCGAAATCCGCTCCGCCAAAGATACTAATTCGATTCGCGCCCCTTCAACGGTGACGCCCGGCTTGAGGCGCGCGATCGCGTAAATTCCCGGATGACTGCCGCGCTCCATCATCTGGTCTGCGCGCACCCCGATGGGCACAAACGCGTCGGTGGGAGCGCCGAAGCGGTAACTGGCGCTCAACACGCCGATCACGTTGTAAGGCTCGCCGCTCAAATTAAGCTCTCGGCCGATGATCTTTTGATCGGAGCCGAAGCGCCGCTGCCACAAGCCGTGGCTGATGATGCACACGCGATTCGCGCCCGGCCGATCTTCCTCCGGCGTAAAGCTGCGCCCCATGGCCGGACGAACGCCAAGCACATCGAAAAACTCAGCCGACACGGCCCTTCCCGCCAACCGCTCCGGCTCGCCATCGCCGATTAAATTCAGGCTCCGAAACTGCGTCGCCGCAATGCCCGTAAAGACTTTATTTTGTTCACGCCAATCGAGAAAATTAGGATATGAAATCGACATCTCCGGCACTTGCGGGCTGTCTTCCGACAAGCGCACCAAGCGGTCCGGATCTTGGTAAGGCAAAGGACTCAGCAGCACCGCGTTCACCACCGAGAAGATCGCCGTGTTCGCCCCGATGCCAAGCGCCAGCGCGATAATCGCCACCACCGTCGTCGCGGGATTTTTCACCAACATCCGCACCGCATACCGAACGTCCTGCCAAAATGTTCGCATCATAAACTCACTCCTAAAGGATGAAGGATGAAGGATGAAGGCGGAAGGATGAAAGCTAAGGCCATAAGAATTTTTATTAAATTTCTTTAATCCTGAGCTTTCATCCTTCAGCCTTCCGCCTTCATCCTTATGTTCATTCGTATCTGAGCGCGACCAGCGGATCGACTCTTGATGCGCGGCGGGCCGGGATCAGGCTCGCCGCCAGCGCGACGGCGGCGAGGATTGCGGCGATGCCGCCGAATGTCGCGGGGTCTGTGGTCGAGACGCCGTAGAGAAAGCTGGCGAGCAGGCGCGTGGCGGCAAGCGAGGCGAGCAGGCCGAGCGCGATGCCAAGCGCCACGAGCGTCATGCTTTCGCGCAGCACCAGTCGCAAAACGTCGGCGCCGCGCGCGCCCAATGCCATGCGAATGCCGATCTCACGCGTGCGGCGCGCGACGGAGAATGACATCACGCCGTAGAGGCCGATGGCCGCCAGCAGTAGCGCCAACAAACCGAAGGCGCCAAGCAGCAGAGCGCCCATGCGCCGGAGACAAAGAATATTGAGCAGCTCCGTCATCGGCCGCAGGTTTGTGACGGGCGGTTCCGCTCAACCTGAACTTCCTCAGCACCGCCGCGATGTAGCTCGCCGACGCCGCCGGTGCGCACGTGCAACACCATGCCGCTTTCATGACGTTGGCGCAAATGTTGGTAGACGAACGGAGTGGGCAGTTCCCGACGTGAGGTACTTGGCGTCGCGCACCGTGCCGATGACTTCCAGCCAAGGCCCGCGTGTGCCGCTTAAGCTGAGGCGTCTGCCGATCGGATCTTGGTCAGGGAAATAGCGCCGGGCGAACATCTCGTTGATGACCACTACGCCCGGAGAATTTTCGCGGTCTTGTGCGGCGAAGTCGCGCCCGCTGAGCAAAGGCATACCCAGCGTCGCGAAGTATTTCAGATCGACTACATCCGCCAGCGTCAGATTTTGATTCGCGTCAGGCGCGGAGACTTGCCCCTCGCTGCTGCTGCTGTTGGCGGCCGCTGCATCTTGGCCTTCAATGAGCACGCTGCTTTGGCGGCTCGCGCCGCTTAAGGGCGGATTTCTTGAGAGCGTCGCGGATTGCACGCCCGGCAGCGCTTCCACGCGCTCGATCACCCGCTCGTAAAAGTCTTTTCCCTGCTGTCTGGTGTAGCGCAGCATGTTGATGTTGAGCGGCATCACCAGCACGCGCTCGGGCTCGAAGCCGGGGTCAATACTTTGCGCATGCCGCAGGCTCCTTAAAAACAACCCGGCGCCGATCAGCAGCACCAGCGATAAGGCGACTTGAGCGACCACCAAGAGGTTGCGCAAATTGAAGCGCCTGGAGTCTTTGCCCGCAAGCGTCACGGCTTCATCCTTAAGCGCGTGCACCAGATCCGGATTGGAGGCTTGCAGCGCCGGAGCGATGCCAAAGAAGATGCCGGTTAACACGGAGAGACCAAGCGCGAAACCCAAAACAGTCTTGTCGAGACCGAAATCGAAGGTAAAAGGAAAAAGGCTGGCTGACAGCGAGTAGGCTTGCAACGCGTCGATCATCCACACCGCCAGCAGGACGCCGACCGCGCCGCCTAGAAGAGACAAGAGAACGCTTTCCGTCAGCAGTTGGCGAACCAGACGTGTGCGACCGGCCCCCATCGCCAAGCGAATGCTAATCTCTTTGCGGCGACTTGTAGCGCGCGCGAGCAGCAGATTCGCGACGTTCGCGCACGCGATTAACAGCACCAGACCGACGACCGCCATCAGTAGCGCCGCGATGGAAACGAGCGCGGTGCGCTGTTCCGGATCGCCTTTGCTGACCGGAAAGAGCGCGGCCGTTTGCTCTCGGTTCGTGTCCGGATACGCACGCTCAAGCTGCGCCGCGAGCGTGTTCATGCCGTTTTGCGCTTGCTCTACGGTGACGCCGGGCTTCAAGCGGCCGATCATATCGAGCCAGCCCGCGCCACGCACAGAGAGCAAATCGGGATTCATCTCGCCGGAATATCCGCTGCGGGGCGGGCGCACCAGCGCCTGCATCATCATCGGCACAAAGATGTCGTTAATGCGGCCCGCCTCGGCTCCGCTGAAGTTCGCCGGAGCCACACCCACGATGGTGAATTCCCGCCCGTTGAGAATTACTTGCTGACCGAGAACGTTCGGGTCGCCGGCGAAGCGCCGCGCCACAAGCCGCCCGATCACCGCGACCGGTGAGCCGGGCGTGCGATCCTCTTCGGCGTAAACGTGCGACCGCGCGCGGCGCGTACTCCGAGCACATCAGTAATGCCCGTCACCACGGACCCGACGACGGCCTCCGTGCGGTCTTCGCTGTTCAGGCTGAGCGTGATTTGCGAAAAGGCCGTCACGTCGCCGAAGACTTCGTTTTTGTCTCGGTAATCAACGTAATCCGGGTAGGAAGAAACGCTGTAAGGATTCGTTTGACTGCCGCTAAAGATGAAGACCAGACGATGCGGTTCGTGGACGGGCAGACTTCTCAGCAGCACCGCGTTCACGATGCTGAAGATCGCGGTGTTGGCGCCGATGCCAAGCGCCAGCGAAATGATCGCCACGGCGGTAAAGCCCGGGCTTTTCCTCAGCGTGCGAATCGCGTAAATCAAATCTTTAAAAAGAGTGTTCATCAAATATGCTCTCGTCAGTATAGGGAGCGATAGCGACCTGGTCGCGAGATCCACTCGTCATCAATGGTGCCGTAGTGAGCGACAATCTTCTCGATTGTCGCTCACAGGCCAAGCTGCGACGCTTGTCGTTTATGAGTGTCAGCGACAATCGAGAAGATTGTCGGACATCGCGCTCGCGTTAACTTGATGCCATGGCCCTTGCGGGGCTCGCTTGAATCGTTTATTGAAACCGGCGCTTAAGTCTTGTCTTCAGCTCTCTCGCTCGGCTCATTTGGCTTTCAAAATCACGAAGGTCAAATCGTCGTGCGCCGGCGCGTCGCCGCACCACTCGCGCACGCGGCTGACAACCCGGTCGCGCACTTCTTCGGCCGGCAAGTGGGCCACATCACAAACCGTTTCGCGTAGCCGCTCATCCCCGAACTCAATGCCGTCGCCGTTTAAAGCTTCAGTGACGCCGTCCGTAAAGGCGAACATAAGATCGCCGCTACGCAACTGCACCGTCTCTTGTTGATAAACGCAGTCTGGGAAAAACCCGATCACCGCCCGCCTGCGGTTAATTCAAAGATTGCGCACCGGTCATTCTTTTGAGTGAGACACGAATCGCTCTCCGCCTCTTCGATTGCGACGGCACCGGCACAAACGAGCTTCGCCTTATGATTGTAGGTGAACGAGTTGGCGGCAACCGCCTCATCCGGCTCTGGATGAGCGCACCACGAACGGCGGATTGTGCCCGGCGTTGACGTAAGTGAGTCGCTGCGTTTCTTCGTCAAACTGCGTAGAAGAAAGTCGCACAGCTTGACGCTCCGGTTGAATGGCACATCAAGCGATTGAGCTGAGCGGTCAATTGCGCGACCGCGCCCGGCATGCGCATCGTCTCGCTTTGAATTGTCGTATGCTGCGGAGCGACGCTTGCAGGCCGGACATCAACAGCGCGGCCGAAATTCCTTTGCCCGCCACATCCGCGATGGCGACGCCGACGTGTCCATGGTCAAAGCGCAGAAAATCGTAATAGTCGCCGCCGACTTCGCGCGCCGGCTGGCAGAAGCCGGCCGCATCTATGAAGAGCGACTGCGGAGCCGCGGCCGGGAAGAGTTGCTGTTGCACGCCGCCCGCGAGCGCCAGTTCGCGCGTCAGGCGTTCATCCGCACCATCCGCTCGGCCAGCTTTCCGTTCTCGATCACAAACGCGAGCTGCGCGGCCACGGACATTAGCATTCGTTTGTCTTCCGCGGAGAATTACGCCTCCGCGTCGCGGGCCAAGCGAAAGAAAGCCGACGAGCTGATCCTTGATCGTGATTTGCAGCAACAATCTCGCGTCGAGGTCGCGCAGCGCGTCGCACTCGCGCCGCCGCGCCTCGCTCAGAACGCAGTGCGCCGCACTGAACGCGCGCTCCCACGTCGCGAGATCATTCGGGCCGAAGCCGAAAGGCGCGCTCAAATTGCGCAAACGCTTGATGACGAAGGCGTCGCGCGCGAGCGTCACGGCGGGCGGCGGCAACTCGCTTCCCATGATAACGCGGCGTACGTAATTACCCGTCACCGGTTCGGCGACGAAGAGCGCCACTCGATCAACAGCCAGCGCTTCGCCGAGGCGGTCGACGACGATTTTATAAAGCTGATCGATGCCGGTGGCCGCGCGCGCCGCTTGCCCCAGGTCGAAGACGATGGCGCGCTCGTCGTAAGCGGCGACGAGTGATTTGCGGCGAATGAAACTCACCAGGCGCCCGCTCAAAGCCGCGTAGAGGCCGATCGTGAGCGCCAACACAAAGACCGCGACGCAAAGGTCCGCGCGCGCGCTCAACTGATCCAGGTATGCAACTCGGCTTCCCGTCAGCATGAGTCCCAGTAGCGCGCAGAAAAAGGCGAGGACAACGAACGCGCGATTGCGGGGCGCATCCAAGCGACGTCGCAGGCCGCGCAGCGACAATTCACTTTCCTCATATTCGCCTGATGATCCACATTCCGCACGCCATTCCTTGTTGAACAACTCGTACCTGTTACCTGACGATGTTAGTGCCGAAGCCGCTTTGCGCTCGGCTTCCGCTGAACTGCGGTCCTCTTCCACCACCTGCCCGTCGAAGAGGTGAAACGTGCGGTCAGCGTAGCGCGCGTAGCGCGGGTCGTGCGTGACCACGCAGATCGTGGCGCCGCCGTTATGTAACTCGCGTAAGACCCATCACAGACTCGCCGTTGGTCGAATCAAGGTTGCCGGTCGGCTCGTCGGCGAGGAGCAGCGAGGGGCTGCCCACCACGGCGCGCGCCACTGCCACGCGCTGCTGTTGACCGCCGGAGAGCTGCGACGGGTAGTGTTTGCGGTGCCATGCCGACTTTCAAGAGCGCTTCTTCCACGCGCGAGCGGCGCTCGGCCGAAGCCATGCTGCGGTAAGTGAGCGGCAATTCCACGTTTTCGTAAACGGTCAGGTCTCCGATCAAGTTAAAGGCTTGAAAGATGAAGCCGATCTCTTGATTGCGAATGCGCGCGCGGTCAGAGAGCGATAGCTTCGCGACCGGTTTGCTGTTCAGGGTGTATTCGCCATCGGTCGGTGAATCGAGCAGGCCGATAATTGAGAGCAGCGTGGATTTGCCACAGCCCGAGGGGCCGGCGATGGAAATGTACTCGCCTTTGCGAATCTCCATGTGAATGCCCGAAAGGGCGTGGGTTTCGACCTCGTCTGTGTAAAACACTTTCTTCACGTCTTCCAGATGAAGCAGTGTTGTGGGTTGGGCGCTCATCAGTTCTCCTCCGGCGAATGGTCAATGGAATGGGGTTCGCTTTTGCGATTTCGCGTTTATCTCAATCTAATGCGGTCCGTGTTGTCGTAGGCCGAGGTGTCCGAGAGAATCACCTCGTCGCCTTCGCGCAGACCTTCGAGAACCTCTACGGTGTTCACGGACACGCGGCCGATGCGCACGCTCGCTCGCACGGCCGTGGTTCCGCCGTCCTCTATGCGGAAAAGACTCACCGTCGATTGCGGTTGAGCGAACGTCGGCCGGTTGACGAAGAGCACGTTTTCCAAGCGCTCAAGCTCGATGGTGCCGTCGACGCTCAAATCCGGCCGCACCGCCGGGGGCAGCTCGCCTTCGAGCCTCACGTCCACAGTGACGGTGCCGTTTAAGGGCGCCGGGTCGATGCGCATCACGCGGCCGTTGATCACGCCGCCGCCGCGCGTGTCGACGAGGGCCAATTGACCGAGCACCACATCCTTGACCTGCGTTTCTTGAATTTGCAGCGCGGCTTTGAGGCTTTGCGGATCGGCCACGCGCGCGAGGTTGGTGCCGGGGCTGATTTGCTGGCCGACCACCACGGTCACTTGCTGCAGCACGCCGTTGGTGCCGGCCACCACGCGCAACGATGCCACTTGTTGCTGATTGAGCCGCGACAAGGCGCGCAATTGTTCGAGGCGGGCTTGTTGCGCGGCGATCTGCGCGGTTACAGACTGCGCGCTGATCGCCAGCCGGCGTTGTTCGATCTGGAGGCGATTGAACAACTCATCCACCCTGACGCGCGACAGCTTCAAGTTCAAGAGCGGCGTCAGCCCTTGCTTTCCCAGTTCCTCTTCGGCTTCAAGCTGCAGCTTCGCTTGATTGTATTCCGACTGCACGGAGGCGGTCGCGGCCTGCTGACTCATGCGCTCGCTTTCAAGCCTCACGCGCAGATTATTCAATCGGCTTCGCCGGCCTTCACTTGGTATTCCGTGTCCACGGCCGCCTGCTGCAATTGCGGATTGCTCAACTCGATTAAGACCATCCCGGCCGTCACTTCGACGCCGGGCAGCGCGACGACGCGCTCAACGCGCCCCTCAACGGGCGAAGCGATCTGCCGGATCTCTTCGGGAACCAGCGTGCCGTTGCCGCGCACTTGCCGCAGCATTTGCCCGCGCTTGACTTTATCGGGCCACACCGTTGATTTCTCCACGCTCGGCGCCGCCGGCTTTAATCTGGAGAGACCCACGGTTGTTAAAACCACCGAAACAATTCCGAGCAACGCATACACCGCATAGCGAATGCGGCGTTTGCGAGTTTGTGATGGGCGCGGGACATCCATAATGTTTTTAGATTACTCCGGAGCAGCTCCATGACAAGCTGCATGCCACCGAGCGAAAGGGATTATAAGCCTCAATTTACAGAGGGTTTATGCCTTAATACATCGCTTGAAATTCTTCAACTGTCCGCTTCTGGGAAGGTAAAATCCCAAAATCGAAAATGCTTTCGAGTTCACAGATAACTAAATTCGAGTCATCAGTCGAAGAGCGTTCGCCCTTTGCGTCTTCACTTTGCGATTCTTTGCGTTTAAGAAAGTCAAACTTAAACGCAAAGAATCGCAAAGTGAAGACACAAAGCGAGAAACCATCCATTTGACGGCCAGGCGCATGAGGTATAGAGTGACGCCCGCGCGCGTATCCTTGTTTCTTTAGATCTTTAACAATTAGATCGCTATTTAACCCGAGCATCCGAAAAGATCTGGGTTAACCGTCGCAGGTGCCCCGAGAAGGGGTGACAAGGGAAGCGGGTGCAAAACCCGCACGGTTCCCGCCACTGTGTACCGGCGATTGCTCAAGCTTCCATTACTGATGGTCACTGATCTCATAGCGTAGATTGGGAAGGCCGCGAAGCTTAAGCGTTTGAGCCGGGAGTCAGGAAACCTTGCCTGCGTGAGACGGAAGCGACCACTTACGCTCCGGGAAAGAGCGAGTGGCGTCCAAGCGCTGAAATCAGTGTCATGGCTCCATCTAAAGTTTAAAGAGTGGAGCATTGAGCTGAGCCGGCAACCAGTGAATTTAAAGACGCCCTCGATCTTCCGTACGGAAGATCGAGGGCGTCTTTGTTGCGGCTGTCTTTCTTCAACGCTTCCACCCATTCCCGCAAAATTTCCGCTTCGTTTATGGGCCGCGCTACCCGTCTGACCAAAGCGTCCGCCAATC
>JBBJMB010000166.1:0-8230 GCA_037719755.1 Pyrinomonadaceae bacterium
GTAGCGCATCTTGGCGAGGCGCGCGCGCACATACTCGCGCGCGGCGGGCGAAATGTCAGTGATGTCGTTTTCGGTAAAACCCTGGCGGACAAATGGCGGTGGTTTGACGGGGTAGACTTGCGTCGCCGACGGATGTTCGCCGGGCACGTCCGATGGCGGCGCGGGACGCTCTAGAATATCAAAGAGCGGTTTGCCGGTCGCGCGATCAAACAAAAAGACGTAGCCGGTCTTGGTCACTTGGGCGGCCGCTGCGATCTTTTTGCCGTCGTGCTCGACGGTCACCAGAAACGGTGGCGCCGGTAAATCGTAATCCCATAAATCGTGACGAATTAGTTGATGATGCCACACGCGTTTGCCCGTGCGGGCGTCGAGCGCGACCACGCAATTCGCAAACAACATCGCCGCGGTCGCCGCCGCCAAAGTCGTGCGCCGCCGACCCGACCGGCAAGACTAAGCCGCGCTCGGCATCAATTCGCACGCCGCCCCCAGCGTTCGCGCCCCCGCGCTCTTGCCATGAAGTTCCCTGCCAGTCTCATAAGCGAACTCGCCCGGGCGCGTATCGTGTGGCGCCAAACTTCGCGTCAGTGCGCACGTCAAGGCGCGTATGTCACCAGCGCGGCCACAAACCCTTCGTCAGCGAAAATCAAGCACAATCAAATCATTGAAGATCGCCGGGGCCGAAGTAACTCCGTAAACCAGCGGTCAAGTCTCTCAACGCCCGTACGCAACTCCACCACTCCGTTCGCGCCAACGTCGGATCAGGTTTGCCTGTGCGCGCGTCAGGCAACAACTTTCCTTCAGATGGCCAACAAGATGCGCCGCGCTCCCCCCGGGCGATTGTCTGACCAGTAGGCGACGCCGCGATTCGACAGGTAGCTGAGTTTCGTTCGCCGCGGATCGAACCGCCACAGCTCGCGCCCGCTCGCAGCTTCCAGCGCGATCACCCGCGTATCCGCAGACGTGAGGTACATCACGCCGTCCACCACAACGGGCGCGCATTGAATGGAAGGATACGTCCAATCGAAAACCGGCAATTGGTGAGGGCCTGTGCGAAAGGTCCAAGCCACCCGCAAAGCTTGAACGTTCCGGCGAGTGATTTGGTCGAGCTTGGAGTAGCGCGTCCCGCCCGCGTCGCCGCCGACGTAAGGCCAATCCGTTTGCGCCCCCGTTTCCCGTCCGCAACAAAGCGTCAGAACGATTAAGAGAGCAAGATGAAGCCAATCAAAAAGGTGAAGTGATGGCGACGTCTTCGGCGATAGCTGGCGTTCATTAGTTTGAAATTTCATTCGCATGGCATTCAAAAACCTCCCGGCTTATGAGCGGACAAAAGTTTCCGCTCAATCCGGTCATAATTGAGGGTCAATATCTAAACACAAAGCAGCGCAAAGTGAAGACGCCAAGGGTCGCAAAGCTAAAGCATCTGCGCTTACTCTTAATCGGAGTTAACTGAAGTGACGACTCACCCAGTCTAAATCTCGTCCGCGATAGTTTGCTTGCGCGGCGACGGCATCGGCGCCGACCATCCTTGATAAATATGCCGCCGACCGCTTCCGCCACTGCCAGCGGTCATCGTCTCCGGAAAAGCACGTTGCGTCCGACGAGCGCCCCGCGTACGTTGTGGCCTGCGCGCAGTCCGCGGGTTCCGTAATGATCGCCCAAGTATCCGCTGGGAATCTCAAAACGCATAGGAAAGCGTAAAGGCGCTGAAGATGTATCCCATTTGTGACGGCGAAAATCCGAACTCCTGCGAAATGGCCGGAGCGGCGGCGGAAATACACAAGCGATCCATGTAAGTGAGCGCGGCGAGCGCCATCAACATCGCGAGCACTCGAAAGCGGGTGTTAGTGGGATTAAGCACCAGGGCGGCTTGAATCATAGCGTGCGCGAGTATAAATGAAATCTTGCGAGGAGTCGCTCATAAATTGAATCAAAAAGCGGACGAGCTACGAATGCGCTCAATCGAAACTGACAAGGTTGGCACACCACATTCACCGCCGCAGACGCAAAGAGAAAGAGAGCGCGCCCGGAGGTGGGGCCGCGAAATTATCACTCTCGGCGCCACCTCCGCGCGTGCGCGCGCGCTCTCTCTTTTTGCGTCTGCGGCGGTGAGTCAGGCGCGCTTGTGAGATGTCAGCGTTTCACAAACTGCGCGCGCGGAAGGTATCTCCTTGCCGGATGTCGCCCGTCTCTAACCCGCGCCGGAACCAGCGGGCGCGTTGTTCGGAAGTGCCGTGAGTGAACGAGTCTGGAACGGCGTACCCCCTTGTCTGTTGCTGAAGCCGGTCATCGCCGATGGCCGACGCGGCGCGCAAGGCTTCTTCGATGTCGCCTGCTTCGAGGATACCTTTTTTTTGCGCGTAGTGCGCCCACACGCCGGCGTAAAAGTCCGCTTGCAGCTCAAGTCGCACGGACAGCTGATTGGCTTGCGCTTCGTTCATGCGGCTTTGCATCGCGGTGACTTGGTCGGAGGTGCCCATCAAATTTTGCACATGGTGGCCGACCTCATGTGCGATGACATATGCTTGAGCGAAGTCGCCCGGAGCGCGAAACCGCGCCTTCAGTTCGCGAAAGAACGAAAAATCAAGATAGACTTTTTCATCGCCGGGGCAGTAAAATGGTCCGACGGATGATCCCGCGAAACCACAAGCCGAGCGCACTTGACCGGTGAACAAATAGAGTGTCGGCTCTTTGTATTGACGACCCGATCGACGAAAGACATCACGCCACACGTCTTCGGTTCCGGCCAGCACCGCCGACACAAACTGCCTCTGCTCTTCCTCTTCGCGATTAACAGGCCGCGCAGTTTGCTGCGTGTCGGGCGCCGCTCCCTGGTTGCCCGACAACTGCTCTAACAGCGCCTGCGGGTCCGCGCCGAAAAGCAGCGCGATCAGCAAAACCAGAATAGAGCCGATGCCTCCGCCGACCGCCAGCCCGGCGCCTGACGGGCCGCGCCGGTCCTCAACGTTACTGCTTTGCCGCTGGTTTTTCCAAAGCATAAAACTTATTGCCCTCGCGATTTCTTTGATACTTCTGTTTCAAACACTTCTTCGTCATCTGAGCATAACAACTCTCAGCTCGACTTTGTACATTATTGAGAAGGGAAAGGGCCATCGCCATGACTCGTTGTAAGATGGAAGTTGCGATACCACCATCCTTGCCCGAGGTCACAGCCAATGCCCCTCTCCATACCCATTCTAACCGTAATGCAGCACTTTGAGTCAGCCTTTTCGCAGCCCACTTGGCATCACGTGCAGGTGCTCATGGTGGGCACCCTCTTGGCCCGTGGCCGACGCACCGTCACCGCCGCGCTACGCCACATGGGCTTGCGCGATGAGAGAAACTTCAGCAGCCCTGTGGGAGCGCATCGGCAAACCCCCACTGCCGATGCGCTCTCGTGGTGGTGCGCGGGCGGCATTAGAACAGAAAGATCTCAAATTTTCTGCGGACTGGGTGGTGCGATCTAACGAAATCACAACCTTCCACAATTTAAGAGATGAAGCGTTGCCGCTGGCCGCAATAATCGACTCGGCCAGCGCCGATCCAATCCCGGTGAGGAGCTATATTCAAACGCCCGCGGGGGAGCTAAACGTCGACCGCATAAACATAATGAAGGATCTCCTCCGCAACACCCTACGTCAACAAATTCATCATCGCGGCATCGTCTGGCAGCACACAGAGAAGCTCTTTATTTTTACAGGGCTTGAGGCTGATGTCTGGACACATTTGATAAAAGGCGTGTAGCCACGAGTGCAAGACTCGTTAGAGAATCGGGTTATGACGACCTTAGATTCTTCGACTACACGCTTAATGGAGTATATCAGAGAGGTGCTGCCGTGGGCGCATGGGCATCAACTCAAAGCCATCACGACCTTTGTCGCTGCCATCCTTGACAAGCAGAGTGGAACGCAAGCGGAGTTGGCGAGGACAGTTGGCAATCAGGAAGCCGCCACGAAACGGCTCTCACGCTTGATTCACAACCAACGTCTCGCACCGCACGACCTTACCACTTCATCTTTTGATCAGCATTTTCCGTATTTAGGCCCTTCATGCTCAGGTTTCGGTGCGGCCTCTCCGGCCGTTTAATCGAAACCTATCCGCGCGCAATTCTCATACAATCTAAGAACTGATCGCAGCCAGAGGACTGTGGGTCGGCCTGCGTGGCTGATCTCAAGTAAATCCACTCGTCTGTGCAATCACCTTTCTCGATCTACTAGAGGAGCAAGTCATGAAGCACTCCAGATTCGCGGCAGCGCGTGCTTGTCGGGGCATTTTCTTAGTGTTTGCCGCATGGGGATTGGTCGTTTTCGCGGTGCTAATCACGACGGCGCGAGGGCAGCAGCAGCAGCACGATGGTCACAGCACTACAGAGCAGCGCACAATACGGCAGCACGCCTCACCGGCTGCCCCAAATCAATCGCCGCCACCGCGGGCAAGCGGCCAGCAGCTGCATGAGGGGCACGAACAGCCTGAGCGGCAAGAAGCACAGCCCTCACAGGGAACGACGACGCCCACAACACAGCAGCAACAACACGCCGGTCATGAGATGGAGACCGGCCCAGGCGCTGCCCCAAGGCAGCAGCAAACAACTGACGAATTCTCATCCGGCCCGGTGATGCGCTTGGAAGAGTTGGAGCAGATGGCTCTCAAGAACAGCCCAACCGTCGCGCAGGCCGAAGCCTCCATCCGGGCCGCATTGGGGCGCCGCCGCCAAGCCGGCCTCTTTCCCAATCCGGTCGTCGGCTACATGGGCGAAGAGTTCGCCGTCCGTGCCTTCTCCGAGAGCAGCGAGCACATGTTCTTCGTCGAGCAAACCATTCCGCTGGGCGGCAAGCTCAAGAAACGAAGCAATGTCTTCGCGCGCCAGGCTGATCAGGCAGAGATCACTGCCGCAACGCAGCGCCAGCGCGTTTTGAACACCGTGCGCGCTCTCTACTTTGACGCCCTCGGGGCGCAAGCATTGGTTGAGCTAAGAAGTGAGCTTTCGCGTCTAGCTAATGAGGCCGTTGGTATCACTGGCGAGCTTTATAACGTCGGCCAATCCGACCGTCCCGACCAACTGGAAATCGAGATCGAAGCACAACGGGCGGAGATAGACTTGCTGCGTGCGAGAAACGATCGCGAAGGCGTCTGGCGTTTGCTCGCCGCCTCAATCGGCGCTCCTAATCTGAAGCCCACGCGTTTGGAAGGCAATCTCGAAGCGGGCATTCAAGCGCTCGACCAAGAGCAGGCCATCGCCTCATTGCTTAAAGAGAGTCCGGATCTTCGCCAGGCGCGGGCGGCGGTGGAAACTGCCCGGGCGCGCCTCACTCTGCCCGCGCCGAGCGAACGCCTGATTTGTTCTTGCGTGGAGGCTTCGGCTACAACAACGAGCGGTTGGAGGATGCAAGGCAATCGCAAAGTTGGACCGGAAGGCTTCATCGAAGCCGGCGTGACGCTTCCCATCTTCAACCGCAACCAAGGCGGAATAGCCGCCGCCACGGCCGAAGTGGACATCGCCGAACGCGATGTCGAGCGTTTGGAGCTACAACCCGGACGCGCTTCGCCACGGCCTTTCGCAACTACCGCAACGCGCAGCAAGTGGCGGAGCGGTATCGCACCCAAGTTGTTCCACGCGCTAAATCCGCATACGACATGTATCTGACGAATTTCAGGCAGATGGCCGCCTCTTACCCACAAGTTCTGATCGCTCAGCGCACTCTCTTTCAGGTTCAGGTTGAATACGCCCGCGCGCTCGTCGATTTGCGGCGGGGCCTGACGGGGATTCGCGGCTTTCTGCTGATGGGCGGCGGGCTCGATGCCGTCTCCGGATCGGGGGATGGTGGCGGTGGAACCGAGGAATCTTTGACTTCCTCAAGTAGCGAGATGTCGGGCGGCGGTGAAGACAGGTAGAGCGCACCCAGAGAGTGCGCACTTATTTGAAGCTTTAAAGCAGGTGATTCCGCGACAGGAGTAATCATCAATGAATAACAGTCGACGCAATTTTTTGAGACGTTCGTCGCTCATCGGGGCGGCAGGATTTGTGGCGGGCGCTAACGCTTCTCCCGCCGCCGCACAGCACCAGCAGCACGGCCACGCAGCTCCGCAGACACAGGCGCCGCCGAAAACAGACAACCGCTCACCAAGCGCTCCGGGAACGAATATGCCCGTCGTGGTGCCCGATGTGCCGAAACTGCCGTGGAAGATGGAAGGCGGCGTCAAGGTTTTTCACCTCATCCCGGAGGTCGTTAAAACCACGCTGCTTCCGGGCAAGGAGATGTACGCCTGGGGTTACAACGGCAGTTGCCCGGGCCCGACAATCGAGATCAACGAGGGCGACCGCGTGCGCATTCACGTAACGAACAAGTTGCCTGAAGGTACATCCATGCACTGGCACGGCCTCGAAGTTCCGCCCGAGATGGACGGCGTGCCTTTCCTAAACCAGCCCTTGATCGAACCCGGGCAAACGTTCACCTACGAATTTTCGCTCAAGCAGAACGGCACGTTCTTTTACCACTCGCACATGGCGATGCAAGAGATGATGGGCATGATCGGCTTCTTTATCATCCACCCGAAGAACCCATATCAGCCGCGCGTCGACAAAGATTTCGGCATCGTTTTACAGGAATGGGCGCTTTTGCCCAACAACCCCATCCCGAACACATTGGCGATGGAGTTCAATTGGCTCACCTTAAACGGTAAGGCGGGCCCAGCCACGACGCCGATGCTCGTTAAGCAGGGCGAGCGCGTGCGCATCCGCATGATTAACATGGGCATGGATCACCACCCGATGCACATCCACGGCAACCAGTTCTACGTCACCGGCACGGAAGGCGGCCGCATTCCTGAGACCGCGTGGTATCCGGGCAATACTGTCTTAGTGGGCGTGGCGCAGGCCAGAGACATCGAGTTTGACGCAGTTGCTCCCGGCGACTGGATGCTGCACTGTCACCTGCCGCACCACATGATGAATCAGATGGTTTCAATGGTCGGGCCGATGTCGCACGCCGTCCACGGAACGCAGACCGGTAAAGGTATGGAAGAAGGCATGGGTATTGTCACGCAAGGGCACGCTCTTTCCGGTGATTTGGGGCCGGCATTCGGAAGAGGAACCGGTGAAAGCACCTCGCCGGAGCGGAACATCTCAAACCTAGTTGGGCCGAGTGCTCAGCAGCAACAACACGGCGGCGGCGGTAGCGGGCACGATCAACATGCCGGGCATGGCCAGCAGCAGCAGGCGGGGGCGCAACCACAATCGCCCGATCAGGGCAAAGGCTCACAAGTTCAACCTGGCGAAAACCAAAGGCTCGGCCAGGTCAGTAACCCCAAAGATGAAATGCGCCGCAAGCGTGTTCCCGGCTACCCGCAGGATATGGTGATGTTCATGGACAAAGAAGTCGCCAAGCCTGAAACCTACGGCTTGCCGCCGGGCTGGACCGGTTCTTTCATGGGCATGATGACGATGGTCAGAGTGCTGCCTCCGGATATGTACGAAGAAGTCACCCGAAGGGTCAGAGAAGGCATCACCGAACCACCGAAGGGGCAACCCATAGGGCAAGGCCATCAGCATAGCGGCGAGTGAGCCAACACTGCATTAACAGATATCAAGCAGAACTTGTTCGGCGCGTTTATCTACAATGTGCTCGGCGTGCCTTTAGCCGCCGGAGCGCTGTACCCGCTCTTCGGCATTTTGCTGTCGCCGATCATCGCGGGTGCGGCAATGGCGGCGTCGAGCATTACGGTCGTGACGAACGTCCTGACAAATGTGGTTGTCGAATTAGCGCCGTTCCAACTCGGTGGTTTATTCCTTCTGCTCGACGGTGTGACCGGCCTTGACCCAGGCGTCGAAGCCTCCGTAAAGCGGATGCACGCTTTTCCAGCCATGCTCTGCAAGTATCTGCGCCGCACCGGCGCTTGACCCTTCGTGCGGTCAAGTACAGTAGGTGATGACGGCGCGGTCGTGCGGAATCTCGTTCAAGCGAGTCTCAACTTCATCCACACCCATGTGAACCGCACCCGGCAGCTTGCTCGCGGAATCTGCCCACGCCTGCGGGTTGCGTGTGTCTAAGAAGAACAGCGGCTCGCCGCGATCCATCCGCTCCTTTACTTCGTCAACAGTGACTCTGGTGGCTTCCATCAGTTGTGACCTCCTCTGCCTGCGCTTTGCTGCTCAAGCAATAAGTGAATCCGTAAATAATTAATTGAAAGCTCTTGCGCGATGAAATAATTGTACCAGACGTTACGTCACTAAATT
>JBBJMB010000167.1:0-8208 GCA_037719755.1 Pyrinomonadaceae bacterium
CACGACGCCGAAGCGCCCGACGGCCTGGTGTTGCTCGGCGAAACGAAGCACAAAGAACCGCTGCGGATCAACCGGCGGGCGGCCGAAAGCGACCTGGTCATCTACGTCAACATCAATCTGGTGCCGATGGACGGCGGCCACAAATCGGTTGCGGTGGGTTTATGCGACTACGAATCGCTGCGCGCGCACCACGAGCCGCAGACGATACGCGATTCGGACAGCTACATGGACCCGAAGCGCTCGGCGCTCACTCACAAAGTTGACCGGCTCGGCAAAATCGTAGACCAGCACATGAACGTCTTTCACATCGAGACGGCCCTTAACAACCGCATGTACAAAGGCGAAATGGACTTTCTCCTCAAAAACGAAGACGAGTTCTCCGCCTTTGACCGGATGAAGTTTGAAGCCATGCGCTTCTCTATGGGCAGGCTTCCGCGCGGGCCCGGCGCAGATTGCTGCACGCCGTGCCGTCGCAGTATGAAGTGATCGCCTGTCACGCGGGCAAAACCGAGCCGACGCACGCTAAAATTTTGAAAAGAATTTCGACCAGTATGCGATTCCCGTCTCCGGCCAGTGCGATATTTTGATTACCGGGATTCCGGACATCTCGCCTTACAACGTGTACTCGATTCTCAATCCGCTGCTCGTGCAGGTGATGGCCCTCGGCTACCACTACAACATGTATCGCCACAAGCCTTTGCTGAAAGAGGGCGGCGTGCTGATTCTGCACCATCCGTGCTACGACGAGTTTGACCACAACTTCCATCCGAGCTACATAGAGTTTTTCAACCGCCTGTTGCCCGAGACGCGCGACGCCGCCGTGTTGCGCGACAAATACGAGCGGGAGTTTGCGAATAATCCCTCCTACGTGGAGATGTACCGGCGCGGCAACGCTTACCACGGAGCGCATCCGTTTTTCATGTGGTATTGGGGCGAAAACGGTCGCCAGCACGTTGGCAAAGTGATCGCCGCCGGAGCCGAAAACGCTCACGTTCCCGAGCGGCTCGGCTGGGACCGTGCCGACAATTTGACGGAAGCGATCGCGATGGCCCGCAGCTACATGGGCCGCTCGGCGCAGATCACGATGCTACACCAACCGATGATCGGCATCTGCGACGTGGAGTGAGGCGCGGCTTATGAAATTATCTCCCACGGAAATCTACAACAACCGGAAAATCTTTTTCATCGGCAGCACAGGCTTCGTCGGCAAAGTAACCCTGAGCATGCTGCTGCACCGCTTTCCGAATGTGGCGCGCGTGTACGTCACCGTTCGCGCGCGCTCGCAAATCGAGTCCGAAGCACGTTTTTGGAACAGCGTCATCACCGCGCCGCCCTTCGATCCTGTGCGCGCCGTGTGGGGCGCCGCCTTTGAGGATTTTATTCGCGACAAGGTGGTCGTCGTTAATGGCGACATAGGCGAAAACAATCTCGGGTTCAGCGAGCAGGAAGCGCAGGCGGTGGCCGACGACGTTGATGTCGTGATCAATAGCGCCGGCAACGTCACCTTCAATCCGACGCTTGAAAGCGCGTTGCGCACCAACGTGGTGGGCACACGGAATGTGATCGCGTTTGCGAAGCGCATGCGGCGCCCCGCCCTGGTGCACATCTCGACCTGCTTTGTCGCCGGCAATCGCTCGGGCCCCGTGTGGGAGAGCGATCCCGTGGTGGGCTATTTTCCGCGGCGCGAGGAACTAACCGATACGCAGTTCTCGGTTGAGCAGGAAATCAGGGACTGCGAAAAACTTTCAGTGCGCGTGCGCGAAGAAGCGCGCGACGCGATGATGGTCGCACGCTTTCGCGAACAAGCTCGCCAGCGTTTGATCGAAGAGGGACGCGATCCCGATGATCTGGACGCGATCGGCGTCGCCGTCGCCCGCGAGCGCAAAGTCTGGATGCGCACGCGCCTCACGGATTTGGGCATCGAGCGCGCCAGTTTTTGGGGCTGGCCTAACGTCTACACCTACACCAAAAGTTTGGGCGAGCAATTGGTGGCCGCAGAGAGGGCATGGTGCGCTCAATTGTGCGCCCGAGCATCGTCGAGTCGGCGCTTGCTTATCCGTTTCGGGCTGGAACGAAGGTTTTACGACCACCGCGCCGCTCATCTTTATTACGCTCAAAGGCCAAACGCAGATTCCGGTCAACGAAAGCTGGTGCTTGACATTACGCCCGTAGACCAAGTCGCGTCGGTGATGCTGGCCGTGGCCGGCGAGGCCTGCGTGGGCGAGCCGCGCCTTGTTTACCTGCGGCCACGGGCGATGTCAACTGAACGACATGCGCCGCATCGTCAGCCTGGTCGGCCTCTACAAGCGCAAGCATTTTCAGGAAAAGGAAACCGGCTTTCGTTTCATCAACGAGATCGCCGGACGCATGGAAGCCAGGCCGGTGACCACCTCGCGCTACGAAAAAATTTCCACGCCGATGGTCAACGCCGCGGCGAAAAAAGTTTCGTCGCTGCTTGAGCGCGTGCGCCCGTCATGGGGCGGCGGCCGTGTCACCGACGTGATCGACCGCGCCAAAGAGCGCGTCGCGCGTGTCGAAGAGATTACGCGTGAAACGCGCGAAGCCTTTGACATGTTTCGGCCATTTATGGTCGAGAACTCTTACATCTTTCGCGCCGACAACGTGCGCTCGCTGTTTGCGCGCATCCCCGCCGAAGAGCAAGCGCTTTTGCCTTGGCACCCGGAGAAATACGATTGGTACGACTACTGGATGCACATCCATTTCGCGGGCTTAAAGAAATGGGTCTTTCCGACGCTCGAAGAAGACATGCGGCAAAAGCCGAAGCGCGTTTACACTTACCGCGATCTGCTCGAACTCTTTGAGACTTCCACCAAGCGCCACGCCACTCGCGTCGCGATGCGCATCGAGCGCGACGGCGTCAAAGAGCAATACACTTACGCGGATGTGCGCGAACTGGCCAACCGCGCCGCGGCTTTTTTCATCAGTCGCGCGGTTCGAGGCGGCGAGCGGGTGCTGCTGTGGAGTCACAACGCGCCCGAGTGGGGCATGACTTACTTCGGCATCTTGAAGACCGGAGCGACCTGCATTCCCGTCGATCCGCAGAGCACGCCTGAGGAGATCGTCAACTTCGTGGGAAGCGGCAACGCGACGGGCATCGTCTTAAGCGCGGAGATGCTTGAAAAGCACCCCGACATGGCCGCGCGGCTCGCCGAGGGCGGACTTGGGGCGACGCGCATCTGGACCTACGCGGAAGTTTTCGCGCTCACAGACGAGCGGATCGAGACCGAAGCGCTCGCTCTTTTGCCGCAGAAAATTCAGGTGCAGTCGGTGGCGTCGCTGATTTTTACTTCGGGCACCACCGGCCGGCCCAAAGGCGTGATGCTTTCGCACCGCGCTCACGCACATGGTTTCGATGCTTTCGGCGGTCATCGACATGACGACTCGCGACGGCGTGCTCTCTGTGCTGCCGCTGCATCACACGTTTGAGTTTTCCACCGGCTTTTTGGCGCCTTTGAGCCGCGGCGCGCAAATCACTTATCTGCCGGAGCTGTCCGGCGAAGCGCTTTCGCGCGCGATCAAGAACGGCTACGTCACCGGCATGGTCGGCGTGCCGGCGCTGTGGGAATTGCTGCACCGCCGCATTATGACCAAGTTTAACGAGCGCAGCGCGCGCGTCGGCGAAGCGGCCGAGCTGTTGATTCGCGCCAACAGCTGGCTGCGCGATAAGACGCCGTTTAATTTGGGTCAGCTTGTTTTCTTTCCGATTCATCGAGGCATGGGCGGCCGCGTGCGCTATTTAATTAGCGGCGGCTCGGCGCTGGGAGAACGGATTAAGCAGGATTTTCACGGCCTCGGCTTTACGATTCTCGAAGGCTACGGCCTGACCGAAGCGTCGCCGGTGCTGACCGTGGCCCGCCCGTCAAATCAGTTGATTGCCGGAAGCGTCGGCAAGCCGCTGCCCGGCGTTGAGGTGCGCAACGCCGACGCGGACGCAAGCGGCGTCGGCGAAGTGATCGCGCGCGGCCCCAACGTGATGGTCGGATACTACGAAAACGAAGAAGCGACGCGCGCGGCGATCAGAGACCGCTGGCTGCACACGGGCGATCTGGGGCGCATCGACGAAGAAGGTAATTTATATCTCGTCGGGCGGTCGAAGGACATCATCGTCGACAGCAACGGCAAAAATGTTTACCCGGACGAGATCGAGGAGATTTACCAAACTTCGCCTTTCATCAAGGAATTAAGCGTGGTCGGCTTGCCCGACGAAACCGGCGAGAAAGTGGCCTGCATCGTGGTGCCCGATAACGATTACGACATCGCGCTTTCCGGGGCCGAGGTGCGCGAGCGCATCGAGAGTCATTTTCGCGACGTGTCTTCGACGATTCCTTTCTTCAAGCGCGTCAAGGTGCTGCATTTCACCGACGCGGAGCTGCCGCGCACGGCGACGCGCAAAGTCAAGCGGCAGGAAGTCGCCGCGTCCATGCAGGCGATTGAGGAGCGCTTGCGCAGCGTCGCCACCAGGCAAGCGCGCAAAAACGAAGCGCGGCACACGGATGCCAATTGGCTGCTCGACGTGGTGGCGCAGGTCTCAAATCGGCCGCGCGCCCAAGTCAGCTTCGATTCGCGTTTAAGCGATCTCGGCTTTGACAGCTTGATGTTCGTCGAACTGAGCACGGCGCTTGAGCAAACCGGCGCGACTCTGATCTCGCCCGACACGCTCACAGAGGTGCGCGATGTGCGCGAACTGGCCGGGCGGGTCACGCGCCGGCCATCGGCCGCGCAAAAAGAAGCCGCCGACGCGAGAGCGCAAATGGAAGGCGCGGATGACGGCGAAATCTTTATCCCCTCCATCGTCCGCACCGTCGGCAACAAAGGGCTCGATGTGCTGCAGCAGGCGTTTTACGAAAAGTTTTTGCATTCGACATACGCGGGCCGCAACAACATCCCGTTCACGCCAACTTTATCGTCGCCGCCAATCACTCTTCGCACCTTGATATGGGACTGGTGAAGATGGCGCTTGGCGAAAGCGGCAAAGATCTGGTGGCGCTTGCGGCCGCCGATTATTTCTTTGACAACAAATACAAGCGCGCCTACATGGATAATTTCACCAACCTGGTGCCGATGGAGCGCAGCGGCAGTTTGCGCAAGTCGCTGCGCCATGCGCGCTCGTTTCTCGAGCGCGGCTACAACGCCTTGATCTTTCCCGAAGGCACCAGGTCTATGACGGGCGAAGTCAGCGACTTTAAGCCGGTCATCGGGTATCTCGCCCTTAATAGCCGCGTAGGGATTCTTCCCATCTACCTGCACGGCACTTACGAAGCGCTGCCGAAAGGTTCCAACCTACTGAAGAGCCGCGATATCGGCGCGCGCATCGGGCGCTTTTTGTCGTTTGAGGAATTGGAGCATCTCGCGCAAGGAATGCCCAAGTCGGAGGCCCACCGTTTGATCGCGGCGCTCGTCAAGCATGAGGTGGAGAACTTGCGCGACGCACGAAGAGGCGCTTCGATGTCGAAGCACTGCGGCGCCACTGGAAGCATGACCACCGCCACGCGACCGAGGCGAATCAACCATCAGAGCTGACCGAACTGGCCGCTACCGCAGACTAACGACGCTTGAACTATGGCAGCCACACCGAGGAAGTGGATTGCTGTCAGCACCGCCTGCTTAAGCTGGGCGGGTTGTTGCGTCACCAAAACCCGCCCAGCTGAAGCAGGCGGTACTGACCAGAGCCCTGTCGCCAAGTCGGTATCTTGGTGTGCGCGGCAGATAGAAGCGCCCGCCAAAACCCAGACGTATGCCATCAACCACCAGCGCTCCGCGAAACCGCGCGCCTAAAACGGCGAGAAGCTCGCGCTCGCGAAACTCGCCGAGCCGAAAACACTGATCACCGGGGGAACCGGTTTTGGGCACACATCTTGTGCGACAGTTGCTTGATGGCGGCGCGCGAAATTTGCGGGTGCTGGCCACATCCGCTCCGGCATGGCTCAGGAGGCGGGCGTCGAAGTGGTGCGCGGCTCGATCACTTCGACGGACGATGGGCGCGGGCTGTCGAGGGCGTGCGAGATATTTACCACCTGCCGGACGCGTGTCGCGCGACCGCGACGATGCGCATGAGATGTACGATTTGCACGTGAACGGAACGCGGCTGCTGTGCGATGCGGCGCGCGCCGTCGGCGTCCAGTCGATGGTGATGGCATCGACGAGCGGCACCATCGCCGTCACCGAAAACGGCGACGCGACTCCCGACGAAGCGTGGCCGACGCCGCTCGACATCATCTCGCGCTGGCCGTATTACATCAGCAAGGTATATCAAGAAACAACCGCTCTTGAGCGCTTCGGCGGACAGGGACGACGGCTCGTGATCGTCAACCCGAGCTTGCTTTTGGGCCCGGGCGACGCACGCCTCGGCTCAACCAAATTCATCCTTGATTTCCTGGGCCGCAAAATCAACGCCGTTCCTTCAGGGGGCGTCAGCTTTGTCGACGCGCGCGATGCGGCCGCCGCTTTGATCGTCGCCATGGAGCGCGCCGCCATGGGGAAAGATATCTGCTCGGCGCCGCCAATTGGACGTTCGCGCATCTCTTTGCCGGCTCGAGCGCTTAACGCGCGTGAACGCGCCGCGCTTCGTTGCCCTCAAAACTAATCGTCACCGGCTCGCGCATGATTCATTCGCTTTACCGGCACTGGAACATGGCGCCGCCAATTGAGCCGATTGAGATCGAAATGGCCGAGCACTTCTGGTACCTGGATTCATCAAAAGCCGAAAAAGAGCTTGACTTCAAGCCACGCGATCCGGCCGAAACGCTGCACGACACCGTTCGTTACATTCGCGCCAATTTCCTCGGCGACAACATTTTCAAGAATAGTTGAGCAAGCCGTTGATCGGAGGAGGAGGCGCGCGCGTGAGCGTCGAGAACTTTCACTGCTTTGACGCTTGAGAGGTTGATTAATCGCGAGGCTGAATAAGGCGGACGCTGCCGTATGATCCTTGTGCGGATATTGTCTTTGCCGTATCTGAGATCTTGATACGTCAGTATTTGCTGACGCATTACTCAATGACAAAGACACCACATATGAGCTCCGCAATTTGCGTATCAAGGACAGTTAAAATGCATGATCTCAAAAATCAACCCTCTGAATAAGGGTTTAGGCTCCCCGGAAAGCGTGCACAGGTTATCCGTCGCGGGCCGGCCCGCGTGGAACCTCCTGCGCGAGGACATGAGCCTTCCCGTGGCTGTGTTGTATGAGGAACGCCTGGCACATAACCTCCGCTGGATGCAGCAGTTCATGCGTGAATATGCGTTTAATCTTGCCCCACATGGTAAGACAACCATGGCGCCAAAACTTTTTGCCCGCCAGCTGGCGGGCGGGGCTTGGGGAATCACTCTGGCCACCGCGCATCAAACACAGGTGGCTTATCAACACGGTGTGCGTCGAGTATTGATGGCCAACCAGCTGGTGGGCAGACAAAACTTGGAGATAATCTCCGGGTTGATTCGCGACCCTCAGTTCGAATACTTCTGTTTGATTGATTCTGAAGATAACGCGGATCAGTTGGGCCGTTTCTACGGCGAGCGGGGCCAAACCTCTCGGTGTTGTTGGAGCTTGGCGTCAGGGCGGCCGCGCCGGCGTCCGCAACGCCGAGCAACAAGCGAAAGCCTTGAGCGGGGTTGAGCGATTGCCTGACGCATTGCTGCTGGCCGGCATCGAAATCTATGAAGGTATACTCACTGAAGAGCACGAAATCCGGCAGTTCCTGCGACGCGCTGTGGAAACCGTGAGCCTGCTCAGCGAAGCCAATCGTTTTGCGCGCGCTCCAATAATATTATCAGGAGCTGGATCGGCTTGGTATGACGTCGTGGCTGATGAGTTTTCCAAGGCGCATGTCACGTCACCCATGGACATCGTGTTGCGACCCGGCTGCTACTTGACTCATGATGTCGGTCTTTACAAGACAGCGCAAGAGCAGATCCGGATTCGCAATGTAATCGCCCGCCAGACGCTGACAGGACTACTGCCGGCGCTGCAAGTATGGGCTTATGTCCAATCAATTCCAGAGCACGATCAGGCGATCATCGGTCTTGGCAAGCGCGATGCCTCGTTTGACTTGGGACTTCCGCAGCCGGCGCTTCATTTTCGCCCCGGGCGCCAAGCGCCAAGCGCCTCACCGAGCCACTGGGCGATGACCGTCATGATGGATCAACATGCTTATCTGAAGATCAGAGAAGACGATGATTTAAGAGTCGG
>JBBJMB010000168.1:0-8187 GCA_037719755.1 Pyrinomonadaceae bacterium
CAAGCTTCTCAAAACCTGGCTGCTTTTTGCTACTCATTTGGTAAAACTCGAAATCGCCAGAAGAAGCGCTTTAAAGAAGAGTCCGAAGTCGACATCGCCTACGGCATTCCCTCGCTCGGCCGCTTTCGCGTGAACGTTTTTCAACAGCGCGGCACCGTCGCGATGGTGTTGCGCGTGATCCCCGATACGATTCGCAGCATCACGGAACTGAGTTTGCCGCCGGTGATTGAAAAAATCGCCGAAGAAGAGCGCGGTCTCATTCTGGTGACCGGCACCACGGGCTCGGGCAAGTCAACGACGCTGGCCGGAATGATCGACCGCATCAACTCGACGCGCAGCGGCCACATCGTAACCATCGAAGACCCCATCGAGTTTCTGCACCGCGACCGCCGCGCCTACATCACGCAACGCGAAGTGGACGTCGACACACACTCGTTTGGCGACGCCCTGCGCGCCGCGCTGCGTCAAGATCCGGACGTGATTCTGGTCGGCGAAATGCGCGACCACGAAACCATCTCCACCGCGCTGACCGCGGCCGAGACCGGCCACCTGGTGCTCTCCACGCTGCACACGCTGGACGCCACCGAAACCGTGAACCGCATCGTCTCCGCTTATCCGCCCCACCAGCAGAAGTCCGTGCGCCTGCAATTGGCGAGCATCATCAAGGCCGTCATTTCGATGCGCCTGGTGCGCGAGATCAATAACGTGACCCGCGTACCAGCCGTCGAAGTGATGATCGCCACCGGCCTCATTCGCGATTACATCGTGAACGAAGATAAAACGTCGATGATCCCCAACGCCATCGCCGCCGGCACTTCGCAGTACGGCATGCAGACGTTCGATCAATCGCTTTTCAATTTGTTTCAGTCCGGGCTCATCTCGGCGCGCGAAGCGCTGCGCAACGCCAGCAACCCCAACGAAATTCGTTTACGCATGTCCGGCATCCGCGCCCTCGGCCCGAACCTCGAAACCGACGAAATGGAAGACAACTCCGGCGAGCCGACCGGGCACATCGCACGCTGATCAAGAGTGACCAGTGACTTGGAAGAAAGTGACAAGTGACAAGTGACAAGTGACAAGTGACAAGAAAGAATTTGTCTTTTTCTTGTCACTTGTCACTTAATCGCTGTCACTCCTCAAGTCACTTGTCGCATCACTCCTCAAGTTACTTGTCCTCTCCGCAGTCACTCTCAGCCGGCGGGCGAGAGGTAGTATCGAAAGTTGTGGAAATAAGATGAGCAGTAAAAAGCAAATAGCGTATCCTTGTTTGACCATTAACAAACCAAGTGTCGGTTAGCAGCCGACAGAAAGGACGCTATGCAAGAATTCTACAACGAACAGATCTTTACTGTCTCGGCCAAAGAGGATGATCCGATTGAAGCTTTGGTGCGCCGCGGAGCCAAAGTCATGCTCGAGGCGGCGCTCGAACAGAAGTGCAGGAGTATTTGGAGCGCACCCGGCATCAAAGCAACAACGAAGCCGAGTTTCGCGGCTATCGCAACGGCACTGCTAAAGGCGCAATCACCATTGGCAGTGGCACCATCAAGATCAAGGCTCCGCGAGTCTCTGATCTGCCACCGGAGTCAGGAAGGCCTCCCAGATCGGCGAGGCCTATCAGCGTCGTTCCAAGACATTGGAACAGGTCTTTCCGAAGCTTTTATCGAAGGTCTGGCGACGCGTGATTTCAAGCGGCCTTGCGATGTTTGATGGGCACGGAATAGCGCTGTCGCCATCGACGATTTCTCGCTTGAATGCCGGCTTCAAAGCGGAGTGGGGACTGGACTAAAAGCAGCCTGGCGAGCTTGCCGATGGTATGTGTGGGTCGATGGCATTTACATCAGCGGGCATCGCCGATGGCGGGCTTGTTTATTGGTCGTGATGGGGGCCGATGTCACGGTAAAGCATTGGCGATGGCAGAAGGCTTCCGGGAATCGAAGAGGCTGGAGTGGGTTGTTGCGCAACTTAAAGCGCGAGGCTTGAACGAGCCAGCGCTGGCGATTAGCGACGGGGCCTTGGGATTTTGGGCCGCCGCCGCTGAAGTTGGAGCTGACCAAACAGCAACGCTGCTGGCTGCACAAGATGAGAAATGGTGGACAAATTGCCGAAGCGGGAAAGGACAGAGCGGCCAAAAGCCTGCGCGGTCATGCCGACCAGAAGCCAAGTCGAAGGTCATGACTTTGGCAAGTTGGAAGGGTTGTATGACAAGCGCAGAGTGTTTGGTGGATGATCTGGACAGAATGTTTGCGTACTATGATTACCCGGCTGAGCATCACAAACATTTGAGGACGACCAACCCAATCGAATCAATCTTTGCGACGGTGAGATTGCGCACTCGTGCGATGAAGCGGTTAAGGTCGGCACGTTCGGCCGTGTATTTGATCTATCAGATTGTGAAGCGAGCGGAGCAGAGGTTGCAAAGGCTCAGTCATGCGGAGAAGTTAAGGTACGTCAGCTTGCCAGCCATTTGATGAATCGAACAGCACAGGCCGCCTGAGATAGAGAAGCAATTAGCAAGGATGCGCTAAATCACTTCCACAACATTTGACACGAACTCGCGGGCGATGCGTACGCCGGCGCGCCAGTCCTCGTTGAGATCGTAGCGTGGTTTCTATGGCCGGGTCGATCATGGCGACAGGCGGTCAGATGAGCGGTAACTGAGCATCGGCGCCGCAGGTAAACAGCGGTGGCTCGTCAGCCAAGTGGGCCGCCGCACCGAAAGCTCGGCGCGGGCGAGCGTTCCCTGGCGCCGCATCGCCTCCACGCGCAGCCAATCATCCGCCGCGTGCAGCGGCATCCCCCTGTCGTCCGTGACCTTCAATTCTACCAGCACCAAGCGGCCGTCGTGCCGTAGCGCAAATAAATCGATGTGACGCGCGGCCTTCGCACGCGCCACGCGCGACGCGCGGAATTGCGCGTAGAGCGGCGAGCTGATCATGCCCGGATCGAGGCGTGTAATGTCGCGTCTGAGGATGGATTCAAGCCACGCCTCCGGAGCCGCGCGGTAAAAAGCGTGATGGCGATCCGCGGCCCCGGCCGATCGATACAGGCGCAATTGTTCGACGAGCTCCACAAGTGCGGGCCAACTTTCGGCACCGAACGGCTGGCGCTTTTGGTGATCGATGCCGAACCACGCCCGCTCGCCCCCCATCGTGCGCCGTACGCGCGCGAACGCCAGGCCGTGAAAGCGCAATGTTTCGCCGTGGCGCGCGTGCACCACATCAACAGCCTCGGGCGCAAGCGCGATGATTCGCTCCGTTAACTCGCCGAAGCCGGGCGCAATGCATCGCCCGCGCCAACGAACGCTCGCTTTTTGCGCGCAGAGCTCGGCGCGCTCGAACCGCGCGACGAATGTGAGCGGGCCTCCCGTTGCTCGATCCGACTCATACATCTCAATGGATGCGCGCAGTCGCGGCCGCAGCAGCGAGATCAATCGATTCATTTCTTCTGCGTCACCATCTGCGGCAATCAGTAGCAGCTTGCTCGCGGGTCGAGACAATTCGCCCATGCGTTCGTACCACAGCAGCGCGGATGACAGAAATGCGCTGTTGTCGCGGACGAGTTCGGCGTTAACTTCTCCGGTGACGGCGACGCGCGTTTTCGATTTTGTCTGGCTCAACAGCAAACGCGCATACCTGCCGGGCACCCCGGGGTGAGCGCCCGGAGTCAGATTGGCGCGCTCGACAAAGAAGTCCGGAAAACGCGCGCGCACGATTTCCACGAAGCGGGTTAGCGCGCCCGCTCGCGCAGCGGCGAGCGCCGCCACCTCTTGCCGGACGGAGAGGCGCGGCGTGAACTTGAGCAACGCTTGATCTGTGCCCATGCGGCGAGTGGCGGCCAGCAGGATCTGCGGCCCCGCGAAATCCCAACCGGTGATGACCCACCTGCGCGCGCCGCGGTCTCCCCAGTAAGACAAAATTAAGCGCCCGACCGCCACCTCAAACGCCCACTCTCCCGCGCGCAAAGCCACCGACCGCAGCTCAACATCTCCCTCCGCGCACAGCCACTCCGGATACGCGGCAAAGCGCGCCGCCAAAACCCTCTGAGCCTCTGCGATGTCTGTTGCCGATTTGATCTGATGCATGAATTGAAAATTTGTGGACGAGCGTGTGTTAACACTCTCTGCGCTTCTCTGCGTCTTCTCTCTGTGTTTCTCTGCGTTTAGGTACGATTGACCTAAACGCAGAGAACACAGAGAGAAGACGCAGAGAAGCGCAGAGAGAAAGACCGTCAACCCGAAGACTCGGCTTGTGTTAACATCGCGGCCGGCGAAGGTTTTCATCGCATGAAGGATGTTTATTTGGTCGGCGCCGTCCGCACACCCATCGGCCGCTTCGGCGGATCGCTGGCGTCTTTGACGCCGGCCGAGCTTGGGGCCGCAGTTGCCGCGGAGAGTCTCAAGCGCTCACACCTGCGAAGCGACGAGGCGCAAGAAGTGATCTGGGCCTCGGCGCGCAGGCCGGCGGCGGCCCAATTTAGCCAGGCAGATTTCGTACCGCGCGGGCGTTCCCGCCGCTGTGCCGGCATTTACAGTTAATCAGGCCTGCGGCTCCGGCCTGAAAGCGATCATTCTGGCCGCCCAGGAGATTATGCTCGGAAGGGCCGATGTGGTGCTGGCCGGCGGCGTGGAAAGCATGTCGCGCGTTCCCTATTACGCCCAAGGGGCGCGCTTCGGAATGCGTTCCGGCCACGCGGAACTCGTCGACGGCATGTACCGCGACGGCTTCAGCGATCCGCTTTCCGGCCTTTTGATGGGCGAGACGGCGGAACATCTCGCGCGCCTCTACGACATCTCGCGCGCCGAGCAAGATCGTTTCGCCCTGCGCTCGCAGCAACGCGCCGCGGCCGCCATCAAGAACAACTGTTTTGATGAAGAAGTCATTTCCGTTGAACTTGCGGGGAAACGAGGGGAAACAATCTTCTTTGGCCGCGACGAGCATCCGCGCGCGGACACCACGCTTGATAGCCTCGCGAGGCTTCCGAGCGTTTTCGCCGAGGACGGCACAGTCACGGCGGGCAATTCTTCGGGCATCACCGACGGCGCGGCGGCCGTTTGCTTGATGGGAGAAGCGGCTGCGAAGCTTGCGGATGCCGCTTCGCAGCCGCTTGCGCGCATCGTAGACTACGAGATCGCGGGCGTCGCGCCGGAGGTGATGGGCATCGGGCCGGTGCCGGCCACGCGTGAGTTGCTGGCCAGGCAGCGTTTGACGCTCGCAGACATTGACTTGGTGGAGCTTAACGAAGCGTTCGCGGCACAGGTGCTGTCGTGTGATCGCGAATTGGCTTTCGATCCGGAGCGCCTTAATGTCAACGGCGGAGCGATCGCGCTCGGCCACCCCATCGGCTGCACGGGCGTGCGGATCACGACGACGTTGCTTTACGAAATGAAAAAGCGCGGCGCCCGGCGCGGGCTCGCGATGCTGTGCGTCAGCGGCGGATTGGGTATCGCGCTTCTCGTCGAACGCGTGTAGAATCCGCCGCGTGGTTTGCGCTTCGCGGCCCGGCGTTCAAAGCGTCGTCTCCCCGCCGCTGATTCTACTAACCGCGACTGGCCCTTTCTTGCTTGTGCCAGTTTTTTTCACCTTCGATGCTTGATCGCTCAAACTCATTCCCTTTAACTGAAATTGAAAGGCTTATTTTATATGATTAAAAAGTCTCGCATGTTGCACCTTCTGGCGACGCTGCTTTTTTGCCTGCTTCCCGTAAGCGTTGCGGCGCAAGAAGCGGTGGCCTCTGCGCCGCAGCCAACGGAACCGATGCTGGCGCTGCCGCCCTCGGACATGGTGATGACAATTGATGTGCGGCGGATCATGGACGAAGCCGTTCCGCGCATACTCGTTAACGCTCCCCTGGCGCGCGCGCGCTTCAACGCGGAGCTTGAGAAAGTGCGGGCCAAGAGCGGTTTTGACTTGCGCTCGATTGATCGCATCGTCGTCGGCATGGGCGACTTTAATGTGAATTTAGGCAACACCACTGCCGCCGCCGCGCCGGAGGGCGCCACGCCAAACAAGGCGCAAAATAATATGCCCGGTAAGTTCGTCGCCATCGTCACCGGCAGCTTTAACGCGCCGGTGCTGGTCGCCGCAGCTCGACTGGTGTCAGGCGGCAAGTACAAAGAAGAGCGCTACGCGCAGTCGACGCTCTACACCTTTGTGATCGACAAAGCGGCGGCGCCGGAAGCGTTCTCGGCCGTGCCGGCTCCTGAAATTTCCCTCACCTCGCTTGACGCGCACACCATTGTGATTGGCTTTCCGGGAAGCGTGCGCGCAGCGATTGATCTTCACAGCGGGCAGGGCTTGAGCGCCGCGAATGCCGACTTGATTTCGATGGCGAACAACACACGCGGCGCGCTCGTCGGTGTCGGCGCCGCCGGCGGCGCTGTCACGAAGCGCCAAGCGTCGGCCGCACCGCCGGCCAAAAAGCTCGAACTGACGCCGTTGGATAACTTAGGCTCAACGGATGCGGCGAACGCTTCGGGAACCGGATCAGGAACCGAAAACGAGATCACGAAAGCTCTCGCAGCGGTGCGCCAGGTTTTCTTTTCCGTAGGCATGGCCGACACGCATTTCAATGTGCGCGTCGTCGCTCGCACGGAGCAGTCCTCGCAGGCTCAAGAGCTGGTCAGCATGCTCGAAGCGTTGCGAGGGTTTGCGGAATCAGCCAAAGATCCGAAGGTGCGCAAAATGCTGGATGTCGTCAAGGTTTTCTCGGAAAACAATGAGCTTCTGGTGAACGCCGAGTTTGCCCAAGCGGACGTCGCGTCGCTGGTGACCGACAAAGACTTGAAAATGACCGCGGCTCGTCCTGCGGCCGCTTCGCGTTCGGCCAAGCGGACGGCGGTCAGGCGGCGGCGCCGAGGTTGATGCGGAAAGCGGCGGGGGCCGGGCGCAGAAGTTTTTGAAGGCAAACTTGAAGAAGCATGCCTGCATCAGACGAAGGCAAGCCACTTCCAAATCGAAAGGCCATAATTGTTCGAAATGCACAAAGAATTTCTGATTGCTTTAGCATCCTGCTGCGTGCTCGCGGTTGCGACGCCGCCCGTCGGCGCACAACAAACCCCCGTCGCCAAAGCGGTCACCGTTGCGGCCATCACGCCGGCGCGCGCGACCGTGATGATTCCGGGCGCCGACGCCGTGATGTTCGCCGACTTGAAGCGTCTTTTTTCAGACGTGATACCGCGCGTGCTGGCGGACAGTCCGGCCCGGCTCGCGGAAGTAAACGCCGACATAGATCAATTCAAAGCGAAGACCGGAGTCGACCCCCGCGCCTTTGAGCGCGTCACTGTGAGCGTGCGGTTCGCGCAGACCGCCACTAACGCGACCAGAGCGGAGACCGTCGTTGTCGCCAACGGAAGCTTTAACGCCGGAGCCTTGGTCGCGGCCGGCCGTTTGGCGGCAAAAGGCAAGTACCAGGAGCAGCAACTGAACGGCAAAACGATTTACATTTTTTCCTTGAACGAACAAATCAAGATGTTCGGCTTGTTTAAGATGAACGTGTCGGATGTGGCCGTCGCGGCGCTTGACTCGGGCACGCTCGCGGTCGGTAGCCCGGAGACGGTGCGCGCGGTGATCGAAACTCCTCGGGAGGTGGGGCAACGGGCAGCGAATTGCTCGCGTTGGCATCTCAGACTGCGAACGCCATCATCGGTTTCGGCGGCAACGTGCCGCCCGCGGCGCTGCAAAACCTGGATCTCGGCAACGAGGAGATCGCGCGCAGCGTCGCCTCGGTGCGGCAATTCTTCGGCTCCGTCGGCACAAACGGCAACAACTTCGATTTCCTAACGGTGCTCCGCACGGAGACTCCGGACCGGGCGCAGACTCTCGGTGAAACACTTTCGGCGCTCAAACAATTCGCTCCGATTTTGATGTCTCAGCTTCCGGCGCCGCAAGGCAAAGCCGCCCGAAATACGGTTGAAGCTTTGCAAATCACCAATCGCAGCAGCGAGGTGGAGTTGAAACTGACAGTTGCGCAGCCGGACCTGACGTCGCTTTTGAATATTTTATAATTCGGCGCCTGATTTCTTAACTCACATCACGCTACATTCATCTTGAGTGGTCAGTCGCAACGAGCCTGCTCGGAGCAGGCGGCAGATTGGTAGCCCCAAGCGCGAGAATGGAGTTTAGCGACCGACCATTTAAGGCGCCGTCTATGAGCTGGCGGCACACGCCCCCGACGCGACCGCCTCTGTCG
>JBBJMB010000169.1:0-8167 GCA_037719755.1 Pyrinomonadaceae bacterium
TTTCTCTGTGCTGCTCTGTGTTTAGGTAAGTCATACTTAAACACAGAGCAGCACAGAGAAAGAACACAGAGAGCCGCAGAGGGTTAACGCCTCACTAAGTTTAAAAAATAAACTTGGCTCTAATCTGCACCGTGCGGCCGGAGAAGTTTCCCGTGCTGTAGTCGTTAAAGTTCGGGCTCGCGACGTTAGCGAATGACGGCGTGGTCGCTCCGATGCCGGCCGTGGCATCGAAGTTTTGCGCGCTGAAATTCGGCGAGCCGAAGTCTCCGATGGTGCGAATGCGCTGATTGAAGATGTTGAAGACTTCGGCGCCGAGCTGAAGATTATAGCGCTCCTCGCCGAAGCGAAAGTTCTTCAGCAGCACCGTGTCCGTGCGATGAAAGCCGTTGGCGCGCAGCGTATTGCGGCCGGCGTTGGCGCGTGCGCCGAGTCCGGCCTGAAGGTAGCGGGCGTTCGGATTCTCGGCCACATAAGCCACGGTGCGCGGATCGCCGTCGGCGGCCCTCACGAATCGCTGCACGCCGTCCTCAGTCACCGTCAAGCGAGTGCCGCTCGCGTCCACAGGGAAAACGGCCGACCCGGTGCCCGAGCTACCGGCCGGATTGACGACCGTGCGGTCGCCCGCCGCATCAAGGTTGCGGTTACTGTCGATTCCCGATTGAGGCGTGATCAACTGGCCCGACTGCGCCTGAAAGATGCCGTTTAATTGCCATCCGCCGAACGCGGTTTTGACGAAGCCGTTGTTTTCGGCAAGCGCCGGGAGTTCATAGTTAAACGAGAGCGCGAGGCGATGCGGCACATCCACAGCCGAAAGGCTGCGCTCGCCTTTCAGATCAAAAGCGTCTTGCGGTCGGCGCGGATTGACGGTGCTCGAAAAAAGCTCGTTCGTCGCGTTGTCGATAGCTTTGCTGAACGTGTAAGCCGAAGTAAAAGCCAGGCTGCGACTGAAGCGCCGCGTGACGCTCACCGAACCGCCGTCGTATACCGAATTACCTTCCGGCTCAAAGGCGGTCACGCTGCCGAGGAAACCATAAGAGGCGAGCGCACCGGGAAAGCGATTGTTGCCGTTGTCGTCGATGGCGAGGCCGACTTCGCCAAGCGTGGGCCGCCCCGCCAATTGACCGGCCGCGGGAGCGGACAGAAAGGTCGGCATAACTAATCGCGCGTAGTCTATGATGCCGCCGTTGCGGCGCACTTGGACGGGCAAATGCCGGCCGGCGGTATGCAGGTAGCGCAACTCCAAAACGGTGCCGGCCGCAAGTTCGCGTTGATAAGAAAGCGTCCACGACATCACGTAAGGCTCCATCGCATCCGCGATGTATGAGCCGGTGCCCGCCCGCGCGTCCTCCACGGTATTAGGCGGAATCGGCACCGGCGGAACGCCGCCGTTTTGCAGAAAAGGCGCCGGCAAATTAATCGCCGAAGCGCTTTGCTCTTGCTGAAACTGCGGAGGCAGCTGCAAGAGGTACAGATTCTGAAAAGTTTCGTAGTACGTGAGGGCGAAGTTCGCGCGAATCGAGCTTTGGCCGCGCGCGCCGGTCAAGAAGCGACCGAAACGGCTCGTAAATTCAGGCGAGTACGCGAGGCCGGCGCGCGGCGAGAAGTTATTTTTATCGGCCACCGGTTTTCTAAATTCAATCACGCCGGGCACGGTGGAGAGGGCGTTGAGGGCGTTCAAGTTCGCGTCGCGCGGAGTGGTCAGGTACTCGTAGCGCACGCCGAGATTAAACGTCAGGTTCGGCGTCACCTTCCAGTCGTCTTGGGCAAAGCCGTAAAATTTCTTTTGATTGCCGGTAAAGGCCGAGGAGCCTACGCCGCGTAAATCGGTGTCGGTCGGCAATTGATCTTGCAGCAATTCCTCGAATGTGGTGTAGCGGTAATCGCCGCGGCCGCGCGGCAAAAAGAAGCTGGTGAAGATGAGAAAGCGCGCCTCGCCTCCGAACTTGAAATTGTGCTGGCCGCGCACGAAATTCATAGAGTCGTAGATTTGATAAGAGTTATTGAAGCCGCCCTGCGGTAGATTTTCATTCGGCCCGAGCGACAAGTTGAGGAGCGGCACCGTGATGTTGGGAAATTCGTTAAAGGCCGCATCCTTCAAAGGAAAATCTTGGATGAATCGCTTATATGAAACGCGCAGTTCATTGACCAGGCTCGGCGAAAGCGTGCGCACCCAGGTGGCCGAAAAAAGCCGGCTGTCTTGCGCGAGCAGATTGTTGAATTTCGGATTGCCGTTGCCGGGCTGCTCTTGCCTGATGCGATCAAAGGAGAAACGGTAGCGGAATTGATCGCTGTTGCCGACCAGATGATCTATGTTCAGTTGATACTGCGTTTGACGCGAATTGTTGGGCGTCACGATTGAGACCTCGCCGAAAGGAACGGGCGTGCCGAGCACGTCGCGCGTGCCGGTCGCCGCCGAAGGAAGAAACAAGTTATCGCGCAGCAAGTTCATCACAAACGGGCTGACGCCGGAAAGCGTTCCGATTTGCCCGAGGCCGGCGGCGGTCGGAGCCGTGTAGGTCACGCCGCTACCGTCTTGCGAGACGTCGTCGCGCTGAGCGGCGCCGAAGAAGAACAATTTGTTTCTCACAATGGGGCCGCCAAACGTCAAGCCGTAGCGCGGCTCTCTGTAGATGGGCTTTTCTCGCAAATCGCCGCGCCGCAGCGCGGCCTCTTCGCTCGTCGAGGCGGCGTTTAATTTCTGGCTTTGCAGGTAAAGAAAGCCGGAGCCGTGAAACTCGTTGGTGCCTGACCTGGTGATGGTATTGAATTGGCCGGCGGCGCCGGTGCCGAACTCGGCGTTGTAGTTGTTGGTAGAATTGAGACTTCGGCGATTGAATCCTGAATGATGTTGACTTGTTGGCCGGTCAGGTCGGGCGAATTGTTGTCCACGCCGTCAACATTGAATGTATTGGCCCTTGAGCGCGTGCCTCCGACTGATCCGCCGTCGCCGGAGACGCCCGCCGCCTGCGCCACCACGTTTGGCGAAAGCAACGCGAGCGCGCGCGAATCGTTAAAGATCGGCAAATCCTGCACCTGCCGCGTCTCAAAGTTTCGACCGAGCTGCGAATTCTCCGTTTGAACCAGCGCTTCGCCGGCCGCGGTGACATCCACCACGCCGCCTGAAACTCCTTCGGCTTGCAGCGCAACGTTGACGCTCGATTCTTGATTAAGCGCCACGCGCACCTTTGGCTGACGCTTTGAAAACCCTGATTCTCAATGGTCACTGTGTAATCGCCGCCGAGCACGTTGGGAAAACTAAAGGCCCCGGCGCCGGTGGTCTGCGTGTTCAGCGATTGGCCGGTCGCGTCGTTGCGCAATGTGACGGCGGCATTGGCCACGGCCGCGCCGTTTTGGTCGAGCACTTGTCCTGTGACCGCGCCGCCCGTCGCTTGAGCGCGCACAAGTGTCGTCAGCGAAATTAAAATGACAATAGCCAAAGCTACTTGCTTAAACATAAACACTTCCTCCCCAAATCGGGCCACACCATCGCAGCCCGAACATCAAAGCAAAACTCGTTATCAAAACAGCTCGCGATTGAACGCCTCAGCGAGCGCAAGCTGCCATCAGCGGTCAATCAATTTCCGACTTTTCGGATATTTTGAAAGGTCTGCGTCGCTTGCCGCTCTCTCTTTTTAGTAAGGCGCAAGTGACATGCCGTGCGCGCACATCGCTCGCAAATCTTTGACCTGCAATTGGCGATCACGAAGAGAACCGGACAGGTGGATGCGCCACGTTCGGTAATTCGGATGAGCTCTCCAGATTACTGAAGATGGTGTTTGAAGCAGTTCCAATTAATTGGATAAGTGCGCGAGGCGCGAGTGAGCGGTGTCGGCTGCGGCAGAAAAGGAATTGCAAGCTTGTTTGCCGATCAAGTCTTCGTGCGCCTAGAATGGCGCGCATATAATCGAGCACAATCAACCGCTCTAGCGCTAACGGCGCTGCACAAGTTATGAAGAAGGGAACAGAGCATCGCCGCCGCCCTGCGATTCTGGTCGGCTTGATTGGCGAACACATTCAGGCCTCGCGCTCTCCGCACCTGCACGAGCAGGAGGCGCAAAGCAAAGGCATCCGCTACTTTTATCAGCTGATTGATTTACAACAACTCGGTGTCGGAGTCGAAGCGCTTCCGCGCTTGCTCGGTGCGGCCGAACTGCTGGGGTTTGCGGGCCTCAACATCACCCACCCCTGCAAACAAGCGGTGATGCCCTTACTGGATGAGCTGTCAAAGGATGCGGCCGCCATCGGGGCCGTCAACACCGTGGTCTTCGCCAATGGAAGACGCATCGGCCACAACACCGATTGGCTGGGATTCCCCGAAAGCTTCCGGCGCGGGTTCGCCGGCGTGCCGCTTGGCAGAGTCGTGCTGCTTGGTGCCGGCGGGGCCGGGGCCGCAGTCGCTTACGCCCTGTTGCTCACGCTCGGCGCGCAGCGACTCGCGATCCACGACATCGACGGCGTGCGCGCCGCAACGCTCACCGCACGTCTTTGTGATCGCTTCGGTGACGGGCGAGCCGTGCGAATCTCCGACCTCGCCACCGAACTGGCTGAAGCGGATGGCCTCGTCCAAGCGACTGCCGTGGGGATGCTCGGCCGTCCCGGTTTGGCGTTGCCCGCTGAGTTGCTTCGCCAGGAGCTGTGGGTCGCCGAAGTTGTGTATGTCCCGCTGGAGACAGAGTTGCTGCGGCGCGCACGCGCGCTCGGCTGCCGCACCTTAGACGGCGGCCGGATGGCGGTTTATCAAGCGGCCGAAGCTTTTCGCCTGTTCACCGGCATCGCCCCCGATCGCGAACGGATGCTGCAACACTTTGTGTCAACGATGAACGCGGAACGATGATCGATGAACAACCGGAAGGAAGAATTTATTACCTAATGTGTGACTCTTTATAAGAAATCCATTGAACCGAAACCTCTGTAGAATGGCTGGTGACGAAACCTAGCTTATCCGCAAAGGAGTAGTTCAATGGACAGAGACACTTTTATCATTAGCGTCTATTGTTTGGTAGTCGAATACTACCAATTGGTCAAAGACCAATACGCGATCAGGCGCGGCGGCTGTCCGCCCGCCCTCACCGATGAAGAGGTCATCACGATGGAAATCTGCGGTGCATACTTTAAACTCCACACCGATAAAGACCTCTTCCAGTATTTTCATAGCCACTACCAACTGTTCTTTCCTGACCTGCGTGACCGCCCCGCATTTGTTCGCCAAGCAGCTAACCTGTGGCAAGTCAAAGTTGCTATCTGGCAATTGATTGTGCACAGAAGCGGACAAGCCCACTCGTCTGTACAAGTGATTGACACGCTGCCGCTGCCGGTGTGTACTTACACGCGCTCAATTCGTGACCGGTGTTTCAAAACCTTTGCCGATTACGGACATTGTGCCGCGAAAAAGCTGGATTATTACGGCTTCAAACTGGGCCTGCGGGTCTCTGCAATCGGTATGATTACGCACTTTCCCCTGCTCAATGCACGCTCGCATGATGTCAATCACCTCAACACGTTGGTCGCAGGCTTTGATGGTCTGTGTCCGGCAGACAAAGGCTTCATTGACCCATTCCGCCAACCGCTGCTGTATGAAAGATACGGAGTGAAAATTGTTGCTCCGGCAAAATCAAACATGAAAGAAGAACATTCACCTGCTTTACTCAAGTTCTGTCGGCGGATTCGCAAAATTGTTGAGACCGTCGGCTCGCACTTAACCGAACGCTTTGCCATCGCCAAGATTCGTGTCCATGACTTATGGCACTTTCAGCATCGCTTGATTCGTAAAGTCTTGGCACATACAGTGATAGTCTTTCTGAATCTACAACTTGGTCGTGACCCATTAGACCTTGATGGTCTGGTCACTGCCTAAAAAGAGTCACACATTAGGTATTATTATATGTCGCCTAATAGGAATTTGATCGGGCAAGTTTATGTCGTGGACGATACAGCTTCAGCCACCATCAATTCCGATTTTTTTGTTAAAGCTTCCCGTGGAAAATGAAGTTTCGCAAGAAATTCATCAGTCAGAGCAGTCAATTGCTGCGCCGCTTTGCTATTGGGCGACATGATGATGACCGGCTCGCGCACGGTTGGAGCCTCACCGATCTCCGTTAGGTTGTGAATGTTCGTCCTGAAAACATGCCCGACCATGTCAGTCGCAGCCTCAACGGCTTCGCGCGCGTTCCGCGATAAATGTCGTCGAGCCATGTATAAATTAACGACTGTGCCAAGAGTTTCAAGATCACGGTTGACGTTACTTTTAACGCGCCGGATTGTGTACGCCAACTCTGACAACCCTTCTAGCCCAAGCGCGCTCGCCGCGCAGACGATCAAGACGTAATCAGCTGCAATCAAGGCGGCAGTCAACAATTTGCCGAGCTGCGGCGGGCAATCTAGGAAGATGAGGTCGTAGTTCGCTCCATTCTCATACAATTCATTTCTCAGGCGGTAAGCCGAATCATCCGGTTCACGGTCAAAGTTTGTTAGCTTGATGTCGCTACCGACAATATCTAAGTTGGGCACCGGTGATTCCACGATTGCCCTCGTAAGAGGAAGCGGTTCAGGACGTGAGTTGTTCGATGACTTCGCGGGTGTGATGAGCACATGAGACAAGTTAATACTGCACAGTTGCTCTGTATCCACCCATGATGTAGAGAGACTGCCTTGCGGGTCGCAGTCAACGATAAGAACTGAATAACCTCGCAAAGCGCAGCATGCTGCTAACTCGCGTGTGATGGTTGTCTTACCGACTCCGCCCTTCTGGTTTGCGACGGCAATAATTTTACTCTCTCTTTGTGGCATCTAAATTTAACCTTAGACCAGGATAACCAAAATAACCAGTATAACCAGCTTTACTGGTAACGCTGGTTACACTGGTATAGCCAAGATAGGGTATTTGCATATACTAATAAAGTCAACAAAAATCTAGTTTCGGTTACGGAAAGTTATTTAAACTGAATGAGAATTTCCGGGGCGCTCGAGCGCTCGGCCTTCGCTTTATCTCGATGGTGTAGATAATATTTGAGAGTTTGTCAGCAACCAACATGAATCACTTGACCATTTTCTAGTCCATATCTTTCGCTTCGATATCCTATAGCGCACAGAAAAACCGTTTCATTTGCTCACAAAAGAAGTGCCGCTTATCCGATCAGTTGATCTACAACAGTTTATCAACCTTTTGCACGGTTGCCGTCGTGCTCTCGGATGTGAGAGTCAGCGCTTCGCCGAAGAACCTCTTCGACGAGTGACCATAAGCCGCTTTCAAAACCCTGAATGGCGGCGAGGTCGCGTAGCGCTTCAATTCTGATGTTCACCGGCGAAGGCGTTGAGCAGTCCAGCCATTCAACAGTGAAACGTGGAAGCAGTGCGGCTTCTTGAAGCTTGATGTCACTACTGGTTAGTGCACCGGTCAACATCAGTAGAGAAGTTCAGTATCTAGATATGCTGCCCGATGGAGCTTAAAAGTAACACGCAACCATTTGTTTCACACTCCAGAATGCCACGTAGAACGCTCGCCGCTTTTACTAAGTCGTCGCGTGAATACTGACTGGGACGCCCGCGCCGAGTGTCAGTCGCCGGGCAGCACTGAATGCGTATGGAATACAGAACGCGAATTCGCTATTTTGACCTCGCGCTAACGTCAGGACGACACTCGTGTAACTGTTTGCAAGCATGACGTACATATCAGGCAAAACAAGGGGAGTTAGTAAAGCGGGGGTAACGGCAAGCAGCGCGCATACCGCCAAAAAAGCCCCCAAATCAGAAACTGTTTCACGACAACGTTGGATCAAACGAATACTACCAGTCTGATAGGTAAACAAAACTTAAGATAGTGAGATGGTTCCACTAAAGTCCTTTAAGTGGAACCTCCACGAGGAGGGTATTTATCTTGACAATGTCAGATTAGGACAAGTCAATTCGGCTCGTTTGTGGGCGTGATCGGCTGCTGATCGAGCGCGTCCGCCTCACCAGGCGTTTGACGACCGACAGTGCTGCTTCGACCGGCGTAAGTTGCGCGAGCGGCGGCACCGCCCGCATTAACTCGCGGATGTTTGCTGTGGAGAGCGCCGGCAGCGCAGGCACACCCATCTCCAACGCAACTCTGATGTCGCGCTGGCCCTCGCGCTCCCACTCGAGTTTGGTCTGTGCCGCAAACCACAATGCCGGCGCTGTCAACGCCAGG
>JBBJMB010000015.1:0-24178 GCA_037719755.1 Pyrinomonadaceae bacterium
CGAGGAGATTCGTGTGACAGATCGTCGTCGGATAAAAATAGACAGTTTGGATAACGATGCTGCGGCGGCTGAAGATGATGATGCTCCAGCGCGTCCGACTCAAAGCCAGGTCGATGAGTTGGAGGCGCGCGCGCGCGGCGCCGAGCAAAAGTTGCTTGAAGTCCAGTCGCGCTTCGATCAATTACGTACGCAGTTGCAGCGCGAAACCAATGAAATTCGCCAGCGACTGAATCGCTCGGCCGACGAGCGTGCGCTTAACAACAAGGCCGAGCTGGTGAAATCGCTTTTGCCCGTGATGGACAATTTGCAGCGGGCGATGGAAGCGGCGCGACAAAGCAATTCTCTTGAGCTGCTGCTCAACGGATTGCAGGGAACCGTGAGCGGCTTTGAAGGCGTGCTCGCAGCCTACGGTGCGGAGACGGTGAGCGCTGTGGGCGCGAGCTTTGACCCGGAGTTGCACGAAGCCGTGGACGCCGTCGAAGTCGAGCACGAGCGCGACGGCCTGGTCACGCAGCAATACAGTAAAGGCTATCGCATCAACGATCGTTTGCTGCGGCCGGCGCGCGTACAAGTCGGGCGCTCTCTTTCCGCCGCCGGCGCACCCGAGTGAGCGAAATAAATCTTGCGAAATAAATCTTACCGCCGACGGTCACTGAAAGATGATGATGTGGCTGCGGCGGTTCATACCAGCAGGAATCTGAAATCATAAATTAGTGAGGAGAAACCAAAAAGACGTGTCAGCCAAAGAGATTAAATTCAGGGGAGATGCCAGAAGCGCGATGCTGCGCGGCGTCAATGTGCTCGCCAACGCGGTGCGCGTGACTCTCGGCCCCGCGGACGCAACGTTGTGATCGGCAAAAAATACGGCTCGCCAGTTGTGACCAAAGACGGCGTCACGGTCGCCAAAGAAATCGAGCTCAAAGACAAATACGAAAACATGGGCGCCCAGATGGTCAAAGAGGTGGCCACCAAGACCAACGACATCGCCGGCGACGGCACCACCACGGCGACCGTGCTCGCGCAAGCGATTTTCCGCGAGGGCGTGAAAAACGTGGCCGCCGGCGCCAACCCGATGTCGCTGCAGCGCGGCATTCAACAGGCCACAGCGGCAGCCGTCAAAGAGCTTGAGCGGCAATCGAAGAATGTGAAAAGCAAAGAAGAATTGGCCAATGTGGCGAGCGTTTCGGCCAACAACGACCGGGAGATCGGCAACCTCCTCTCGCAGGCGATGGAGCAGGTCGGCAAAGACGGCGTCGTCACCGTCGAAGAGTCGAAGACGCTGCAAACCGAGCTCGACTTCGTCGAAGGCATGCAATTCGACCGCGGCTACCTTTCGCCTTACTTTGTGACTAATCCCGACCGCATGGAAGCCGTGCTCGAAGACCCGCTGATTCTCATTCACGAAAAGAAAATCTCGGCGATGCGCGATTTGCTGCCGGTTCTCGAACAGGTTTCCCGCACCGGCGGATCACTTTTGATTATCGCCGAAGACATAGAGGGCGACGCCCTCGCCACACTCGTCGTCAACAGACTGCGCGGCACAATCAAAGTGTGCGCCGTTAAAGCGCCCGCCTTTGGCGATCGCCGCAAAGCGATCCTCGAAGACATCGCCGCCCTCACCGGCGGGCGCGTCATCACGGAAGATCTCGGCATCAAGTTGGAGAACGTCGAAGTAACCGATTTGGGCCGCGCCAAGCGTATTATTGTTGACAAAGACAACACGACAGTGGTCGAAGGCGCCGGCGACCGGGTGGCGCTGCAGGGCCGCGTGTCGGCTATTAGAAATCAGATCGGCGACACCACCTCGGACTACGACCGCGAGAAATTGCAAGAACGACTGGCGAAGCTCGCCGGCGGCGTCGCGGTGATTCGCGTCGGCGCGGCGACCGAGACCGAGATGAAGGAAAAGAAGATGCGCGTAGAGGATGCCCTCAACGCCACGCGCGCCGCGGCGCAGGAAGGCATCGTCGCCGGCGGCGGCGTCGCACTTTTACGTGCCGCTAAAGTGCTCGACAATTTTGCAGTCGATGGCGACGAAGATGTCGCGACCGGCGTCCGGCTGATCCGCCGAGCTTTGGAAGAGCCTCTGCGGCGCATCGCGGAAAATGCCGGCATCGACGGAGCGATTGCCGTCGGCCATGTGGAGGCCTCAAAAGGCGCCAAAGGATTGAACGCGGCCACCGGCGCTTACGAAGATTTGATCGCGGCCGGCATTATCGATCCGACCAAAGTGGTGCGCACCGCTTTACAAAACGCGGCTTCTATTGCAGGGCTGCTGCTCACAACTGATGCGGCAGTGGTTGAGGCGCCCGAAAAGAAGGCTGCGCCGGTAGCGGGCGGCGGCGGCGGCGGGGAGGATTACGACTACTAATCGTTTGATTAAGTGGAAGCGAAGGGTGGCGGACAGAAAGCGTGACGGGAAGCAATTTATCTTGTCACACTTGGCCCGGCACCCTTCTTTTTTTTCGTGATATCATCAGGCGCTCGGGCGAGCGCAACGCACGATATGGCCATTGCATCTAACGTCCGGTTTTCAAAAAGACGATAATTAAACTGTGGGCGGCTGAAGGTGCATGGGCTTTAGGAGTATATTGTAGGGGAAGTGGCATCTTCTTCGTTAATGAGCCGCCGCGAGAAAGGCCGCTTGAACATACCCGGGTGATACTGATTAACAAATTGTCTTGATTTGAAGTGCGCCGCTTGAGGGCAATAGGCGAACTAAAAGGAATAAGCATGGTTGACCTTGGCACATACAAAGATAGGTTCGGCGACACGGGACAACGCATCTTTGATTACGCAATGAAGGAGTCTCGCCGCCGCGACCAAAATTATATTGCAGTCGAACATATTATTGACGCGATTGGCAGCGAAGAAGCTGAGCTGTTCAACGCTTTGATACGTGATTTATCTTTAGATCCTCGGGCCGTGCGGGTGCAGATCGAGAGACGCCTCGAAGCCAGCCGCCAGCATGTGGGCAAAGGCGTGCGGATCGCGCCTGAAACAAACGATCTTTTCAAGCGGGCGCTTGAGCGGGCGCGCGGCAACGGGCGCAAAACAATTGAGTCGACCGACCTTTTGATGGCCCTTTCGCAAGAAGGGGCTTTAATGGATCTTCTCAGGAATATGGGCGTCGCCCCGGAGGCTCTTGTGGAAAACGTGCGCTCTCATGTTCGTGTGCGTGAGCAAGAGGAAGAGCAGTACAAAAAGAAGTTTGAACTGCCGCCTTACCTTAAGCACTTCGGCGTTTCGTTAAACCGTTTGGCGCGCATCGACAAGCTGCCACCAACGATTGGACGCGAATCCGAAATTCAACAAATGGTCGAGATTCTTTGCCACCGCGAACGGGCCAACTCGCCGATGCTGGTTGGTGAGCCGGGAGTCGGAAAGACGGCCGTGGTCGAAGGCCTCGCGCGCTTAATTGAGTTGGAGCCGGAAAAAGTGCCGGCCCGCCTGCGCAACTCTCACATCGTGCAACTGCAGATGGGCGGCCTCGTGGCCGGCACGATGCTACGGGGCATGTTTGAGGAGCGCATCAAAGGCATTATCGATGAGGTGAAGGAACGCGATAACCTGATTCTCTTCATCGACGAAGCGCATACGATTATCGGCGCTGGCGCCGCGCTCGGCACATCAAGCGATGCCGCAAACATGTTCAAGTCGTCGCTGGCTCGCGGCGAGTTGCGCATCATCGGCGCAACCACGAATACAGAATATAAGGAATACATCGGCGAAGACGAGGCACTGGCTCGTCGTTTCAGAATGGTCAAGGTCGAAGAGCCGTCGATCACTCAAACGCGCGAAATTCTTTTGGGCCTGCGGCCGCGTTTGGAGAAAAACTATTCCGTTACCATTTCAGACGACGCCATCAACACGGCCCTTGAGATGGCACCCAAGTACATACGCAACTTGCACCTCCCGGATAAAGCCATCGGTTGGCTGGACACGGCGGCGGTGAAGGTTGAAATAAACGAACCGAACACGATGGTGGTCAAACCCGAGCACGTGATTGACGTGATCTCGCAAGAATCGCGCATTCCTCGCGACATGATCTTTCGCGACACCAACGACCGCTTCTCCAATATGGAGATTGATTTGTCGCGGCGCGTGATCGGCCAGAAAGAAGCAATTAAGGCCGTGGCGCAACGCCTGCGCTTGAACAAGGGGCCGCTCAAGGAATCACACTACAAGCCGGACGGCGTGCTGCTCTTCCTCGGGCCGACGGGCGTCGGCAAAACTGAACTTGCCAAAGCGGTGGCCGAGTTTATGTTCGGCGACGAGGAAAAGATGGTGCGCATCGACATGTCCGAATACGGTGAGGGCACCGTCGGCATAGAGAAGCTGATCGGCATGCCGCGCGGCATCGTCGGCTCGGAGCGAGGCGGCATCCTCACCGAACAGTTGCGCGAAAATCCTTACACGGTGCTGCTGCTTGACGAAGTCGAAAAAGCGTCGCCCTACTTGATGAATCTGTTCCTTCAGGCTTTTGACGAAGGCTGGATGACCGATGGCCGCGGAAAGAAAGTTTACCTTTCGGACGCCATCGTGATTATGACTTCAAACCTCGGCTCAGACAGCTTTAAGCGGTTCGAAAAGCCTTTGGGCTTTGGCAATAAGACGCACGGCGACATGCGAGCGATCAAGAACGAAGTCTTGAAAGCGGCGGAACAAAGGTTTTCTCCCGAGTTTCGCAACCGCATCGACGAGATTGTGATTTTCTCGCCGCTCACGATGGATGAGGTGCGTGACATCGCCACCGGTTACGTGAATAAGATTCGCCGGCAGATGGAGCAGCAGGGCAAGACCGTTGAGATCACTGAGCGAGCCATCGACTTGCTCACTGAGAAAGGCTACAACACCGCTTACGGAGCCCGCTTCCTGAAACGCCACATTGACGAGAAGGTCAAGCTGCCTCTCACAGCGATGTGGAAGGGTGCCTCCAAGTTTTCGGTCGACGTGGAAGACGGAGACATCGTGACCAAACAAAGCGAGCAAGCGTCTGTGATCTAAGACGGACCTTGATCGAAAGCAACACAGCAAAAAGGCCCCGACACGCGCGTCGGGGCCTTTTTGCTGACGGCTCTTTCGCGTATTATTTCTCCCACATGCAAAACACGAACAGAGCCTTGATGAAGCTCCTCTTGCTCGCAATTTCCGTATCAGCGGTGAGCCCGCTGGTGGCGCGCGCGCAAGAGGAAACGTCGCCGCCCTCCTCCGCAGTTGCCGATCAACCGCCGACGGCCGAATCCGTGGCCAAGGCCGAAAGCATTATCAAAAGGGCCGTTGCCGCCTTGGGCGGCGATCAATATCTGAATGTGCGGACCGTCACGGCGCGCGGCTTTTATACTCCTTTTCAAGACGGCGCTTCGAGCGTCCCCAGTACGTTTGTAGATTACCTTGTTTACCCGAACCGGGAACGCACTGAGTTTAAGTCGGGAGGCGTGCGCACGATTCAGGTTCACACGGGTGAGACGGGGTGGATCTATGACGGTGCGGCGCGCACTTTGAAGGATATGAAGCCGCCCCAGGTGAAAAGTTTTCAGTTGGCGTTGCGCACCAGTTCGGAGTTTCTGCTGCGGGGATGGTGGCGTCAAGGCAGCGCGCAGTTAAGCTACGTCGGCAGGCGCGAGGCGGGCCTCGCGAAGCGTAATGAGACCGTTAAATTAACTCATCCGGATGGATTGACAGTCGAGTATGAATTCGGCGCCCGGGACGGTCTGCCGGCTAAAGTTATCTACAAAAGCAAAGACGATAGTGAAGAAGAAGTGACGGAAGAAGACCGTTTCGCGCAGTTTATCGCGGTCGGCGGCGTGCTCACACCCGTTATTATTGACCATTACCAAAAGGGCGTTCAAATGAGCCGGCTCAACTACGAAAACATACAGTTAAATGCGCTCGTCCCCGATGCTTTGTTTCAAAAGCCTGTTGACGTAAAGGCTGTCAAATAAAAGCGCGGCGGCGAAAGAAATTCTGTTCATTGCCGCCGCGTTCGTCACCTGATAAGTCAGAGATTCTTCTAAAAGTCGTCTTCGTCTTCTTCGGCGTCCGCGTCAGAGCGATCAAGCGCGCTCACAATCCAACGCGCTTCATCCGAACCGTAATCCTTCGCTTGCCGTTCCAATGCCTCTCGAGCGGTTGCGGCGTCGACCTGATCTCCCAACAAATTGACCAGGGTTGAAGTTGAAGTCTGCGAGAGAGCCTCTTGCCCGATGGCCCGCACGGCCGGGGCGGCGTGTCTGGTTAGTTCACAAAGCTCGCTCGGAGCGAGTCGGCCGCTGATAGTATCGGCCAAATAATCGATGCGCGCATAATCGTGCGTATTTATGGCTCGCTCGATTAACTGCGCGAACGCTTCAGCCGATTGCGCTTGATTTTGCAAAAGCGTGGCGCAAGCGTCCGCCATCCGTTTGAGTTCGCGGGATTGCTCCGCGTTGAGCAAAGCATTGCTGCTGGGGCTTGCGGCGCGCTCATCAAGCGCTTTGAGCAAAACGCTCAGCTCTCGTTCCGCCCGGGAGTCGTAGGGCGTGGCCGGGAGAGCGCGCGCGACGCCGTAATTCGGCGACTGCAAAGCGCTCTCGATGAGCCGGCGCGTGTGCGGCCTCATTCCCGCCCAAACGCTCGCCACTTGTGCCCCAAAGTCTTCCATGATCATCGTCTCTGGTCTTCTCTCCCGACAAGCGGCCTCCGGCACAAATCCGCTTGTAAACGCCATCCTACTACAGAGGGCAAGGATCCGGGAAGTCGACTTTTGGGTCAGTTGAGGAACCCCAACGAGAAATAAAGGCCATTCGACGCTTACAGGTTATGGTCTATAATTTCCGCGATTGTGTCGAAGGCCACCTTCACAATTACGCCATCAGGGCGTTCCATTTTGACGCTTGGCTTGGTGAGCGCCTGCGTCGTCTTCATGCTTCGGACGACGCCGCGAACGCGGCTGCCATCCTGCGTAATGACCTCGATGTTGTCCTTGCCATAGAGCGGCTGGAGCGCGGCGAGAGCTTTCGTAACTTCCACTTTTCCCTTTAATTCTTTCAATAAACCGTGTTGTCGTAGGGCGAGCCCGGCATCAAGCTTTTCGGGCAAAACCTTGCGCGGCACGCCGCTTCGGCCAACGGCCCAAAAAGGTTCATAACGTAGAGAAGCCACCGCGTTGCGGTTTCCCTCACGCGGATCAGTTTAAGCGAGCTTGCGAGTAACATGCAACCGAGCGCCCTTTCACGTAACGGCAAGCTTTAGCGTGAAAGGGGCTGTTGCTAAATGAGTCGATCGTCCGCGCCGCCTCAATTCTGATCTTCGTTGTCGCCATCCACCTCGAATTGCGGAGATCCGCCAACCGTCACTCTTTCAATCAATTGCGCCTCCAACTCGCGGCGCAGTTCCTCGCGTTCACCTTCCGGCTCGTCTTCCTCGAACGTCTCGAAAAGGGCAAACGGCGAAGCGCTCACCAAGCGCAACTCCCAAGCCTCACGTTTCGGCGGCGAAGGCCGCGCAAACCAAAGCGCGTCAACCGGCGCGGATTCCCTTACCTCCGCTGCACCGAAAAGCGTTTCCCGAGGCTCGCTCAGCTCAGCGCCCGAGCGCGCGGAGAGCAGTACGCGCTTCAGTTTCCAATCGAATTTCCGGTAAGTCGCGATGATTTCTTTAAACAGGGCTGTTTGTTCCATAAGGTAACCATATGCCGCGCACACCAAGATACCGACTTGGCGACAGGGCTCTGGTCAGTACCGCCTGCTTCAGCTGGGCGGGTATTTGGTAGCCAACAGACCCGCCCAGCTGAAGCAGGCGGTACTGACACAATCCACTTCCTCGGTGTGGCTGCCATACAGTACAGCTTGGCGGATTGCTTGGGTCAGCGTCCAGTATACATAACGCGATTTGCGGCTGGCGCTCAGGAGCCGCTCCTTCGTCGTTTTGTGCTGAGCAGCTTTGCAATTTATTGACCGGGGTTAGCCCAGACGATTATGATGCGCGTGAGCTTTTTCGACTTCAGCCAACGCGGCTGACAATTATTTTTAGCTCAATGCTTATTTAGGAGTTACGCAGTTGAAGGGGCAGGTCAGTACCGCCTGCTTAAGCTGGGCGGGTGTGTTGGCTACCAAATAACCGCCCAGCTTAAGTAGGCGGTACTGACTTTGTTGCGCCTCTCCTGTCAACTGCGTAACTTCTATTATTAATCAACTATCAGCTTTTGACGCGCCATTGCATAGCGAATCAAGAAATCAACAAACGCTTCAAGTTTTCGATTGGCTCGGCGCCGAAAGTCGGTACGGGCGAACGTTGTGTGCAGCTCTTGAAGCGCGTGGAATTGATCCGGAGAAGTTTGTGAGCGCGGCCGACGAGCAATTGTCTCGCCGCTTGCTCGCCGAGTATGGTGCGCTTTTTGTCGCATCGCCGGGCGTGATGGTGCCGCCGGTTTGTGTGTTCGGCGGCGAGGATGAGGTGCAGGAGTTTCAACGCCGAGCCGGATGGTCTGGGACGGAAATTGCCGGCGCGTTAATTGAGCTTCAGCCGGCGGCGATGGAGGCTTTGCTGGCCGCACGCAAAGCGGCAACGGAGGAAGGTTTGGACATCACGCCCCGCGGAGGCGCGGAGGCCGGCCGTCGCAGCTTCGCCGACACCGTTCGCCTGTGGGACTCACGTTACTTGCCGGCGCTTGCCTATTGGTCAAGTTGGCAAACTTGCCACAGCAGAGGCGGAGCAATTGCGCGCCCTGGGCACTGCTCAGCAAATCGCGGCCGTCCTCGGCTTGGAAGAGCGGGGACTTTTTTTTAGCAAAGATTTCTCCAAATCCGTTTTCCATTCTGTCGCGCCGCCGGGCGCGTCTCAGCATCTTGCGATGCTCGCCTTTGACGTGACGGAATTTCATGACGCGCGCGTGCGCGCGATACTCGCACAGCATAATTGGTTTCAAACGGTGCAAAGCGATTTGCCGCACTTCACTTATCTTGGTCTTGAAGAGCGGAAGTTGCCGGAACGCGGGCTGCGGCGCGTCGCCTCGTGTGGGCAGGTTTTTTGGATCCCTGATTTGGAAGCTTGACCGCGAGTTGAGCCGAATTTCATCGCATAAAGCAAGGAGAAAGTAATGACTACCTGCAATTCATGTGGCGCCGAAAACGCCGACGGAGCGAAGTTTTGCGTGCGCTGCGGCGCGGCAGTGGTCGGCGCGGCCTCACCCGGCTCGTGGCGTGACGCAAGCGGCGACTTGAATACGCCAATCAGCGAAGAGGCGAGCGGCGGCAACGCACCCGGCAGCGCTTACGCTCCCCCATACGCGCCGCCGCCATCATCAGTCGGCAATTATCCCAGTCCGCCGGCACCTTACGGCACTTACGGACAGCCGCCGCAGCCAAGCTCATCGCCTTTTCAATCGACGACCGGTGAGCCGATGCATCCGGCCATCCCTGCCGTGGTGAGTTTGATCATTCCAGGCATCGGTCTTTTGTTTGTGCCAAATAAGGCCGGGCTTGGAATCGGAGTCTTCGTCGGTTACATCGCCTATACGATCGTGGCATTTATCCTTTCATTCGTTTTTATCGGCCTTTGCCTTTTTTTGGTGATGCCGCTGATCAACGTTTTAGCGGCGGTGCACAGTTGGGACGAGGCGGCGAAAGCCTCAAACGGCAAGTACCAGCCGCTGCTCTTCAAGAGCTAAATGTCTCTGGTGGTGCTCATCGCAGAAACTCTGTACCGTGCCGCAATGGCGGCCGGAAGCGTGTGGTGTCATCAGCGCCCGGAGCGCTCGCCGCAATTGTTCGGCGCACAGGGGCCGCTGTGCTGGAGGTGCAGCGGCATCCTCGCGGGAACGCTCATCCTGCTGGTTTTCCTTTTCTGCGCACGCCGCACAGTAGCGTCTCTTCAATTGAGCCTGGCTCTGGCCGTTTTGCTTCCGCTGGATGTGTTCGTCTACGCGCTTGGCTATCACGAAGGAGAAAACCTGCGTCGATTGCTGACCGGCCTTCTGTGGGGCATTTTCGCCACTAACGTTTTTCTGCTCCTCGCGGCTTTGGCCAACAGGCCAGGAGTGACAAGTAACGAGTGACAAGATGAAAGAGGTTCCCACTCGTCACATGTCACTTTCCATAAACCATTTCCCTGTCACCGCAAAAATGTTACACTCGCGTTCGACCGCGTCGGGCGAGCGTCACTCGCCGGTTTGGTCTCCCCAAACTTCCTTTTCAAAAAAGCAACTTGATTGAGAGCCGCTCTCGAAGCGGTTCGCCTGCACTTGTCTTTCGCGATGCGGGCGAACGCCACCGAACGGCATCTTTCTTCCGGAAAGAGTGGGGCAGTATGGACGGAGTTCCGCACGTCATTGCTAATCGCTACCGCATAGAATGCGAAGTGGGGCGCGGCGGCATGGGCACGGTTTACCGCGCTCTGCATCTTGGCCTCGAACGCCCGGTCGCAGTTAAAATCCTTAAGCCAGAGTTCGCCGCCGACCCCGAAGTGGCCGAGCGCTTTATGCGAGGCCCGCACGATGGCCCGCCTGCGCCACTTTCGGCCGCCGCCATCTTCGACGCCGGCACGCTGCCGGACAACCGCCCCTTTATTGTGATGGAGTTTGTTGAAGGCGCGACGCTCGCCGAAGCGCTTGCGCGCGAAGGCAGATTTACGCCGGCGCGAGCCGTCGGGGTCGCCAGCGGTATCGATGTGCTCGCCGCCGCCCACAGTCTGGGCATCGTGCACCGCGACCTCAAGCCTTCCAACATTATGCTTAGCGAGCGCGGCGTGCGTGCTCGATTTCGGGATCGCGAAAGTGTTGGCTACGTCGGCCGATGTGACCGCACGCACGCGACGACAAATTCGGGAGTGATCGTCGGCACGCCGCGCTACATGTCGCCCGAGCAATGTTTAGGTTAGTCGGTTGGACCGCAGAGCGATCTTTACAGCCTCGGCGTGCTGCTTTATGAAATGCTCGCCGGTCGCCCACCCTTTACCGATTTGCTGCCCTCGGCCGTCATCATTAAACAAGCTACGGCGCCGGCTCCGCCGCTGCCGACTCTGCGTCAAGACTTGCCGCGACAACTGGTGCTGGCCGTTCACGCGCTACTCGCCAAGCGCGCACAAGACCGGCCGCCGAGCGCGGCGGCGGCGCGCGTGATGATTGAAAAAAGTCTGACCCGGCAGCAACCGACCACTCATCACACGCCTGGACTTCGGCTCGACAATCGCGACGTTTAATGCGAGTGGTTCATTTCCGCGCCGTACTTTCGCTTCAACCCTTTGCGTGGCCGCTGTGTGCGCGCTTCGCTGTTTTGGGGACGAAGCGGGCGCGAAACCGAGCAGCAGATTAAGGCGCCACAGATTGAAGCTCCGGCGCAAGACGTTCATTTTACTAGCCCTTCACCCTCGCGCCGGCGAGAAACACCGCAGCGAAATCCTTTTGCTGCGGCGCGCGACGTGGTGTCGTCGATCACCAAAGACTCAATCAAAGACGTGTTTTTGACGCGGACGCCTCAAGGCCCGGCAATTATTGCGGATTGCGAAGACCAAGCCACCGGCGTGCGCCGCGTGTACGCCATCGAAGCGCGCGGCGGCGCGCGGTATAAGTTGGCCGCGCAGGCTCCGCTCGATACGGTCGCCTTTCGAGGCGCTGATTGGGTTTCGGAGATGCTCGATGTGGATGGAGACGGCTACGGCGAAGTGCTGTACACCGGGTCGAGCGCGGAAGGCGAGATGGTCGGAGGCCGCCGGCTTGTGCTTTATGTGGCGCGCGCCCACAAGTTTTACATTCTTCGCATCGAGCCGAACGCCGGCTATGGCACGGGGACGCTGCGCGTGCTGTGGTCGCCGAACGCGATGAAGCCTGCCGCGGCGCGCTTCCGCTCCGTCCTTGAGCGCAGGGCGCGCTCGCTGATCGCGTCGCTTTGATCAAAGCGTAAGCTTGTGATCAACGCTTCTCTGAGGTGTTCGCGCCGCTTTTAGTGATCTCGACCTTAGTATTTGCCTCTCGGTAATTACTCCGTCTTTCATCACCAGGGAAGGTTTCTCAAGAGCCTTGATGTCGGTCAGCGGGTCTCCCGGCACGGCGACAATGTCGGCCCATTTGTCGACTTCGTGAGCTGACGTTTTTCCCAGCCATCAGTTTGGCCGCGTTGAGTGTGCCGGCGATAATGGCGCTCATCGGTTTATTCACTCTCGACCATCAGCACAAATTCGCGAGCGTTCGTGCCGTGCGGAATCACGCCCGCATCTGTGCCGAGCGCGATGGGGACGTTATAGCCTCGCGGCGCGCACCGAGCGTGCATCGCGGCGGCGGCGGCGAGCGCCTTTTCGCCGCGCAGTCCTTTGAGGAAACCGCTTTTCGCCAAGCGTTCGACCGTTTCGCCTGCCATCAGCGTCGGCACCAGAAAAGTGCCGCGCTCGGCCATCATGCGCGCGCCCTCCGCGTCGAGGAATGAGCCGTGATCGATTCAAGCAATTCGGCGCGCACCGCGATCTTGATGCCTTCGGTTCCGTGCGCGTGGCCGCTTTGCGCTCAACTTCGCCGCTTCGTCCACCATCGCTTTTAATTCTTCGTACGAGTATTGCGTCGCTCCCACAGCGTCGCCCTCTGAGAGCACTCCCCCGGTGGCGCAAGTCTTAATGACGTCCGCGCCGTACTTGATCTGATAGCGCACGGCGGCGCGTACTTGCTCCACTCCGTCGGCGATGCCGTCCTTAACTGCGCCATCAAACAAGCCGGGCCGGTAGCCGTTCGCGTCGCAATGGCCGCCGGTGATGCCAATTGAATGACCCGCCGTCTGCATACGCGGGCCAACGATCCATCCTTCGTCAATGGCTTTGCGCAGCGCCATGTCATCGAAATTGCCGGAGCCCACGTTGCGAATCGTGGTGAACCCGGAGGCAAGCGTTTGCGCGGCATTCTCAACACCGAGGATGGCGCCAAACGATTGATAGTCTTTGACCACCCCCGACTCTCTGTCAGGATCTCCCAGCACGCGCCCGATGATGTGCGTGTGCGCATCGATAAAGCCCGGCAAAAGCGTCGCATCACCCAAATCTATCACTCGCGCCGAGGCGGGGAGGCTCACGCCGTCCGCCGTACCTACGGCGGTGATTTTGTTGTCGGTGATGACCACTACGCCGTTCTTTAAAGGCGCCCGGCCGGTTCCGTCGATGAGACGCGCGGCGCGGAGCACAATGACGCCTTGATTTCTTCGCGGCCGCGGCCCGGCATCCTGCGCGACAACTGCGTTCTGCGCCACCAAAGAAGCGCCGCGGCGCTCATCACAAACTTCCAGATTTGCATCGACAGTGAAATCTCCTCAACTAGCGTTGACGAATTGACTCAATCTCTCTCGCGTCCCTCTGTCTTTTCTCGCTGCTCTCGTTTAGGAAGGTCTTACTTAAACGAGAGAGCAGCACAGAGAAAAGACAGAGGACGCAGAGAGAGAAAGGCATTTGGCACGGACCCGTTCATGACTCGGGCTGAATCAAGCTTTACTCCCACGGCCCCGCGAGTCGCGTGGGCGGATCGGCGAGCGAATGAAACCGCGCCAGACGAACTTTATCTTGATCGCGGAAAGAAAGCAGAGGCATCAAGCCGCGCTCAGTGATCGCTTCCGCGATTCTCTCGCTCGCAGTGATTTCGGCGCAGGGCTTGGTGCGCGTCTCGCCGTCCTCCCGGTAGACATGCAGCGGAAGCCCCTCTACGTCCAAAGCGGCGCTCGGACGCAGCGCCCAATTGTCTCTGCTGAAACTCGTTCCCAAAAGGTACGCGCAAACGAAAGCCGCGTTGCCCCACAGGTAATCTTGATGCTTTGATCCTGCCGGCATTTCCTCAAACGAAAAAAGCTCGGCCTCGTCAGTTTCCGCGCCGTAGGGAAGGCGCAAAAGAAGTCTGGGCAGCACCAGGCCCAGGTGAGCGGCTTCCGGCAGACGGCGCAACGCAGCCCACAGTTCACCGCCTGGGCTATCGTCAAGCGATTGCCAATCTTTTGGATCAGGCGCGTCCGCAAGTGATGCGCAGCCGAGCAAGCGAGCATCGGCGCCGGCGATAAAGGAAGTTCCCATGCGGCGGGCGACGCTTCCGAGACGCTCTAGCAAACTGACGTCCTCATCGCTCGGCCCGAAAGCGTAATCGCCGATGACCACGGCCCAGGGCGTGCCGCCCGGCGTTTCCACCGTTTGTTCGACCAAGAGTTGATAAATACCGCTGGCTCGGAGGTCATCTGATTTGAGCAAATCAGCGACGAGTTCTTTCCGTGAGACATCCAGAATGCGAAGTTGTAATTCGGTGTCGAGCTCTAAGCGCGACACCAAAAAGTGAAGCGAGCGCCACGCCGCCTCAAGCGCCTGGAAGTCAGGATGGTGCAGAATCGCCCGCATTAATTGACCGGTTGCGGCATCCACCGCGTCGATGAGCGTTTCATGATCGGCGTCCAGTTTGGGTGCGAGGTGGGCTCGATGATGCGACTTAAAAAGGCGCTCAGTTCCGCAGGGTGAGCGCCTTGCCGCATCTTCTCTGTTGTGGAACGAGTCTCGGTTGCGGCCAGCATTTGATCGAGCAGGCTGCCGCCCGCGAACATCTCAGTGGCCGAGTCTTCGAAAGCGGATTGAGAGGATCGAGGAACCGTTTGCGCATCTGTTGTCCCCGCCCAACTGCGCACTTCGGCAGCCGCAGCCGCGAATTTTGCGGCTGCTGAAGATCTTTTCTCGTGTCTTTAAGCTTTGCAAAAAGCTCGACTCGCTCGAAGATGCGGTCCGGGTGAAAATCATCCAGCGCGGCAAAGCTCAGCTTGAGCGGCGGATCGTCTTTCGCGCCTGAGAGTTGAAGGCTTAAGCTGACGTTCATCTTCGCCATTAAGGCGTCGAAGTTATCTTGGTCGAGACGCACAAAGCGCCGGCGGGCCAACTCTTGAGAGCTCGCGGTCGCTTGGTCTGGCGCGCGCCCGCTGAAGTTACCAAGCACCGCGATGCGAAACGGCGGGTCAATTGGGCGCTCGTCGCTGCCGCGGCTTGGATCTTCGTCGGCCGCGTCCGCGGTCAGATTGAAATCAAAATCCTTGATTGAAGACATCAGAACTCACGCCCCTTTCGGAGAGAAAAGACGCAACGGTCACGAGATGACTTTTCTTGGCGCCCTTTAGCGTCTTCGCTTTGTGGTTCTTTGCGTTTAAGTCAGACTAATTTAAACGCAAAGAAGCGCGAAAGAGAAAGACGCAAAGGGCGCAGAGCAAAGCCTTTGACAATCCGTTTTAATACTCGTGCAATCGCACAATTGCGTCGAGCACATCACCAACCTGCGGCAGAATCTCATCCTCCAGTTGCGGCGCGTATGCGACAAACGTATCAAGGGCGGCGACCCGGCGGACCGGCGCGTCCAAATGCTCGAAAAGCTCATCGGCGATGCGCGCGACGATCTCCGCGCCGAAGCCGAACGAAAGCGAGTCTTCGTGCGCGACGATCACGCGATTGGTTTTTCGGACGCTCGCCGCGATGGCCTCCCAGTCGTACGGCGAAAGCGAGCGCAGATCAATCACTTCGACGCTAATTCCCTGCCGCTCGGCTTGCTTCGCGGCGACGAGCGAACGCTGTACCAGCGCGCCATAAGTGATGATCGAGATGTTATTGCCTTCGCGCACTTTTTTCGCTTTGCCGAAGGGAATCACAAAGTCTGCGGGAGGATAAGCGGACTTGTTGTATGTCTGGCGGTACAGGTGTTTGTGTTCGAGGAAGAGCACCGGGTCGTCGCAGCGAATGGCGGTGCGCAAAAGCCCGTTGGCGTCCAAAGCCGTCGCCGGATAAATCACACGCAGGCCCGGGTTGTGAGTGAAAATGGAGACTCCCGACTGAGAGTGGTAAACGGCGCCGCCTTTGAGATAGCCGCCGACGGGCACGCGGATCACGACCGGCGCCTTCCAATCGCCGGCCGAACGCCAGCGCATCAATGTTAGCTCCGTCCGAATTTGATGATAGGCGGGCCAGATGTAATCAAAAAACTGAATCTCGACGACCGGCTTGAAACCTCTGGTGGCCATGCCGATGGCGCGCCCGATGATGTTGGCTTCGGCCAGCGGAGAATTAAACACGCGCGCGCCGCCAAACTTTCGCTGAAGATTCGCCGTCACCTTGAAGACGCCGCCTTTACCTTTCACACGGTCAAGAAATTCCTCGCGCGAGCAATCCGCCACGTCTTCGCCGAAGACGATGATGCGCGCGTCGCGCGCCATCTCTTCGTGCAAACAGCGATTAATTAAATCCACCATCGTCCCCATGTTGCCGGTGAGCTCAACTGCTTCTTCGGTGTCGAAATCGTCGGAGGTCGGATCGACCTCATGTGAATAGACAAAGTGAGTTGCCGTTTCGGGCGCGGGCTGCGGGCTGGCGAGCGCGCTGTCGGTCGCCGCGAGAACCTCTCGGTCCACCTCGTCTTTCATTCGCTGAAGCTCGGCTTGCGTGACGACGCCTTCTTCAATCAGGAGCGCGCCGAACCGCTTGATGGGATCGCGCTCGGCTTCGCCCGTACGTTCTTCATCGGGCCGGTAAAGTTTTTCGTCGTCCGAGAGCGAATGCGAGTAGGGCCTGATTACCGCGGCGTGCACAAGCGCGACGCCGCGGCGTGCGCGGCAGTGCGCGACGGCCCGCTCCATTACTTCGAGCGACTCGACGGGGTCTGTGCCGTCGCACTTTTGCAGGTAAAGGTTGGGAAAGCCGGAGACGAGCTGCGAAATGTCGCCGCCCGCGGTCTGCACTTCAACGGGCACGCTAATCGCGTAGCCGTTGTCTTCGATCAGAAAAACAATGGGCAATTTAAGATTGCAAGCTGTGTTCAGGGCTTCCCAAAACTCGCCCTCGCTGGTCGCCCCATCACCGGACGAAACGTAAACCACTTCGTCGCGGTGAAAATTCTCTATTTTTCCTTTCAATTCCTCAATTAACCCGTAGCGGTAACTTGCTTCGGCACAGCCGACGGCCTGCAAAAACTGCGAGCCCGTGGCGGAAGATTGAGAGACGATGTTTAAGGCTTTGTGGCCCCAGTGGGAAGGCATTTGGCGGCCGTGAGAGTTGGGGTCGGCTTCCGCTCCGACGCTGGAAAGCAATTGCTCCAAGGGAGTCATGCCGAGTTGCAGGCAGAGCGCGCGATCACGGTAATAGGGATAAAACCAATCGTAGCCCGGCCGGAGCGCCATGCCGGCCGCAGCCAGCACGGCTTCGTGGCCGGCGCCGCTAATTTGGAAGAAAATCTTTTGCTGCCCTTTAAGCTGAATCTCTTTGTCGTCAAGACGCCGCGAAAGATACATCGTCCGGTATAGCTCAAGCGCCCGCTCAAAACTTAATCCTCTGTACTCGCGTGCCTTCAATTCAGTCGCCATGCTCTCTCCTCTTCTTTCAGCAAGCGGTTTCTAACCGCTCACTTCCTCATCCATTTCCGCGAGCGTCATGCGGTAATCTTCGGCCATTGTCGGATGGCCGTGCGACGCGGCCGCTTCAATGCCGCGCTCGTAGGCGCGGCGCGCGTCGTCCGCCCGGCTCAGATTAAGATAGGCCTTGGCCAACATGCCGTAAGCGGCCCCCTCATCATCGGCGCGGTTGAGGTATTGGTTGAGCTCCTCGGCTGCCTCGGCATACTGCTCGGCCTTTAAATATTCATTGGCCAAGCCGAAGCGAACCATCGTGTTCTCCGGGTCGGCTGCGAGCATCTGCTGAAAAGTTTCAAGACGTGTCATCTTCGTAAAATGAAAAGCTTTCTTTGTCTATGCAACCGTTGACAACTTACGCCACTAACGGTTGCTTGCCGGCGGTGATCAGCTTGGCGATTGTTTGCAGCTGCATGTTGGAGGTGCCTTCGTAAATCGCGCCGATCTTTGAGTCGCGCCAGAACTTTTCGACCGGGTAGTCTTTCACATAGCCGTAGCCGCCGAAAAGCTCTATGGCTTTGGAGGCGATGTGCTCGGCGGCGCGCGAAGAATAAAGCTTGGCCATCGCGGCCTCTTTGACAAACGGCCGTTTGGCGTCCTTTAAGCGCGCCGCGTTGTAAACCAAAAGGCGCGCCGCTTCAAGCTCAACGGCCATCTCAGCTAACTGAAATTGAACGCCCTGAAATTGATTGATCTGCTTGCCAAACTGAACGCGCTCCGCAGTATAGGCGAGCGCCGCTTCGAGCGCTCCCTGCGCGATTCCGACCATCTGCGCGCCAATGCCGATGCGCCCCTCGTTTAAAGTCTCGATTGAAACTTTGTAACCCTTGCCCAATTCACCGAGCACGTTTTCCTTCGGCACGCGGCAGTCTTCGAGGATGATTTCGGCGGTCGACGAGGCGCGTATGCCCAGCTTGTTCTCTTTTTTGCCGACGGAGAAGCCGGCGAAGTTTTTTTCGACGACAAACGCCGTGATGCCGCGATAGCCCGCCTCCGGATTGATGTTGGCAAAGACGATGAAGAGTTCCGCTTCCCGCCCGTTGGTGATCCAGAGCTTACGGCCGTTAATCAAGTAGTGATCGCCCCGGTCTACGGCGCGCGTCATCATCGCGAACGCATCGGAGCCCGAACCGGCTTCGCTCAGGGCATAAGCGCCAACTGTTTTATCCGCGAGCTGCGGTAAATACCGCTTTTTCAGCTCCGAACTCGCGTAGCGGATGAACGCGTTGTTGACCAGCGTGTTCTGCACATCAACGAACACTCCGACCGAAGCATCCACGCGCGAGATTTCCTCCACGGCCAAGATCGCGGTGAAGAACGCGGCGCCCGCGCCGCCATACTCTTCGGGCGTTTCAATGCCCATCAATCCCAGCTCGAAACACTGGCGGATCACCGCCGGGTCGAGCTCGCCGCGCTCGTCCATCTCTTCCCGGCGCGGCTTAATTTCGCCTTCCGCGAACTCGCGCACGCTGGCGCGAAACATCTCTTCATCTTCGGAAAGAATTGTGAGCGGCACTCCCGTTTCTTTTTCAATCGTTGTCATATTCATGCAATTAGCTCGCGCATCGGGGAATTATTTATTCGGTCATAAGCATCTCTTATCGGAGCGTTAACGGTCAACTCGCCGCCAAGCGCTCCGTTTAAAGGCGGGAGATTATATAGTTTTTCGCCGCAGAGCGCCTCTCGTGAAGCTGTTTTTCGGGCGTGACTTTTGACTGCTGCCGGTTTACACATAGAATGCTCGAAACAACTTGGGTTGACGATTGTTATCACAAAAGCCTTATCAGCCGATTTGAGCGCCGATGGCTGACCGGAAACCGACCAGAGAAGAGATTCTCGCCGCCGGCAATGAAAAAGTGGCGGACGTGATCGCCGAGAAGCTGCGCGTGCTTTTCTGCGGCATCAATCCGGGGCTCTACACGGCCGCGGTCGGTCACCACTTCGCGCGGCCCGGCAACAGGTTTTGGCCAACTCTTTACGCCGCGGGGTTTACCGAGCGATTGCTGTTGCAGTCGCAAGAGCGTGAATTGCTGAAAGGCGGGTACGGAATCACCAATGTGGTTGAGCGCGCGACGGCAACGGCCGAGGAGCTTTCCGTCGCAGAGTTGCTCGCGGGCGGACGACAACTAAAGGCGAAGGTGATGTCGTACCAACCCGCAATTCTCGCGGTGCTTGGGATCGCGGCTTACCGCACGGCCTTTCAGCAGCGCCAGGCAACGTTAGGCCGACAGATGGAGCGGATCGGCGATTCCCTGGTGTGGGTCCTGCCCAACCCGAGCGGGCTCAACGCGCATTACCAACTTGACCAATTGGCGCACATGTTCCGGGAATTACGTCTTTTCGCTACGGCTTCGCCGAAGAAGTAAAGACGATGGTAAAACGGCACGCCTCTTGACTATTGCTTGGAAGAGAATCGCCTGCTCAGGGCGTATGTTTATGCGAAGATCAGTTGCGCACACGCTCGACCCACCGGGCCGAGGGTAAGTTTTCTCGATGTCAAAAAATTCGGTTTCCACATTGGCTCCTTTGAGCATTGCCTTTTCGCTGGGCGGCGTCGTCCTTTTCTTTTTCTTTGTCAGGAAGGCCGGGCTGGGGCAAGTGCTTGATGGACTGCAGAGTCTGGGCGCAGGCTTTTTGCTGATCCTTTTGCTTTCGGGCGTGCGACTTACGGTGCGCACGCTGTGCTGGATGCGCTGCTTTGAAGCGCCGCATCAGCTCCGCTTTCGCGACGCCTTTCGCGCCTATTTGATTGGAGATGCGATGGGCAATTTGATGCCGCTTGGCATCGTGGTCAGCGAGCCCGTCAAGGCGATGATGGTTCGCGAGCGCGTGCCGCTTGTCGCGGCGCTCTCCGCCGTCGCCGTTGAGAACATCTTCTACAGTTTCTCAGTGGCCATTTTTATTTTTACCGGCACGGCCACGCTGCTTTTGTCATTCGCGGTGCCGGATGCGTTGCGCGTCACAGGAATCGCCATTCTGACGGGCATCGTCGGCATCATCGCTGTTTCCTATTTCGTTATCGGGCGCCAGTGGAAGTTCGCCAGCGCGCTTTTGGAGATAATTCATCGGCGGGGCTTAGCCAACAAGTTGCTTAGCGCCGAGCGCCGCTCGCGAGTCGCCAATTTGGAAGACGGCATTTATGGCTTTTATCAGCGCAACCGTTCGCGCTTCCTGCCGATACTTCTCTTTGAATGCATCTTTCATCTCGCCGGCGTCGCCGAAGTTTACGTCACGCTGCTTTTTATCAGCGACATGCCGCCGACGATACTGGCCGCCATCATACTCGAGTCGGTCAATCGCATCATCAACGTGGTCTTCAAGTTTGTGCCGCTGCGCGTCGGCGTTGACGAAGCGGGAACCGGGCTACTCACAAATGTTTTGAAATTTGGCACCGCCACGGGAGTGACGCTCGCGATTGTGCGCAAAGCCCGCTTAATCTTCTGGACGGGCGCCGGCGTCGGGCTGCTCTTGCACCGCGGGCTTTCCCTGCGATCAGTCGTCAAAGAGGCTGAAGACTCTGTGGCCCAACAGGTTTACTGAAAGTGACAAGTGACGAGTGACAAGTGACAAGAAAAAGCGAGTTCTTTCTTGTCACTTGTCACTTGTCACTTGTCACCTTTAATCTACCGGTGATGAAAAGAATCAGTAATTTTCCGCGCTGCTTTCGGTTTATTTTATTAGTGTTTACTGCCGCATCATCGCAATTCGGTGTTGGTCAAACGAGCCCGCCTGCCGAAAGGGTGTGGGTGACCATTCTTTCGACCACTGATTTGCACGGCAATATTCTTCCAGTTGATTACTACACCAATCAGCCTGACGCGCGCGGGTTGGCGCGCGCGGCGACGATCATTCGCGCCGCGCGCCGCGAGAATCCCAATTTGATTCTTCTCGACTCGGGCGACACAATTCAGGGCACTCCGCTCGCCTATTATCACAATCGAGTAAACAACGCGCCGCCCGATCCGATGATGCTGGTGATGAACGAGCTCGGCTATGACGCGATGGCGATCGGCAACCATGAATACAACTTCGGTTTGCGCGTGTTGGAGAAAGCGCGCCGCGAAGCAAAATTTCCGTGGCTTTCGGCGAACACTTACCGGGCCGGAACACAAGAGCCTTACGCCGCGCCTTACCTCATCAAAGAGCTTGGCGGCGTGCGCGTCGGCATCTTGGGCCTTACCACTCCCGGCGTTCCGGCTTGGGAGAACGTGGAAAACTATGCGCAGCTGGAGTTTCGCGAGTCTGTGGGCGAGGCGAACAAGTGGGTCACAGTGTTGCGCGAAAAAGAGCGTGTTGACGTCGTGGTGATCGCGATGCACATGGGCCTCGAAGAAGATCTGCGTAGCGGCATTCGCAATCCCGGCCAAGTGGCAAACGAGAACGCGGCCCTGGCGATTGCGCGAGCGGTGCCGGGCGTGGATGTGATGGTGATGGGACACACGCACCGCGAAGTGCCCTCGGTGGTTGTCAACGGCGTGCAACTCGCGCAAGCCAACCGGTGGGGAAGCCATGTCGCGCGCGTCGATTTGTATCTCGAAAAATCTGCGGCCGCCCGGTGGCGCATCGCGGCGCGGCAGGCGCGAACCATTGCGGTCACCGACGCGGTCGCGGCTGACCCGGAGGTGGAGCGCCTGGCCGCGCCTTACGACCGCGAAACACAAAGCTGGCTCGGGCGCGTGATCGGCGAATCAAGTGCGGACTTGACGGCGCAGGGCGCGCAGTTTCGCGACTCCGCTTTGCTGGACCTGATTCACCGCGTGCAGCTCGATGCCGGACAAGCTGACGTCTCGATGGCGGCCAACTTTAATATGCGTGCGCGCGTCGCCAAAGGCCCCATCACCGTGCGTGACATCGCCGGGCTTTATATTTATGAAAACACCCTGGTCGTGCTCGAAGTCACCGGGCGGCAATTAAAGGAAGCTCTCGAGCACTCCGCGCGCTACTTTAAGGCTTACGTGCCGAACACTCCTGTGGCCGATCTGGTGAATGAAAAAATTCCCAGCTATAACTTCGACATCGCCGAAGGCGTGACTTACGACCTGGACATTTCGCAGCCGCTCGGCGAGCGCATTCGGAATTTGCAGTTTCGCGGCCGTCCCCTGGGCGCCGAGCAGAAGCTGCGGTTGGCGACGAACAATTACCGAGTCAACGGCGGCGGCGGGTATGTGATGTACAAAGATGCGAAAGTCCTTTATCGCTCGGGCGAGGAGATTCGCGAACTAATTATCGCCTGGGTTGAGAAGAACAAAATAATCCCCGCCGCGCCGAGCAACAACTGGCGCCTGCTGCCCGTTGCAGCGACACCCTGAAGTTTTCCTTATTTAAGGGGCCGGCCCGAAAGTGTTAGAATGCGCCAACGCGTCCACGCCTGACATCTTGGCGGTGTTCGAAAGCATCTTAACGGTCACGCGTTTTTAACATTTATTGAACTTGCGATTTAACAGTTTTTCGCTTCAACAAAGGATATACAGATGAACGATTACAGGCCCTCCAATGAACGCTATTCTCCTTCTTCGTGGAACCCTAATCCACAGCAGCCGGGCGGATGGGGAAGCCTTCAAGCGCAAACGGCGGCCCAAGCTTCAATCGCCGAACGAATGAGTTTCGTGCGCAAGGTCTACGCTCTGTTTTTCGCCGGGATTCTTTTCGCTGTGGGCGGCGTGGCTCTGGCTTTCACCGTCCCGAGACTCATGGTCACGGTCGGATCGCACCCGTGGATCACGCTTTTCGTGATGATCGGCGCAGTTTTTGGGGCTCAAGCCGTGCGCCACGCGCCGGTCGTGAATTTGCTCGCGCTTTTCGGCTTCACCGCGCTGACGGGCGTCATCATTTCCCCGATCATCGCTCTTTACACGCAATCAAATCCGGCCTCTATTCTCCAGGCGGGAGTATTAACGGTCGGCATCTTCGGCGGTCTCACGGCCTACGTCTTTATCAGCAAGCGCGACTTCAGTTTCCTGCGCGGAATGGTCACCACCGGACTCATCGTGGTTATCCTCGCCGGCCTGCTGAACGTGCTGGTGGTGGGTTCGAGCGCGCTCGCTTTCGCCGTTTCAGCGGCAACGCTGTTGCTCTTTGCGGGATTCGTCCTCTACGACACTTCAAACATCATCCGCCGCTATCCGACCAACGAGTATGTCGCCGGCGCGCTGTCGCTCTACCTCGATGCGCTAAACATTTTTCTCTCGCTGCTGCGCCTGCTCAATTCAGACCGCCGCTAACAACCTTGATTTTCAACTTATCGGGCCGCGGAGGTGAACGGTGGCACAACCAAAAATCGTTGTCGTCGGCGGCGGCTTCGGGGGGCTTTTTACTGCGCTTGATTTGACGAGCGCGGGCGAGGTCACGCTGATTAGCCGTGAAGATCATTTTCTCTTCACGCCGCTGCTTTACGAATATCTGAGCGGCGAGGTTGAAGCATGGCACATCGCGCCGTATTTCCGGGATTTGCTTGACGACCAAATGCGTTACATTCGCGGCGAAGTAATTGATGTCGACTTCGCCGCGCGAGAAGTGGCGATCGCCGACCGCGTGCGGCGCGTTGGCTACGATGTGCTGGTGCTCGCCGTCGGCGGCGCTTCCAACTTTGCGGGCGTCGAAGGCGCGGAACAGTATGCGATCCCTTTCCGCAAAGTCTCGCACGCCGATGCGCTTCGCTTTCGCATGATTGAAACGCTCGACCGCATCCAGCCGACCGCGGCGCCGCAAGACGCGCGGGGTGCCGCCACCTTTGTTGTCGTCGGAGCGGGCGCCAGCGGAGTCGAACTTTCCGCCAAGATGGCCGATCTCTTGAATGATGCATTCGGGCGTCGCGGCCT
>JBBJMB010000170.1:0-8103 GCA_037719755.1 Pyrinomonadaceae bacterium
GGCGTAGCGTGTGCTAACTTGCAAAAAGATTACTCACTGATGTTACGCAGCGTGAACTACGAAGGAAGCCTTGCCATGAGTCTGCTCGGAGCAGGCGGCAGACTGTAGCCCCGCGCGTCCGAGCGCGGGGGAACATAAGCCAACACCGGCCAGCCCGCGCTCTCGCGGGCGGCAGAGGCCAGCGGGCCGCTCAGGTGCAAGCGCCGCACAAGCATCGCGCCGCCTACATCTGTCGCCCGCTCGTCGCGGGCTGAAAGGTTTTGATGGCGTAGCTGACCCCGCGCTTGGACGCGAGGGGGCTACACTTCTGAGCGCCTGCTCGCGCAGGCTCTGTGAAAGGCCTCGACTAAGGCTTTAAGTGCGTCACATCAGTTTCTCACTTACTTTCTCAACGCGCAGTAAAAGCAGTTTTCAATTTTTTAAATGCTGACGAAAGTGTTAGGCATCGATCCCGGGAGCGAAACCACCGGCTGGGGCGTCATTGAGGGCAGCGAGCGTTGCTATTCGCTCGTTGAATTCGGGGTCGTGCGCGCCACGTCCGCGCAGCCCTTTGCGGAGCGATTGCTCAAAATAAGCGAAGGTTTAGAGCAAGTCATCCAGCGTTTGCGGCCGGATGTGTGCTCTATCGAGGAAACATTCTTTGCGGCCAACGTCAAAACGGCGCTCAAACTCGGCCACGCCCGCGGCGTCGCCATTCTGGCCGCCGCCCGCGCCCGCTTGCCCGTGCACGAATATTCGGCGCGTTTAATCAAACAAACCGTGGTCGGCTACGGCGCCGCCGAAAAGCATCAGGTGCAAGAAATGGTGCGGCTGCTACTCAAGCTCGCCGCCGTGCCCCAGCCGCACGATGCCGCGGACGCGCTCGCCGCCGCCATCTGCCACCTGCATCACGCCGGCGTTTCCAACCGCGTGATCGCCGCCGAAGCGCAAGTCAAGATACGCCACTCTTCCGCCATCGCGCGCCGCCGCGCACCGCGCAGTAGTGATGGTGATTAATTCACCGATCATCTGCTTTTCACCCGCATCTTTATTTCTCCCTTTAAGCGCATCGGAAATGCGTCAAGAGAAACGCGCACTGGCCCGCGATTTGCAAAAGGCGATTTTGAGGAGTGACTTAAGGAGTGACAAGTGACAAGTGACTGCGAAGAGTGACAAGTGACAAGTGACAAGTGACAAGAAAGAGAAGAGGATTTTCTTGTCACTTGTCACTTGTCACTTGTCACTCCTCGCAGTCACTCCTCGCAGTCACTCTTCCGCAGTCGCTTCCGAACAATGATTTCCTGGAAAAGCGTGGCTTGTTTTATGCGATCAATGCGCTTGGTGGCCGCGAGTCTCATTCTTTGGTCGGGGTTATGCTTAGCTGTTGCGGCGCGCGAACCGTGGTCACGCGCGGTAGTCGTTGACGAGCGGCTGGCTGCGCTTCGTCAGTCTCCGGCTTTCGACGCGCCGCTAGTGCGCCGGCTCAGTCGGGGACGCCGGGTGACGGTGATGGCGACGCGGCGAGGTCCGGAAGGCATAGAGTATTGCCGGGTCGCGGTCACGCGCCGCACGCGAGGGTGGCTACAACGCGAAAGTTTGATCTTCCCGAATAAAATCCATGAGGACGAACGGTTGCTGCGCCTCATTAACGAATCTGAAGGGTTTGATCGCATCGCGAGGTCGCGGCTCTTTCTGCAATACTACCCTCAATCGAAGCTTCGGCCTGTTGCGCTGGCCGCCTCGGCCGAAGCAGCGGAGCTAGCGGCGCTTGAGCTCACGCGGGCCGCGCGCCGCCGCTTCACAAAAGAAAAACTCTCCGGACAGACTGCTCCGGAATACACTTATTACTTAAACTTCAGCGGGCTTGACCGCTACAATCGGCAGGGCATCAACTTCATCTTCAATCGGCAGTCCTCCTCTTTTTACTATAACGGCGCTCATTGGCGCGAAATTCTGCGACGCTACCCCCGAAGCGCTGAAGCCCAGCGCGCGTTGAGGGCGTCTTCTCGCGGCGAATAACTAGCGAGAAAATGCTCTCAAGCGGGCGCCCTCAGCTTGTGCCCTTCCGCGGCCGAGCCCGGCGCCGAGCGAAGGATGTGCGAGCAGGGTTCCCGGCCTACCGCGCGGGCCGCCGCCGGCTTTGACAAATTCGCGCGGCGACTTTTCTCAAAAATCATGGTTGCAAAATATTGCCGTCGCGTTTAGATTGGCTGCGATTACTTGGCAAGATAAATTACACGCTGTGGAGGTAAGAGAAGGTGCCTACTGGAACCTGCCCGGACTGCGAGGCAGATGTGCACGTTGATACGGATGCTGACAAAGGCGATGTCATCGTGTGTGATGAGTGCAGCGCTAAACTAGAAGTTGTCGGACTCGATCCTGTCGAACTTGATGTTGTTGACGATCTGGGTGACGATGACGACGAGGAGGAAGAAGAGTATTGAGCAAGAGCTTACGCGGCGGGCAGCACAACGAGCGAGCTTTCACCAAGAGCCGCCCGCCGCTTTCCCATCAGATTCTCTCAAAGTTTTTTCAATGAATGGCGCATCGCCTCTTGGTTGCGGCCTGAAGTTTAAACGCCCGTTTGGGCGCCTTTTTTTACGCATGTTATAATCCCGGCCGCCATCGCCTCTGACCTGTCAGCAACGCGAAAGGAGTTTCGGTATGCCATTGCGAAAAGCCATTCAATTATTTTTGCTCTGCATGGCGCTGCCAGCCGTCTCGCTGGCCGGGCAGCGCGCCGCCGACACGGGAGTCATCAAAGGAAAAGTGCGCGTCGGGAGCGGGGCGGGCGCACCCGGCGTGACAGTTATCGCCGAGCGCGACGCTCAAGAAGTGGGCCAGGCGACATCTGATCGCAAAGGCGACTTCGCGCTTCGCGGCCTCGCACCGGGCTTTTATAAGATCACCTTCCGTAAGCCGGGCTTGAGCGTTTCGACCATTGAAAAGGTTGAGGTTCTGGCGGGCAAAGAGCGTGTGCTTAAGGACCGCCTTTTTATGACCGTTGACGATGGTACGCTCGCCTTTGTGCGCGGCAGCGTTTTCGCGCCCGATGGCCGTAGCGTGCGCGGCGCGAGCGTCGAGTTGATCCGCATCGGGGCATCGGGTGAGGCGAAGAAGATCGACGCTCGCTTGACGGGTGAAACCGGGGAATTCGTTTTTCGGCTGCCGCCGGACCGCGTGCGTTACCGAGTGACCGTGCGGCTCAACGGCCAAGAGGCGTTGACGAAAGATGTCGACGTGGACGGGGCCGCGGTCTAGCAGAGTGGCGCTGTCTTTTCCGGCGACAGCGGCAACGAAGTGAGTTCAAGCGAACTAAAAGAATTGGATGCTGGGCAGGCTTCGCGCGAAGAGTTTCTCACCACGCGTCAGCTCTCGGCCATATTGCAGGTCAGCGAATCAACTGTGCGGCGCCTGACCCGCGAGGGACGCTTGCCCTTTGTGCGACTGACGTCTCGCCTCATCAGGTATCATCTGCCGGCTGTGCGCGAGGCTTTGGAGGGCACGCCGCGCGGTCCTCGGCGCGCGCGGCGCAACCTCGAAGCGCTCGATCAAGAACAACAGCAACTCCGCTTTGATAATAGCTGAATTTGAGCCCCCGGCATTAAAGACCGCTTTTCTCTGCGTCTCTTTGCGTTTAGGTAAGCCTTACCTAAACGCAAAGAAACACAGAGAAAAGACGCAAAGAGACGCAGAGAAAACCATGTGGATTACATCCCGAAATTTCGTCGCAAGCTTGAGATTGACCCGAGGGCGACCCATTGTCCGTCGCGCTTAAGGTACAAGCGCGGCTCGCGCAGCGGAAAGCGGCGCGCCAACTCGGGCTGTCTGGCAAGTAAGCCTGCGCCGTGGCCCGATCTCCTGTGGCCACACGCCACACGCCGTTTCTCGCACCAGAAATTGCTGCACAGAGATCTTGCCTTCGCCTGGGAACGGTCGCTCGGCGCGCCCGTAAACAGTTGTCTCGGCCGCGGCGACATCGCCTAAGACCTGCACGCGCCCAATATCCATGCGATCAAGCGCGAACATGCCGCGCGTTTTCGCGAGCGCGCCGGTGAAGCGTTCGCGCGAAACGCGACGTTGCGAAGTTGTCGGCAGCGCGTCGTAAAGCGCATCGTACTCGCCGCCGCGCAAGTGCGCGAATGCACGCTCAAGTGCGTCACGCACTTGCCGCTCAGAGCTTGCCGAAGTCGGCGCAGCCTGCGCCGCGCCCTGGGCAACGAGCGCGGCGCAGAGCAGTAGAGAAAGGGTAAACTTAATTTTCATCTAACGCTTGAGATCCTTCCTGATCGTGTGATTGCTTCTGGCGGGCGGTTTCACTCTCGATGTGCGCCACGCGCAACTGGTTGCGCAAGCTGAGAAACCACGCGACCGCTCCGAGAGTGGCGCAAACAAAGGCGGCATCAATCAAGGCGAACCACCAGCACGAAAGCGCCGCGAACAGTAGCATCGCAGCGGCGCTCATCCAGAGTCTCTCCTGAATTTGCCGCCGCCGATCTTGATGGAGTTGAGAATTATTCAAGGTGTAATTAACTGAGGGACTCATTTCGCTTCAGCTCACGTTTCGGTGAGCGGTTGGTGGCGGAATAATGACTTGAGCGACGCGAACATGCGGCGCACGCGGCGCACCACTTTAGGCGCAACCCAGGCGAAGACGAGCAAGAAAATAAAAATCACCACGAGGATCGCCACGGGATTGAAAACGGCAAAGATGATCGCCCCGATGGCGAAAACGTCTTCGGTCAAAGAAAGCGCCCAGTTAGTAAACGGCTCGGGCGAGGCGTTGGCTGCGGCGCGCAAAGTGGCCTTTGTGCCGTGCGTCGAAAGGGCCAGACTGCCGCCGAGCAACAGGGCCGCGACTTGCACGCCGGCCGACAGATTAGTGGTGGCGGAAAGCGCCAGGACGGCGCCGGCCGGCACGCGCACAAAAGTGTGAACGGCGTCCCAGATGCTATCGACGTAAGGCACTTTGTCTGCGACAAACTCAATCGCGTAGAGAAACAGCGCCAGGCCGATCAGCCACCAATTGCCCAAAATATCCAAGCCGCCGGGCAACTCCGCGAAGCCGAAGCGCTGCAGCAGTCCGAGCACCGCGACGGTCGCATAAAGATTAATGCCGGCGGTCCACGCCGCGCCAAGGGCCAATCCGAGCGTTTGAATAATATCCATCGCTTACTCTTCCGCTTCCGTTTCCTCGTCTTCGTCGCGCCCTCCGTCGGGACGCTTGATGCCGAATTTCTCAAGCCGGTACTGGAGGGTGCGGAAAGTTAAGCCGAGCAACTTGGCCGCCTTAGTGATGTTATAGTTGGTTTGATCCATCGCCTGCAGAATCAAGCTGCGCTCCACGTCTTCAAAGGAAATTCCCGCAGCCGGCAGCTTAAACAAACTCAGCGGCGGGCTTCGTTTCCTGGCGCACCTCAAGCGGCAGATCTTCGATGGCGATCAGATCGCTTTCGCAAAGCAGAATCGCGCGCTCGATGGCCGACTCGAGTTGGGCGCACGTTTCCGGGCCACGCGTATTCGAGCATGATGCGCCGCGCCTCGGGACTGAGCCCGCGCACGTGGCGCGAATTGTTGCGAGTGTGCTTTTTAAGAAAAATTCGATCAACACGGGGATATCGTCTCGGCGCTCACGCAAAGACGGAACGTCGATTGAGAGCACGTTGAGGCGATAGTAAAGATCGTCGCGGAAACGTCCGTCGCCGACCATCGCCCGCAAGTCGCGATTGGTCGCGGCCACCACGCGCACGTCGATTTTGATCGGGCGTGCCGCCGACGCGCCGGATCTCGCGCTCTTGGAGCGCGCGGAGCAACTTGGCCTGCATGCTGATGTCGAGCTCCGCGATTTCATCCAGAAAGAGCGTGCCGCGATCAGCCACTTCAAACAGTCCTTTCTTCTCGGCGTGCGCGCCGGTGAAAGAGCCCGCTCGTGTCCGAAGAGTTCGATTCCAACAAATTCTCGTTGATCGCCGCGCAGTTAACGGCTTGAAACATTCGCCGTAGCGCGGCGATTGGCGGTGGATCGCGCGGGCGATTAGTTCTTTGCCGGTGCCTGATTCGCCGCGAATCAGCACGGTCGAAGTCGACGGCGCCACCTTGAGGATCATCTTCTTGACGGCCTCCATCTCGGCCGACGCGGAAATGATTTCCACGTCGAGCGCGTCAAGCTTGGTCAAGGCGCGGCGCACGGTCTCAAGCAGCGTGTCGCGGTCGTAAGGCTTTTGCAGATAATCGAAAGCGCCGCTTCTGAGGGCATCTTTCGCCGAGTCGATTGAGCCGTGCGCGGTCAGCAGAATGACGATAATCGATGAATCGTGGGCGAGCAATTGATGAAGCAACTCGATGCCGTTCATGCCGGTCATCTTCAGATCCGTGAGGGCGAGGTCAAATCTGCGCTCTTTCGCGATTTTGAGCGCCGCCTCGCCCGAAGAAGCCGTTGTGACGTTGTACCCTTCGGTCGAAAGAATCATCTCCAAAATTTCGCGCTGGGCCTTTTCGTCGTCCACTACCAAAATGTTTTTTCTTGCCATCGTGCTTTACCAAATCAACAATCAAAGTTGGGGTGTTGACGTTGCGGCGTTTGTGTCCGCAGCGTTTGTGTTTGCAGCGTTCGCGTCTGCGGCGCGCTCGCCGTGTTCGGCGGGCAGCACAACTGTGAAAGTGGCGCCCGCGCCAAACTGACTCTCGACGGTGATTGTGCCGCCGTGATCCTCTACGGCTTTGGCTGCAATTGCGAGTCCGAGGCCGGTGCCGGTCTCTTTGGTGGAAAAATACGGTTCAAAGACTTGCGGCAAATGCTCGGGCGAGATGCCGCGCCCGGTGTCGGAAATGACCGTCGTGACGTGTTCGTCGTCCGCAAATATTTTGATGGTGATGCTGCCTCCTTTGCCGTCCATCGCCTGCAAGCCGTTAATAATAAGGTTTGTGAACACCGAGCGTAAAGATTCAACGTCGGCTTCAACGGGCGGCACCGCGCCTTGTTGGGCGATCAGGGTGGTGACGCCGCTCTGGCGGCCTGCGCCTCAACGAGGCGCAAAGAGCTTCAACAGCTCGCGCATATCGAGCGGCTGCAAATCAAGCTTCGCGGGGCGCGAGTAATTGAGAAACTCGGAGATGCGGCGATTGATGCGCGCGACCTCCGCTTTCAATTGAATCGCCAAGCGATCAAAGGTGGCGCGTTTTTGCGGATCTTCGGGCGCGAGCGCGGTGCGCAGATGATCGAGCGTCAGGTTGATGTAGTTCAGCGGGTTGCGGATCTCGTGCGCGATGGCCGAGGCCAAGCGCCCGACGACGGCGGAGCGCTCCGCTTGATTGAGCCGCGACTCGAGCTCGCGCATGCTCCCGAGGCGCATAATCATTTCGTCAAAGCCCGAGGCGAGCGCGCCCATTTCGTCGCGACGCTTGGCGGCGGGCACATGAAAGTCAAAGTCGCCGGCCGCGACACGACGCGCCGCTTCCGAAAGATCGGTGATCGGCTGCGTGAAACGCCACACGAGAACACCCGCGAGCAAAATCGCCGCGAGCATAATGAAGAGCGTTGGCGCCAGCGTCCGCAGAGGAGACCACAGCATCTCGCTGTCCCAGACCATCGGCGGCGACACGACGATGATGATATGCTTGCGCCCGTTATCGGTTTCGGCTTTGATCCGAAAGGCGCGCGCCTCTCCGGGCCGCGCTTGAGGCGCGGCGGGCGACTCGGCTTCAATGATTGGCGGAAGCGGCACGTCCGACAGCCGCACATACAGCGTGGAGCCGTCTTCTTGTTGGCGCGGCACGTAGCGAGGATCAAGACTATCCTCTACTTGGTCTTGGTTTCTAATGACCAGGATATTCCTAATCGGGCTCGTCGTGTCGCTTAAAAGCGGCGTCTCATGACTTTGCCTGAGCTTCTCCAAATACTCGCCGGAGCTCATGCTTTCTAGCGCGACCGCGATGGCCGCCGTCACCGCCCGCTCCTGCTCGGCGACAATATCGGCGCGCTTCCACTGCTCGCGCAGGTGAAGATAGAACTGCACGCCGAGCGTCGACACGAGCAGCGCCGCCAGAATAAAAAGCAGCCGCACGCGAAAGCTGTACAGCAGATTGAGTAAATCCATAGTCCGCGTCTCCCGCGCTTCGCGCGAA
>JBBJMB010000171.1:0-8089 GCA_037719755.1 Pyrinomonadaceae bacterium
TGGCTCGGCGCCATCATCTTCGCGATCACCGTCTCGATCATCGCCGCCCTCTACCCGGCCGCCCGCGCCGCCCGCATCGACCCGGTCAAAGCGCTCAGAAACGAGTAAAAAGAAGTCAGAACGATGAACGCGGAAGGATGAAGGATAAAGTAAAGACGAAAATGAGCAGCTCTTGGCTTTGACTTCCGCGTTCATCGTTCTGACTTCTGACTTCCGACGCCGCCCTCCCTCACGGTCGGGCTTCTGTTCGTTCATCGTTCCGACAGTGTTTTTCCGCAGCGATTGCAGAAGCGGGCCGCCGGGTCGCGTTGCTGCGAGCCGCAGGAGTCGCAGCTTGGCTGGAGGCGCAGGCGTGCGCCGCAGGTGGTGCAAAAGGCCGAGTCGGAAAGCGTGACGGCGCCGCAGTTGCCGCAACGGCCGGGCATCGGTGGGACATAGCCGCCGGCCCGGCGCGAGATGTGTTCTTCGATGAGTTTCCAGGTATCTTCGGTGAGTCTGTATTGCCAATAAGCGCCCAGGGCCGGAAGCGCCAGCAGCATGCCGGCGGAAAGGAACACGACGATGGCCGCGACCGCCGCTTTGTCGAACCATTTCTGCATGCCGATTTCGACGCGCAGGCCGCCATGCTCGGGCGTGATTTTAACTGTCAGCGCTGATGAAAGACCCGTCAGGTCGCGGAGCATGCTGGTTTTGCGCGCTTGCAGCACCACGGTGGCAGACACTTGCATGGTCTGCACTTGATAATCGTCGGTGTCGAAGAGTCGTCGCAGCTCGGACACGAGCTGCGGGATGTCCACCTCAACACCCGGGTAATACCTTGCGTCCATTAAAGGTTTTAATCGTCCTTTCGCCGCACCAGTTATGGTTGCTATGATAACCTACCGTACGCTAAAACAAACATCGCAGTTCGCCCGCCGTTTCACCGCAATACGCGACAACTTGAGCGGCGCGTTTTAATTCGCTGCTAAACGAGGAGTAGGTCTTGGATGAGTAAATCGTTGACCGAGATTTTGGCCGCTTTGCTAATTATTTTCTCCGCGACGGGAATCGCTACGGCCGACGCGAAGATCACCACCCGCACCACGTCTGGCGGGCAGATTCTCGAAAGCACCACTTACCTGAAGGGCGCGCGCCAGCGTTCCGAGTCAACTGCCAGCGGCGTCAGCGAGCTTCTTTTGTGCGACCGTCAGCAACGCGTGCAGTTAAACGACAGCACAAAATTGTATCTCGCCGCATCAACCATAGACGAGGGCGGCGGCGGCGCGGCACCAGAAGCTGCGGCGCCGCCGCTCGCTGCCCCGATTGGCCAGGCTGCGGATGCTCAAGCAGCGCAGGCCGCCAAGAAGAACGGCGTGGTGACTTACATGAGCACCACGACCGAAACGGGCGAGCGCAAGCTAATGATTGGCTTCGCCGCCCGCCGCCTTAAAAGTTCAATGGTCAGCGAGCCGTCGCCCGATGCCTGCAACCAGGAAATCATGCGTGCGGAGAGCGACGGTTGGTACATAGATCTTGAGGACGGCGCGGAATGCCCGGCGAGCGCGCCAAATTATCAATGGGCGAGCATCGGCGAACAGGCCGCCGGGTGTCAGGATGCTCTGCGGTTCAAGCAGACGGGAACGGGGAAACTCGGCTACCCGGCGATGGTCACGACCACGTTTTACATGAAGGACGGCAGAGCTTCTCAAGCACCCGAGAGATCGTGGCGCTTGAGACAACGACGCTTGATGCCGCACTGTTCGAGACGCCCGCGAGCTATCAACAGGCCAAAAGCTTCGAAGACTTGAGCGGCATTTTCACCGCGACGTCCCTTGAAGCGCCGGGCGTGATTGACGCAAGCGACAGCCAGCCGGGCCCGCGAGGAGATTCTTCTGCGCCGCCGGCAATCGCCGCCACACCGAAAGGCGCCAGCTTGATGCGCGTCGGCATTGTGGCCATTAATAACCGAACTGAACGATCAATTTCCGAAGGAGCGCTGAGAGACCGTTTGATCGACTTTTTCGATGACCACGGCGTCGACGCCATTTCCTTAACCCCAGCCTCGCCCGCAGACCTCGCCGCCGAAGCCAAAAGCAAACAATGCGACTTTATTCTCTACACAGACATCGTCAATCTCAAGCAGGCGGGCGCCAGCAAGCTCGGAGAACTTCTCGGCCGCGCGTCGGGCTCGGGTCGCAGCGGTAAATACGAAGCGCATCTTGAGTTCAAAGTGCTGGCGGCCGGTGACCTCAAGGAAGTTTTTCAATCAACCGTTAACGTCAAGGATGAGGGCGGCGAAGAAAGCACGCTCAACATTGCTCTTGCACAGCAAGCGCAGTCCGTCGCCGCCGAAGTGAAGAAGCAGAAGTAAACGCAGCGGGGAAAGTTGTTTGTTCGGAAAAGTTATTTCTTTGAAGACGGCGGCGTCAGTTTCTTCGCCGCCTCAATAATTGTTTCGGCGTGCTCGATGACTTTGTTGAGCGGTTCGCGTTCAGCGCCGCGCGAAGTGGCGCGCAGCGGTTCGAGTTGAGCGACCAGGCGGACGCAAGCATCGGAAAGTTTACGCAACGCTTTCGGCAAAAGCTCGCTGCTCGGCGAACGGTTGCTAAAGTCGTCTATGTTGGTGATGGCTTCGTCGAGTATTTTGGCGATGTCTGAGAAAAGCTCGAAACGAGAGCCGGCGGGCAATGGTCCCCACTTTTCCGTTTCTTTTTTGACTTGTTTCGTTTCGGCGGCCTGCGGATCAGTGAGCACCAGGACGCGCCGCTCGGCCGCGCGCACAAAAACATCGGTGCGCTTGTCGATCGCTTGCGCCTCGCGAATCAAATCTGCTTCCGGGCCCGTCACATGATCGCGCTGAGCGAAAGCAGCGGATACGGACGGCGCCTGCGAAAAGATGATGAGAGAAAAGAGCGCGAATGCGAAAGCTCTGCTTTGCTTCATGGATTTGTCGGCCTGCCTTCCGGCGGCGCAGCTCCGGTAACTCGCTCGGGCGTCGGCGATTGTTTTAAAACCGTGTCGCCGTAAAATGAATTAAGGGCCTCGGTGCGAGCGTTTCGGTGAAATCGTAAATGGATTTCATGTAAACGGCGTATTCAAAGGCGTGACGCGGCGCATCGTCTCAATGCGGACGCCGTGAGTGCGAATCGCCAGCTCGAGCCGCTTGTACAAATCGCGCACTTTGTTGTCGACTTTGCCGCGCGCGCGCATAAATTCGAAAGCGTCTTCGATAATGGTTTGATACGACGCCAATTGATCGGTTGCCGCTTCGGGCATCCTTTGCACGGTTAACTCTTCGGCACGCTGCAGTCTCAGCTCGGCCAGCTCGACCGAAGCGCGGATGCGCTTCTTGGCATCGGTTTCGCGCGTCAGCTGTGAACGCTCTTCGCCCGAAACGAGCCTCATCGGAGGCGGAGCCAACGGAGCGTGCACAATAATCTGAGCGTGATTCTCAACTTGCAGCCCCGCGATCAGCACAACAAAAAGAAAGAGCGTGTGCACGCGGAAGTCAGAACGCGGAACGATGAACGATGAAGTAAAGACAGAGATGAGCAGTCCTTGGCTTGGCCTTCCGCGTTCATCGTTCCGCGTTCTGACTTCCGAAGGCTGCTTCGTTGAACTCACGTTACTTTTAATCATCGCAAAGTATGGCAACTATCACCCCTGCTTTTGCTTGAGGCCTTCGCCTCGTTTGATTTGGTTGCGCAAACTGGGAAGGCGTAAGTTGACCTTCTCGATTTCTAATTTGTTTTGTCCGGGATCGGCGCGCGCGAGAAACATTTGATACGCGCCGAGCGCTTCTTCAAATTTCGTCAGGCGGTCGTAAGCCGTAGCAATGAAGAAGTGAGTGGCGGCGACACTGGGGCGAGCGGCGGCGACCCACTTGAATTCAACAATCGCTTCCTCGAAGCTTTTCAATTCGTAAAGCGCGGTGGCGAGGTTGGCGTGCGCCGTATAATCGTCGGGCCGCTCGGCGATGATCCGCTTGAGCACCAGCGCCGCGTCGGCAAAGCGCCGGGCCTGCACGAGCGCCGCCGCGTAGCCCGTCGCGTAATTAATTTCTCGCGGCGAGAGTTCAAGCGCGCGTCGGTAATAATCCAATGAACGTTGCGGATCAAGCGTGCGGTAAATGCCGCCCAGCCGGGCGAGCAGCACGGTATCGCGCGGCCCGGCGGCGAGTTGCTTTTCGAGAGCGGCGATCTCCTCGGGAGTAATATTTTCGTCGCCTGAGAGAGCGCTGCGCAGAGCTTTCGCTTCCGCCGACTGTTGGGCCGCCGGTTCAAGCGCGTTAAGCGCGGCCAGCGACTTTTCCGGCAAATTGGCGCGCGCATAGATTTTGGCGGCTGCAAGCGTTACTTCGGAAGCATTTGGTGCGGCGCGGCGTGCGATCTCAACGTCTTCCACAGCGCCGCGAAAGTCTTTCGCTTCGACGCGCAGGCCGGCGCGCTCAAGCCGGGCTTCCACGCTTTCGGCATCAAGTTCCAGCGCCCGCCCAAGCGAGTTCGCGGCGGCTGCGAGTGCGCCGTCGGCGCGTTCGGCCACCGCCCGCGCCACCCAATCGGACGCGCGCGCGTCGGTTAGCTCCGTGACGCGTTTGAGAAGATCAGACGCTTCGCGCGCGCGGGCGGCGCGCAAATGCATCTCGGCGAGCGTGGTGAGGGCGACGCGGTTTGTGGCTTCCAGCTCAAGGGCGCGCCGCAACAATACTTCAGCTTCCGGAGAACGATGGCCGCGCGCGAGTAGCGCTCCCAAGAGCGCCTGCGGCAAAGCCCAATCAGCGCGCAATTCAATCGCGCGGCGGAAAGATTTTTCCGCTTCTTCCGTGCGGCCGAGCGCGGCGAGCGCCAGCCTTTTTGAAACTCAGCTTCTGGGAATTCGGACGCAGCTCAAGGGCTTGGTCGTAGAGCGCAACGGCGTCCGCGAGATTATTTTGCGCGTGGGCGTTTTGTCCGCGCTCAAAGAGCTTGAGCGGATCCGACTCATCGGTTTGTGCCGCCGCGAAGGAGACGAGCAGCGTTGATGCGGCCACAGCGAAAGCGCGCCACGCGAAAGCGCGCCACGCGAAAGCACGCCACGCGAAAGCGCGCCGCGCAACGAATTAAAGAAAAGAGGCCATCGAGAGAACATGACCAATCGCTTCGCCTTAAAATAATAAGAAATTCAAGTTGCCAGCCGGAATGCTGAAAGGGAGAGCGCACCGCACGCCGCACGCGCGATGATAACACGCAGCTTCGCGTTTGGAAAAATTAGCGCTTCAGTCCGCCGAGAACTGCGAGTTGCGCCGGTAAATCCTCTGCGTTAACATGCCGCGTGGCAGAAACATGTCGCACAATATTCAAAGACCAAACAGACAGGCTTCGTAAACTTTCGCTTTCGCACACAAGCGAGAAGCCTTGTCAGGAGTCGATGTGAGCACACACGTGGTTCAGCAAGAGAACCTGGCGCAGGTTGCGGCCGATGCCGAATTAACAAAAGCCGTCGCCAAAGAGAATCGCTTGCGCGAGCTTTTTCGCGAGTTGCGCTCGGTTTTGGTCGCCTTCTCCGGCGGCGTTGACAGCACCTACGTCGCCTACGTGGCGACGAGCGAACTGGGACCGGAACGCGCGTTGTGCGTGACCGGCGAGTCGGCCAGCTTGGCGGAGCGGCAGCGCGCGGAAACCGCAGAGCTGGTCGCGCGCTTTAATTTACGCCACGAAGTGCTGCGCACCGCGGAGCTTGAGAACCCGCTTTACCAAGCCAACAATTCCAATCGCTGCTATTTCTGCAAAAGCGAACTCTACGGCAAGCTTGCGCCGCTGGCGGTCGAAAAAGGATTCGCTTACGTGGTCGACGGGTCAACCACGGATGATCTGGGCGATTACCGGCCCGGCCGCCAGGCGGCAAAGGAGCGCTCCATTCGCAGCCCGCTCATCGAAGTGAGCATGAACAAAGCGGAGGTGCGGCGGCTCAGCCTGCGCGCGGGCCTGCCGACTTGGGACAAGCCAGCCAGTCCGTGCCTTTCTTCGCGCATCGCTTACGGCACGCCGGTCACAATTGAGCGGCTCTCGATTGTCGACCGCGGCGAAGAGATTATGCGCGAATTCGGTTTCCGCGAGTTTCGCGTTCGGCACCACGATCAATTAGTGCGCCTTGAGATCGCCCCGCGGAACTGGACCGCGCGCTCAACCGCGCGGTCGTTGACGAGCTCGGCGCCGCTTTCGCGCCCTCGGCTTTCGCTACGTGACCCTCGATTTACACGGCTTCCGCACCGGGGCCATGAATGAAGTGATCGAGAGGACAAGTGACAAGTGACAAGTGACAAGTGACAAGTGACAAGTGACAAGTGACAAGTGACTGTGGAGAGTGACAAGGACTGTGGAGAGTGACAAGTGACTCTAGAGTGACAAGTGACAAGTGACAAGGACAAGAAAGAGAAGAAGCTCTGTTCTTCTTGTCACTTGTCACTTGTCACTGTCACTTCCACAGTCACTTGTCACTCTCACAGTCACTGTCCTCTCCACAGTCACTTGTCACTCTCCACAGTCACTTGTCACTCTCACAGTCACTTGTCACCTTCGAGGTTCTGATGGCGAATCCGATGGTGGATGATGTGCGGCGGGTTAAAGAGGATAATCCTTTTGAATCGATGATGTCGCGGTTCGACCGCGCGCACGATTGCTGGATCTTGATCCGACCTGTACGCGGTGATGCGGGTGCCGAACCGGGAATTGAAGGTGTACATTCCGGTGCGCATGGACTCCGGGCGAATCGAAGTGTTTGAGGGTTTCGTGTGCAGCACAACTTGCGCGCGGGCCCGCCAAAGGCGGCATTCGCTATGCGCCGGACGTGAATCTGGACGAGGTGCGCGCGCTCGCCGCGTGGATGACATGGAAATGCGCGGTGGTTAACGTGCCGTTTGGCGGCGCGAAAGGCGGCGTGATTTGTGATCCGATCCAAATGTCAAAGGGCGAGCTTGAGCGCCTCACGCGGCGTTATGCCGCCGAGTTGATCGACATTATCGGCCCGGAGAAGGACGCCGGCTCCGGACATGAACACCAACGAGCAAACCATGGCCTGGATCATGGATACCTATTCGATGCACGCGCGTCAAACGGTGAACGGGGTGGTGACGGGTAAACCCATCGAACTGGGCGGCTCGCGGGGACGCAGGGAAGCGACCGGGCGCGGATTGCTTTTTGTGATCAGTGAGGCGGCCAAGAAATTTAATATGACGCCGTCGTCGACGCGTGTGGTGGTGCAGGGTTCGGGAAACGTCGGCGGTATCGCCGCCCAACTGCTTCACGAGGCCGGCTACAAGGTGGTCGCCATCTCAGACATTCAAGGCGGGATTTACAATCCCAACGGCATCGACATCCCGGCGGCCTTAGCGCATCATCAGGCCACGCGATCGTTTGAGGAGTACGAGGGCGTCGAGTACGTCTCAAATAACGAGCTTTTAGAGCTTGATTGTGAAGTTTTGGTGCCTTCGGCGACCGAAAATCAAATCACCTCGGCCAACGCAGACAGCATCAAATGCCGAATTTTGGCGGAGGGGGCGAACGGCCCGACGACCGCGGCTGCCGATGAAATTCTTCATCAAAAAGGCGTTTTTGTGGTGCCGGATATTTTGGCCAACGCCGGCGGCGTCACGGTGTCTTACTTTGAGTGGGTGCAAAACCGCATGGGGTATTACTGGCGGGAAGATGTGGTTAACGAGCGCCTGCAAGAAGTGATGGTCGCTAGTTTCAATGACGTTTACCGTTATTCGACGATGCATTCGGTCGACACGCGTACGGCGGCCTACATGTTGGCCATTGATCGCGTGGCTTACGATACGCGCATGCGCGGCTTCTACGCTTGACGCAAAAAACTTGGGCGATTTTACCCGCCAAGCGACGAAAAGCTCTTGATTTTCATGACGATGTGGGGTATGGTCTGCCGGAATTTGGCGTACAAGGTTAAAGTCAGAAGACATTTAACCTGTGCTGATTTTTCAAAACGTTAGCCGGACGGCGCATTTTTGTGTTCACAATGGTGGCCCTTTAGTTAACGGCAATCGTAATTATGTTGAGAGGCGCTCTAGAGGCAGTAACAGCGCCCATGAGCATCCGCAGTTGATGCTCGGTACCTC
>JBBJMB010000172.1:0-8088 GCA_037719755.1 Pyrinomonadaceae bacterium
GTTAGTCCAAGCGGTAATACGATTAGAAAAGGCGAAAAAGCTATCTTGGCTACTTCTGTTGTAGGATCACCGGGTCTTCCTACGGGCGTAACCGTAAACCTATCTGCTAGCGTTGTCGAACAACAGCGCGCAGTAAATGTCGCTGTCAAACGAACATTTCCACCTGTCTCACCGATTAGCGTAACCGCCAATCAAGGTGTTAGTGCACAATTTGAATACGAGGCGAATACATCCCAACCAGACTTGACTAAAATTTCAACGACCTTCAAAGGATTAGTAAATTTAACAATCGTCACTCCCGCAGGTACAACTATAAGACCTATAGACACTCCTGGAAGGTCTGACCAGGTAATGACGCTTCAATTACCATAGACATTATAAAGAACCGGAATCCCTCAATCCTCCAGAGGGATTCCGGTAATTTATAACCCACAATTCTCCTGCTTGAATGATTACTGTAAGAACAGCTGAAAAAGAAAGTGTCAACGGTATGAAAACTAAAATTCAATGGTCAATCTTTGTGGCTCTTGTCACATTTTCGCTTTTAGTCGCCCTCACCGTATATGGCCAAGTAGAAAAAGACACTACTAAAACCTTTTGGGAATACAAAGTAATGCAAGGCCCTGTTTCTGAAGCACAACTGAATTCGTTCGGTTCAGAAAATTGGGAATTGATTGAAATCAAGATTAGAAGCAGTAAAGGCGATACTTCGCAGAAGTTTATTATTTTAAACGTTCTAAATACTAGTTACCGAGACTGTTGGCGAATTCAAAATACCAGTGCTTTTCTCCGCTCGCTATGCTGTGAAGCAGCTCATTTTGTTGGCTTTTTGCAGCACCGGCGAATTCGCCAACAGTCTCGGTCTAGCTTGAAAAGGGCCTGCGCATGTGCTGGCAACCGTTTTGTTTCCTCCTCTTCAGATTCGGCGACGCTACCGCCATAGTCGCGCCTTGCGCATCTCGTCTTGCAGCGCTGGCAGGTGGGCGTATCGGCTGCGCAGCCCTTGTAGATAGGCATCCCACGCCGCTTGAGTATTGAGCCGTTCGTACATCGCCTTCACTCGCTTGAGATGCTGCGCGGCAGCTTCATATGACCGGCGCTGCCGCTCGCCGATGGCGCGCTCCGCCATCTCTTGGTAAAGCACAAGCGCTGCCTCCGGATGTTTCTTTTCGGCCGCTTGCGCCACCTCCCGTTTGTAATCTCGCCACGCCCCCCGCTCCACCCGCGGCAACAGGGAGAGAGCCCGCGCCACATCTCCTTCATGGAGGGCGATCTCGATCAGAGGGCTCACCGCCTTTTTGCGCTCCAAGGCAGCGAGCGCGTCGATCTTCACCTGTTCCCACGTGCCCGATTTGCGGCTCACTTCGCCGAGTGCTTTGAAGGCCTCGACCGAAGGCTGCGCGAGGAAGACTTTCCGCTGCCATGCCAGCGCCTCCTCCGCGTTGCCGTGCTGGCGGTAATATTTCGCGAGCCAGCTGGCGCACCACGAGTCACCCTTCTCTGCGCGTTCCGCCACGAGCTCAATTGCCGCGCCTTTCGCTTTCGCTTGTACCAGCGCATCGGCAAACTGCGTCGCCAGTCCCGGCTTGCTTTTGAGGATCTCCCGCATCTGCCGCACCGCTTGCTCGATCTCTCCCTCTTTCGCGAGCAGCAACACCTGCTGCTCGGGCGTGCCCGCCTCCCGGATCAATGCCGCCGCTTCGCCGGCGCGCCCGCGCCTTTTCTGCCCTTCGGCTAAGAATCCGACCAGCGCTTCCCGCCCCCAATCGCGGCTCTTCGCGATGACAGTGCGCACGCGCTTTTCGATCCACGCCCACTCCTCATCACTGGCCTGCTTCAAAATCGCCTCGCGTGCGCTGGGAGCCAGATCAATCCCGCCCAGCTCGATATCGGCCAGTTCGGCCTCAAGGAGCGCCTCCAGCCACGCCCGGCGGGTCTGGCTGTCGGCACTGCTTTTCTGGAGGCTCTGACTCAAGCCCTGCGCGCACTCGTCCACCTGGATGGCGATGTCGCCGTCTTCGTCCATTTGCTGCAACATGTCATCGTAGCCGCGCACCGCCTCGTCGAGCGCCACGTGGTAGACCGCGCCGGCATTCAGCCAGTCGCCGGTCTTACCGAAACGGGCGGCCGTCTCCCGCAGTGCCTGCAACTCTTTCTCGACGGCGCGCGGACTCTCATGTTGCAGCGCCCGCCGCGCCTGACGGCGATACGCTGTCACATCCAGCGGCTTGCCCGGCTTGGCTTGCCGAGCGGCGGCGGAGAGTTCAACGATTGACAGTAGCTCAGGCTTTTGCTTGATCATCTCCCCGATGAGGCCGATGAGTTCTTCTTTACTTCGTTCAGCGAGCATCGCCGTGAGCGGCGGGATATCGCGGAAGCTTTGCGGCTCGTGAACGTAGGCGAGCAGCAAGGCGATCATGTGTTTGCAGATGCCCCCCTGATCGTAAGGGCAGGTACAGGAGGTTTTCGTGATGCCGCCTTTGGCGAGCGTGGCGGAGACCTGATACGGCTCGTAGGCCGAGCCGGCACACTCGGCGCGCAACTCCATTTCCTGGCGAACGGGTTCCAGAATGGCCCCGTCATCATAGTAAGCTTGGCCGCGCTCGAAGCTCGGCCCGCTGGCCAGCTTGCGGATGTGCGCCTCACTCAGTTGGGGTAACTTTTCCTTGACCATACAGCCACACCTCCATGGCGAGTCAGCTTGGGAAGCTCTGCTTGACTTAACTTGAGTCTTGAGTTGAACTACATAGGAATTATACCCGCATGACACAGGATGTAGTCCAACATCTTCGATTTAAGTGCCGTCCACGGTCGGCGAGGTGAAGTTCAATCGCCGCGTCCGGTTTCGCGGCGTGGAAAGGAATGAGCGCTTCCGCTCTCTGCGATCACACTCACACACTCCCTCTTTGTGTTTACCACTGATTCATCAACTTTGACGCACGCGGCAATTGACGCTCAAGAACGAACGGCGTCTTCTGCGCTCGATCACAATTTGGCGCCGCACCTTCCGGAGCTGGCGCGTTTCTCGTCGACCACAGAACTCACAGCGGCTCCTTTTTATCGTGCGTTGCGGCCGGAAATCGAACGCGTGCTCGGCGGCTTGGTGCAAGAGAATTTTGCGGCGCACGGAGAGGCGCATCAGCAACCTGCGAGTGCCCGCACGATCCGCGCGACGGCCTGGAACATAGAGCGTGGCCGGCGTTTGCCGGGCATCATTCGCGCGCTCGGCGAGCACCCGCTGATCGGCGCGAGCGATTTACTGCTGCTCACCGAGCTGGATTACGGCATGGCGCGCAGCGATCAACGCTTTGTGGCGCGCGAGATCGCCGCCGAACTAGGGATGAATTACGCCTTCGCGCCTTGTTACTTGGCGCTCAATAACGGGAGCGGGCTTGAGTCGGAGACCGCGGGCGTAAACGCGCAAGCGCTGCACGGCAACGCGCTGTTTTCGCGTTACCCGATGGGCGAAGCGCACGCGCTCGCGCTGCCTAACGGCAAAGACAAAATGCGCGGCAAGGAAAAACGACTTGGCAGCCAGCGCGCTGTCATCGCCGACATACATCACCCGGAGGGTCTTTTCCGCGCCGTCAGTTTGCACCTCGACGCGCATTCGACGCAGCGCCATCGCCATCGTCAGATGCGCCTCCTGCTTGATCACCTGGACACGCTGCGGCCCGCGCTGCCTGTGGTGATCGGCGGCGATTGGAACACTTCCACTTACAATTCCAAGAACGCCTTTTACTCAATCATGGGCTACTGGCGCCGCGTGATGATGGGCGTCCGTCATGTGATCGAGAATCATTACCCTTACCCGGAGCGCTGGTTCGAGCGCCATCTTTTCCGCGAATTGGAAAAGCGCGGTTACCGATATCGCGGCCTCAACCAGCCCGGCGCGTGCACGCTGCATTACGACGTGGGCGACATCGCGACGAACGTCAACATGGCCGATTGGATCCCGCGGGGGTGTTTCTGGTTTATCAATTGGGCGCTCAAAAAGCAGCAAGGCCGTTGCTCGCTCAAGCTCGATTGGTTCGCCGGCAAAAACATCGCGCCCGCGCCCGATCAAACGCCCGCGGTGATCGCGGATTTAATTGATGAGCGGGGCCGACTCTCCGACCACGACGCGATTGTGCTCGATTTCTTCTTAACGAAACTCGAATCATGAGTTGGAATGGTGACTTGATTCTTTCTCTGTGTCCTCTCTGTCTTTTCTCTGTGTTTCTCTGCGTTTAGGTAACACTTACTTAAACGCAGAGAAACACAGAGAAAAGACAAGAGAGGGACACAGAGAGAGAGAGTGTGTGTGTGTGTGGCGGTCTCAGACCAGCTCATCTTCCGCTTACCGCTCACCGCTCACAGCCTTTTCCATTTCATCCATCACTTGCCGTTCGGTTAGCGGCGACCAGCAGTGGCCTTGTCCGGGGCCGTATTGAATGCGCCCCGCATAAGATGGAGAGGCGCGCCCCAGAAAGTCGTCGAGCATGCGCACCGCGTTGTTGAGAAAGTAATTGTCGGCTTCGCCGATCGAGATGCGCAGCTTGCCGCGCAGCTTCGGAGCAAGCGTCGGCCAATCGCGCTCAAGCACATTTCTCAGATCGTATCTCCGCCAGCGCTCGGCCACGTCGCGGTTGATGGCGCCGGTGCGCGGATGCCAGAGCGGAACAGGTCGCCCGTCAGCACCGCGCGGCCCGTAAACGGCGTTCCACGCTCCCCACTGCTCGCCCGACATCGTCCAACTGTCGCCCGCGCCCATCACGTTTTCCATCTGGCACTCGTGGCGCATCGTAAAGCGCACGTCGCCGTTAGTCTCACGCGCGCTCGGCCGCTCGAAGCCGCGCGCGTTCACGTAAGCGTTTGTGTCCGCGTAGATGTTGAGCAATTGAAAGGCGCGAAAGTCCACGCTGTCGGGGCACGACGCCCACGCGCCGTTGAAATACTCCGGGTAAAAGATTTGCAGCGCGAGCGACACCCAGCCGCCCGTCGAGCCGCCGTCGACGACGCGCGCCTCTGCGCGTCCGAGGGCGCGAAACTTTCGCTCAACGTGGGGAATCAATTCCTGCGTCACGGCGTCGCCGTACGGGCCGTTGACATCCGAGTTGATCTGGTAGCTATCGCCGAAAGGCCCATCGCCGTCCAGGTGCAGCAAAATCATCTGCGGCGCACCCGGTTCTTCCCACGCGCGGCGAAACGCTGCGCCCGGTTCCATCATCTCCGCCGCCTCGCGGTAACTTGCGCCGTAGCCGCCGATGTGCACGCGCAGCGGAAAACGGCGGGCGGCATCGTCCGAGAACGAGCGCGGAAGAATGACGCCGGCACGCAGGTGTATCGGCCGGCCGTGAAAATCGCTCAGCAGCCGCGACTGAATTTTGATGTACTTAATGAACTCGCTTTCGGCGGGCAATTGCTCAGGCGGTATCCGGTGCACAAGCTCCAGCTTGATTGCGCCGCCGCGGGATGAGTCAAGGTGAACTTGGCGCACATCGCTGTAAAGATTTCCGGGCGCGTTCGGCGAGCGCACGTCGCGGTTCGTATCGTACAAGGCTTGCACGTGGTAATCGCCGACGGGCAAATCACCCAGGCGCGCGAGCGGGAAGATGATCGAGCCGGAGTCGATCACGGCGGCGGCGCCTGCCTCTCGCTCCGCCAAGTCGCGGCCCATGACCACGGGGGCGTCGAGACCGGTCGCGCCGATGGTCAACCTCGGCTCGGGATCGCTTTTCCGGCTGATGACAACGAGGAGTCTTCCCGCTTGAATTGATGGCGGCGCGGATCGGGCGACCCGCACCTCGAAGCGCAGCCCGGCGGTGTCGACTTGTTGCGCGCGGTGAACGCCGCACAAGCTAATCATCAAGAGCGCTAGTGAAAGCAGAATTTTGGTGGGCATGGTAGTAGCTAAAACACCTCGTGAAGCCGCGCGTTCGGCGTTTTCGACGACGCGCCCGGTTTTCACTGAAAACCTCCGAACAATCAGCCGCGCGCGCGCGTATACAACTTCATGGCGCACACGCAGTTTCGCAGCATCTTCCCTGACCTTCAAGTTTCGTCACACGCAGCGCCGCCGCCGACACCAACCAACGACGCTCAGCCTCCAATCTAAACATATCTCAAGAAACCAAGCAGCCGCGACGCCGGAAAGCATGGCGTCGGGGTTTTTATCCGTGCGCGCGCACATCGCGTGCCAGTTTTCCGGTCACAGCAGATGAGCCAGTTAATTCGCGTCGTTCTTTGCGTTTTAAGTTTGATTGCAGCCGCGCTCATGATGTTGGTGGCTTGGTCGCTCATCGCCGAGCTGTTAAACGCCCGCTCTGATTTGAGTTTACTGGTCGGCATCGCGCTACTCCTCGTGACGCTTGTTTGTGTAGGATTTTCGCTTTACGTCGTGTGGCAGCGCCTACTGCACGGCCAGGAACGAGGAAACACACAAACGTCACGCGACGACGTCGCCGTGCCCCCGCAGTCTTTGTTTGCCGCATCCGCCGATCCCGGAATGGATCATCAGTCTCATGAGAACGAAAGGTCTCAATATCACCATGACTAAGTCACTCATCACCGCTCTCGCCTTGGCCGTCGTTTTGTTGGCCGCCGGCGGCCTGTTGCTCGCCGGTTGCACCGTGATCCCGCCCGGCTATGTTGGCGTCAAAGTCAATCAATCGGGCGGCAATCGCGGAGTCGAGCAATACCCGGTTCTCACCGGACGCCAGTTCTACAATCCGGTGAATGAACGAATTCACGAATACCCGGTGTTTCTGCAAACCGTGGTGTGGACCAAAGACGTAAGGGAAGGGGCCGCGTTCGATCAATCAATCACTTTCAATTCCATCGAAGGAGCCGTGGTCAACGTGGATGTCAGTCTTTCCTACGCGTTTATCACGGAGAAGGTGCCCGCAGTGTTCGTCGAATTTCGTCGCACTCCGGAAGAGATTACGGACACGTACATGAGATCAAAGGTCAGAGATGCTTTTTCCCGCGTCGCTTCAACCATGAAGGTGGTCGACATTTACGGCGCGAAAAAGCAGGAGTTGCTGCAACTGGTGAAAACGGATTTGACGCGCGAGCTGGAGCCGAAAGGTTTTAGAATTGACACCATTTCCATGGTCGGCAATCCGCGCCTGGACCCGAACGTGGTCACTTCCATCAACCAAGCCATTCAAGCTCAGCAAGATGCGCAGCGCGCGCAAAACAAAGTGGCGCAGATTGAGGCCGAAGCGCAACAGAAAATCGCCGAGGCGGAGGGCGAAGCCAAAAGAATCACAACCATCGCCGACGCTCAGGCCACAGCCAACGAGCGACTCACCAAATCCCTGACCTCGCAGCTGGTGCAATACCAAGCGCTGCAAAAGTGGGACGGCAAGCTGCCGCAGATGACCGGCGCGAGCGGCGTACCGTTTATTCAAATGCCAGCTCGCATTAACAGCCTGAGTACACTTTGCGACCCTTGGCGTCTTGCTCTTTGTGGTGCTTTGCGTTTAGGCCAGTCTCACTTAAACGCAAAGCGCGCAAAGGTAAGACGCCAAGGGGGGAAATCAGTTTGTGGGTTGGCAGTAAGCTTAAAAAGTACAGGCGGCCCGGACATTTAGTCTGGGCCGCCTGTGCATTTGTGAGATTGATGCGTGGTCGATGGCTCAGTACATGTTGAAGTTATACTCGATGCGGACGTACTGAGAGACCGCCTGGCCTCCCTTGATGGCCGGACGAAACTTGATATTGCGCGCCGCTGCGATGGCCTTTTCCGTCAACCCGTAGGGCAAACGCTGCACGGGCGTGATGCTCAGCACTTCGCCGGAGGCGCCCAAAATGGCCCGCAGCACGACGGTGCCGGTGACGTTGTTTTTTCTGGCTTCCTCCGTGAACGCCGGCTCCGGCTTGAACGTAATCACCGCTTTGGTCGTCACGTCCCGCGCCGCGAAGGGGCCAGAGCCACCACCTCCCCCTCCAAGTCCTCCTCCGCCCACCCCCATGTCGCCGCCGCCCGTGGCTGGCGGCCCAGGTGCTGACGTTGTGCGCCCTCGCCGCCTCGGCGCAGACCTTTGACCGCGCGTTCACCTATGGCCCGCTGTTCGCCGGGTCCGTCGTGTTCGACCGGCACGG
>JBBJMB010000173.1:0-8086 GCA_037719755.1 Pyrinomonadaceae bacterium
CGGGATTGATGTTTGAAGCATTGGAATTAGAGGTGGTTTGCGCCGATGCCGTGATGGTTAACGAAAGCAGCGCCAAACTCAAGGTGAAGACGCCGGCTCTGAGGCTGGCTCTAAGGTTGCGCATTGTGTCGAGTGTCATAGTTAAACATTCCTCCTGCGGTGTGAAACCTGAAAACAATCAGGCTTCGGTCAAGATCGAGGATACACACGGGCGATCTAGCCTCTCGCCCGTGCCCCACTTGCTCGCATGTGCCGGACAGCGAAGTCATCGCTCACTCTGGGCGGCACCCCGGCTTCACCTCTCTCCCGGTGAAGCTGTCTTTGAAATGGAAATCGCGGATGGCGCTACACTACAGAAATGCCTTCAGCTGAGACAACCGTGTATCCACTGAGGCCGCGTAAGTGATTACACGGTAGATGCAAAGCGAGGGTCAGTAGAGATGGAGGTGAAACCCCGGAAATTCATCTCTGTTGGCGCTCAGACTATATGGGCGCTATACCGAGGAAGTGGATTGCTGTCCGTACCGCCTGCTTAAGCTGGGCGGGTCTTGGCGACAACAGGAACCCGCCCGCTACCGCCACGCGGTACTGACAGCAAGCAATCCACTTCCTCGGTGTGTTCCTCATATAGTCGCTCAAACAGAGGCTCAAATCCGTTGCCGAAAGTGTGCGGGTGCGAGCGCGGGTGGTTTCGCGCTCACCGTGAAGCCCCGCTAACGTGCGGACTTGACGGTTTTTTACGCGGCGAGTTTGAGAGCAGTTTTATTCAGATTTTCACGCCGCCTCAGATGGAAAATAAGCGCTTTGTATTTGGTCTTCGATAATGTATGTTAAAAGCAGTTTATCTGTCCTGAAAGCCAACAAAAAAGTGTGCATCGTGCGCTGGTAAAATCATGATTGTCTGTCAGGGCATTGGATGAACGCGCGGTTGCTGGTCTCGTCAATTTTTGAGATTTTAAAACACTATGTCACAGCATGCGGCCGGAGCGTCGGAGCGTCCCGTGCGCAGCCTCAAGATTTGGTGGCTGATCATCGGCCGCGTCTTCGCCTGCGTCATCCTGGTGATGCTGAGCGTGTCTTGGTCAGCGGAGTGGCCCGCACGCAGCTTCGGCCACTTGCCCGGAGACTTTCCGCCGCTCGTCGCGAGCGTTTGCTTGCTCACGATTGTCTACGCGCTGCTGCGCCGCTTCTCCGCTGATCTCGCGCTCCAAATTAGAATTCAGCTTTCGCTGGACGTGTTGCTGATCTCTTGGCTCGTGTGGATGACGGGCGATGTGCGCTCGCCTTATGTCGCCCTTTATATGATCGTGATCGCCATCGCCGGCCTGTATCTGGGCGCGCGCGATGCGATGATCGCGTCAATCGGCTGCGCGGCCTGCTACACTTCGTTTACGCTTCCCGTGGTGTTGGGATTCATTTCGCCCTACGGCCCGAACCCGGCCGGCGCGCTGATGATCGCCGATTCCGTTCAGAAGATCGGCTTGAACGATGTCGCTTTTTTGTGGTCGGGTTTTTGGCCGCTCGTCTCGCCGAACAGCGAGCGAAATCCGACGATCAATTGATCGCCGCCACGCACGCGCTGGCCAATTTGCGCGCGCTGCACGAGCGCATCATCGAGTCTATGCGCTCCGGCGTAATCACCACCGATTTGCACGGCCACATTTACTCTATGAACACGGCGGCCGAAGAAATCACCGGCTACTCGGCGCGCGACCTCAAGGGTCAGCAAATCTCATTGCTTTTCAAACACATCACCGAGCTCATCGAAGCCAGTCTGAGGGCTTCCGCTGTGGGTGAAATCATTCCGCGCGGCGAAAGCGAATGCTCCAAGCCGGATGGCACGCGCCTTCATCTGGGGTTCTCCATTGTGCCGCTAGTTGCTGAGACCGGCGAAACCACCGGCCTCGTCGTGACTTTTCAAGATTTGACGCACATTCGCGCGCTCGAAGAGCAGAGCCGCAGGCAAGACCGCTTGGCCGCCATCGGCCGCGTGTCCGCCGGCATCGCACACGAGATTCGCAACCCGCTGGCCGCGATGCGCGGTTCGGTGCAGATGCTGCGCGCGGATATGGACGATGATCCGAACTCCGGCGAATTGATGGAGATTGTGTTGCGCGAATCGGATCGCCTCAACCGCATCATCACGGATTTTTTGCTTTACGCGCGCCCGCGACCTTGCGAGCCCACGATCTCGGACTTGCGCCAACCGCTGCGCGAAGTGATGGCGCTTTTGCGCAACAGTCCGGAAACTCATCCCGAGCATGTCTTTGTGGAGAACCTGCCGAGCGCGCCCTTAATGGCTTGCTTCGATGCGGCCCAGTTGCGGCAAGTTTTTTGGAACTTAGCGAAAAACGCTCTTCAGGCGATGCCTCACGGCGGCACGCTTTCCCTGAGCATGACGCGCACCCCGGCCGGCCATCTGCAAGTGAGCTTTGTCGACACGGGCTGCGGAATTCCAAGCGAGCAACAAGAGAAAATGTTTGAGCCTTTTTCCTCTTCCAAAGCGAACGGGACGGGCCTCGGACTCTCAATCGTTTACCAGATCGTGCAAGATCACGGCGGTCAAATCAACGTGCGTAGTCGAGAGGGAGCGGGCACCGCGATCTCGCTTGAGCTGCCGGCGGGAAACGTCGCGCCGGACTCCACAGACGCTACGGCTCGAAAGGAGCCGGCTCCGCTGTATGGCTAACTTATTAATCGTCGATGACGAGCAAAGCATGCGCCAGCTGTTGACGCTTTTCTTTAAGCGCGCCGGCTACGAAACGCGCGCCGCCCACAACGGCGAAGAAGCGCTGGAGTTGCTGCGTCGCGAGCCCGTTGACATTATCCTCTCCGACATCAAAATGCCGGATATGGACGGCATCCGCTTGCTGCAAGCGGCGCGCGAAATGTTGCCTGACGTCGGCGTCGTGATGATGACGGCGTTTGCAACCATAGACTCGGCGCGCGACGCTTTCAAGCTTGGCGCCGATGACTTTGTGCAAAAGCCGTTTGATATGGAAGAGCTGAAAGTGATCGTCGCGAAGGTGCGCGAACGGCTCGACCTGGTCAAAGAAAATCGCGCCTTGAAGCGCGCCCAGAGCGAGCGCGGGCGACTTGACCGGATCATCGGCCACTCGTCGCGCATGCAGGCCGTTTACCAAATGATCGAGATGGTTGCCGCGGTGCAGTCGACGATTTTAATCACCGGCGAATCCGGCACCGGCAAAGAATTGGTGGCGCGCGCCATTCACCAACTTTCGCCTCGCGCGGAAAAACCGTTCGTGCCGATTAACTGCGGCGCCTTTGCCGAGACGCTGCTCGAATCCGAGCTTTTCGGTTATGTGCGCGGCGCTTTCACGGGCGCCATGTCCAACCGCAAAGGCCTCTTTGAAGCCGCCCATCAAGGCACCATTTTTCTGGACGAAATCGCCGACACTTCTCCGGCCATGCAGGTCAAGCTGCTGCGCGCGCTCCAGGAGCGCAGAATTCGGCCCGTCGGCTCGCACGACGAAATTGAGATTGATACGCGCGTGATCGCCGCGACCAACCGAGAACTTTCAACTCTCATCAAGCAGGGCACTTTTCGCGAAGACCTGTTCTACCGCATCTCGGTCATTCCCATTGAACTGCCGCCGTTGCGGGAAAGGCGCGAAGACATTCCCGATCTGGTTCATCATTTCCTTGAGAAGTTTTGCGCGCAAATCAACCGCTCCCTTTCCATCTCATCTCAGGCCATGGAGCTGCTCGAACGCTACTCCTGGCCCGGCAACGTGCGCGAGCTGGAACACACCATTGAGCGCGCCGTCGCGCTTGAGCGCACAGACACCGTTCAGCCCGAGCGGCTTCCCGAACAGATCAGCAAATACGACCGGATTCGCCAACTAGACCACGCCACCCTTCCCGATGAAGGCATCAACCTCGCGGCCTATCTTGAACATTTGGAGAAGACTTACCTGCTGGAAGCGCTGCAAAAAACCGGCGGCAATCAAACAAAGGCCGCCGAGATGCTCAATATGAGCGTACGCTCTTTCCGCCACCTCCTCGACAAGCACGGCGTTCGCAACCTGACGGCCCAGATCCGAGAAGCAGTCAACAGCGCAACAGAAGCCCGACCGTGAGGGAGGGCGGAGGGGAAGTCAGAAGTCAGAACGCTGAACGCGGAAGGCACAGCCGTGACCTGCTCCTCCCTCTCTCCTTCATCCTGCCGAACTGATCGGGTTGAATTCATAATTCTGTCGTCCGGGTTGGGTCGATTGATCCGCTTCAACCAGAAAATTAGAAAACTCGCAGTATTAGCGTTTTATTAACCCAGGCGCGGCACAAACATAATTTGCCAACAAATCCATTGTTGACGATCATTGTTTGGATAGCGCAAAGACGTTGGAAACTTCCATCAGCCGAGCGGGCCTTTGAGCGTTTGCTTCTCACTCTCCAAGCATGTCTTCCGGCCTTCGCTAATCCAACAGTATACCGTAGAACCTGACTGGGCTTTTTAGTCAAGGAGATGAATATATGCCTCGTATAGAACGTTACCGAATCAGCGTTAAATCCATCACTAATACTGCATTGACCCTGATCCTTATGATCGGTTGGTTTAACCTCTCAGCGCCCCCGGCATTTTCTCAAGCCAGCTCCGCAACATGTACAAATGGGCAGCTTTTCTCATCAACGGCGGATGTGTTGATCGAGATCACGCCCGCTCAAGCGCGGTTCACCAGCGAAATCCGTCTTTTATCCCCGGCGCCTCGCGTAATCGGCACAAGTAAAGAGATTGGCAAGATAGTTAACCTGGGCAAATTCGAACCCGGAGTCGAACTAATCTTCGGGATTTTTGTGCTGGACACAGGCTACGCCTACAGCATGGGGCCGGGTTCACAAAATCCCGACGGCATCGTTCATGCCGCCGTGAATTGCGTCAGTCCCGGAGTGGCGACCATCGGCTTTGAAGATCAATTCAATGGCGGCGATAAAGACACCAACGACGTGATGTTCCAAGTCCAAACCGGGCCAGAAGCGAGCACCTTGCGGTTCAGCGCGGCGGCCTACAACGTGGCTGAGCATGAAGGCGCCGCCCAGATCACCGTGATCCGCGCAGGCAACGCCGCCAGCGCAGTGAGCGTTGATTACGCAACCACAAACGGCACGGCCACCGGCGCTCCGACTACGCGCCGACGAGCGGCTCGCTTTCGTTCGCCGCCGGAGAAACCTCCAAAAGCTTCACGGTCGCAATCGCCAACGAGACGCTGGTGGAAAACAACGAAACAATCAATCTCACTTTGAGCAACCCGAGCGCAAGCAGCGGAGCGACGCTCGGTCTGCAAAGCACCGCGACATTAAATATCATTGATGATGACGTTGCTGCGCCGCCGCCATCAGTGACAACCACCGTGGAGTTCACCTCCGCGACCTATAGTGCGACGGAAGCTGCGGCGAGCGCGACGCTGACGCTAACCCGGAGCGGCGAGACCAGCGGAGCGACGAGCGTTGATTACGCAACCACGGACGGCACGGCCACCGGCGGCTCCGACTACGCGGCGGCAAGCGGCTCGCTTTCGTTCGCCGCCGGAGAAACCTCCAAAAGCTTCACCGTGATCATCGCAGATGATGCCGTGCTCGAACCCGATGAGATGATCAACCTGACGCTCAACAACCCGAGTCGCGGAGCGGTTTTTGGCTCGCAGAAAACTGCAACGCTGACCATCACTGATGACGACGCCACGGTGTTGCAACTCAGCCAGACCAACTACAGCGTAGATGAAGGAGCCGGGCGCGCGACGCTGACAGTGGTTCGCACCGGCGACGTGTCCGGCACAGCCACTGTTGATTATGCGACGGCCGACTCCACACCGCTTGTCAGATGCGACACCGCCACCGGCACGGCATCAAACCGTTGCGACTATGCCACCACGCTCGACACCGTCCGCTTCGCTGCCGGAGAACGAGAGCAATCGCTCGTCGTGCCCATCACGGATGACAGCTTCGTCGAAGGCGCCGAGGCGCTGGCAGTCACACTCTCGCATCCTACGGGAGCATCGCTCGGCGATCAAAAAGCGGCGACGCTGACGATTAACGACAACGACGCGAGCGTAACCGGGCCGAACCCCATCGACTCGACGGCGTTCTTTGTGCGTCAGCAATACCTCGACTTTCTTTCGCGTGAACCCGAGCCGGACGGCGATGCCGCCTGGCAGCGTGTGCTCACACAGTGCTCGGATGTCAACAACAATCCGATTTGCGACCGCATCACGGTCTCGGCAGCGTTCTTCGCTTCGGATGAGTTCCAGTTCAAAGGCTACTTTGTCTATCGTTTCTACCAAGCGACTCTAGGCAGGATGCCGAAGTACGCCGAGATCATCCCGGACATGCGGCGGGTCACCGGACAAACCGGCGAAGAGGTCATCGCCAAGCGTGATCAATTCGCCGGCGAGTGGCTGGAGCGCGCCGCGTTCAAAACGCTGTACGACAACACGACCAATGAGCAGTTTGTTGACAAGTTGTTGCGGACCGCCGGCATCACCACAGTGACCGTAGCCGGCACGACACAGATGCGCGACGACCTGATCGGCCAACTCACCGCAGCCGCGAAAACAAGAGCCGATGTGGTGCGCGCCGTGGTCGAATCACAAGAGGTCAACCGGAAGGAATACAACGGAGCGTTCGTCGCCATGCAGTACTTCGGGTATCTGCGGCGCGACCCGGAGAAAGAAGGCTACCAAGCCTGGTTACGAGTGATTAATGCCGATCCGCAGGATCGACGCACGATGGTGAATGGGTTTGTCAATTCAACCGAGTACCGCTTGCGGTTCGGACAGCCATGATGATCCGGCATAAGGTCGAGTCATGAGTTGAAGAGGGCCCATCCTGTGCGCGGCGCAAAGGATGGGCTCTTTAAATTAACGAGTTGCTACTTCTCCTTCCCACGCAGTCAAAATGATGTTTTAGATCATCATTTCGACGCCATCATTTTGACCTGTCGACGGCCCTCGCCATCCAAGAATCCTCAATTTTAGGCCTTTTCCCTCGGATTATTGCCCATCGCCCGGCTCTCTTCCTCTTGGCATACACGTTGCTATTTGCGCCAAACGGCGAGCCGGCCCTTGGCCACCGCCATTTACTTGACATCCGTGATTATGAGACACCCGCGCAACATCCATTCTTCCTCCGGCTTTTCTCTCATCGAACTGCTGATCGTCGTCGCCATCATCGGCATTCTCGCCGCCATCGCGGTGCCCAATCTTCTTGCTTCCAAACGGGCGGCCAACGAAGGTTCAGCCATCTCTTCTCTCCGAACCGTGACGAGCGCTCAAATGACGTACCGGGCTTTGTACGGAAATAACTCTTTCGCAGCAACGGGTGTGGATTTGGCGACCGTTAAACTGATAGACGACATTCTCGGAGCCGCCTCTCCGGCGAAAAAGAGCGGTTATAATTTCACCATTACCGGAACCGCCTCGGAGTATGAGGTCATAGCAGAGCCAGTTTCTTACGGCACGACCGGCACGCGCAGCTTTTACACAAACGAATCCGGCGTCATTTACTGCACCATCTCAGGCACTGCGGGCACTCGCGCGTCTCCCGGTTCCGTCATCCAATAACCCTGCCACCTCCAAGCCCCCTCCACACAATTACAAGCCAAACAGCTACCCTTAAAGTTAGCGCGTTTTACTTGCCGCATTCCGGCGTGCGCCTAGCTGTAGCTGGTACGCGAGCCTGAGACTTGACCTTGCTCTTTCTTCTCTGCGTCTCTGCGGTGTTCTTTCTCTATAGCCGTTGTTGGGCGGCGCCCGCAACTTTAGGACGCTGCCAGCAACGCTTGTTCAGCGGCTTCCGGCAATTTGACCACTACAAAACTGTCCGCTGAGTACAAGTAATCTTCTCCTGATTCATCGATTACTCGGATCAGCTGATGCCCTGCTGCTTTCTCGTCCGGCAACACTCGATAAACCTTCCATAACTCTAACGAGGCGGGGTAACCTTCATTGTTAATACAAATCGCAAATTGATGTACAACACTCATAATCATTTAATCGAAAAGTTGTTTGACCTTCATTTCTTTCTTAGAAGCTGTTTGAAAAGTTCAAGTAGGTGCCAGACGACGCAGCAT
>JBBJMB010000174.1:0-8046 GCA_037719755.1 Pyrinomonadaceae bacterium
CGACCGCTCCTCGACGGTCGCCGCGCCGCGGATGACCCCCCGGATGAGCCGCGTAGCCAGCGCATCATCGAGCTGATGGCCGACTTCGCCAGTCGGAATCTCAGGACACGGGCGGGCTGACGCTTGCGCTCAGACTGCTTGAAACCGTGCTGCCGCTCAACGAAGCGGTGGTGCTGCGCGCGGGCGACCACGGCGTGCTCGACTTGGCGGGCCGCGTGCAGTCATCGCCGGCCGCCTCTTCTGCGGCCGAGGCCGATCGCAATTCGGCTTGGCGCGAGGGCGTGCGGCTTTGCGAACAAGCGCTTGAGACAAATCAGATGCTCGTCGTCGGAGGGCCGCACGCGTCGTCTTCTCTTCCTCCTCTTCTTTCTCCTCTTCTTTTGGCGCCGTCCGCATCAACGGGTGCGAACAGCTCCGGGCCGGCGCCAAGCGCCCTAGCGGCGACCACCACCACCATCGAGGGAGTGAGCGTGGCGATGCCGCTACTGCACGAGGGACAGACGGTGGGAGCGCTCCTGGTGCGCCTCAAGGACGGCCTTGACGACCGGAACCGTCCGCTCTTAACGGCCATCGGCGCGCAATTAGCGCAAGCCCTGCACTGCGCGAAGACCAGGTCAAACGCGGGCCTGTTTGATTTGCCGCCGGTGCTCTCGACAAAGTCCGCCGAAAAACGTCTGATTTCACTCGGAGCGGTTGGAGACTTATTGCGTAAAGAGCAGCTCAGCGTCAACTTATTCGAAGAAATGCCGGACGCGCACGCGGTCGCTTATCTTGACGGTTCGATTGTCTTCGCCAATTCTCACATGTTGCGCGCCGCGGAACTAAGCGAGGAGGAGTTGCGCGCGCTCGATCTTTTCGGTCTGCTCAACCGCTTTCGCGGCGGCGTCTTCGATGAGCCCTTGATCGCCGTGCGGCGCGTGCTGCAAAGCGGCGATCCGTACGGCGCGAAATCTTTGCGGCGCGCAATCAAACGATTCAACTGCGCATTGCGCTGATCACGGGCCGGTCGGCGGAAGGACACAAAGCGGGGGCGTCGCCGCAACCGCTTTGCTTTCTCGTGAGCGCGAGCGACGTGACCAGGCAGAAGGAGTTTATCAGCCTCCAAAGCGACATGATTTCCCTGATGTCGCATGAATTGCGCACGCCGATCACAAGCATCAACGGCTTCGCCGAATTGTTAGTGATTGATGAAACGCTTTCCGAAGAATCGCGCGAATTCCTGCAAATCATTCGCAACGAATCGCAGCGGCTGTCGCGCATGATCGACACTTTCCTGGCGGTCAGTAAGCTTGAGGCCGGTGACCGGCAAACCATCTCGAAAATTCCGCTACTCATCAACGATGTGGTCGACGAAATGATCACCAGCTTTCAGCCGCTGGCGAAGAGAAAGCGGATCAGGCTAATGCCTAACACAATTCCCAGTTTGCCGCCGGTGGCCGCCGACCGCGGTTTGATTACGCAGGTTATCTCCAACTTGCTCGACAACGCGATCAAATACAGCCCCGAGCGCACGGTCGTGACGCTCACCACCGCCCTCGAAACCGACGCCGTCAAGGTGGCCGTAGAAGACCGCGGTTACGGCATTCCGCCCGTTCGTTGATCGCGTGTGGGAGAAATTCTACCGAGTGGCGCGCAACGGGCACGAGCGCGACGAACAATCGACGGGACTTGGCCTTTCTTTTGTGCGCGAAGTGATTGAGCAACACGGAGGCCAAGTCGCGCTCGAATCCGAGGTCAACCGCGGATCCGTCTTCAGCTTCACGCTGCCCAGACTGTGAAGAAAGTAAATATAGATGTCAGCAGATGTCCGACAATCTTTAGATTGTCGGACGTTTCGGCCGCATTGATGAGGGCGGCAAAAGCGGACGCGACGCGCGTTCGCCTGTCCGCTCACTGCTTCACCAAAAAGCTGCGGGAGATTAAGTCGGTCTGGTTGCGTATGCGTTGGAGCCGGTCGCGCAGGCCCGTGAAGTGCAGCGTATAGACGTTGCGGTCGTCGACTTGCAGGTAGTAAATCCGCCCGATCATTGGCTTGCCGCCGTTGGTGTATTCGTAGGAACCGGTCAATCCGTTGTAGCGTCCCGAGAAGGGTTCTCTTTTTCCCTCCACGTACCCTGGCAGGAAGCGCAGTTTTGTGTCTTGGTCGCGGCGCGCCAAATCCGTTAAGGTCGCGCCCGCCTCAATCAGTTCCTTGCGCACGCGGAGATAACCGTCAAGCGATCGCCGCAACTAGCTCGGCGTGGCGAAGGGTTTCGTCCGAGTCCGACACGTCGCGCCAAGTCGGTGACGGAAGATCGAAAGTGTATTCAAAGCCGGGTTTGAAAACTGCCTTGACTGCGCGAGCGCTGCAAACGGGAAAAGTAGAAGCGCCGCTGTCAAAAATATCTTCATACGTGACATGCTTTATTTGCTTTCTTCGGTTGCTGTGGTCCTGAACTGTGTCATCAACCTCCGGTCATTATCACCCCGGCTCAGATGCGCCGCACGCCAGCGCCGGTTGTACCTCAGATGTCTTTTGATCCGCGCCAGAGGAAACAATGGCGTCCGCTTGCCCCATTTAAATGCGACGATAGCTTGTTCGGTCATCCCCGATCGTGCCAACACATGCGCGGTCAACGATTCTACAAAATTGGTGGGCGTGTGCGAAAGCCCCGGCGCGATCCGGCCCCGCGTCGCCGGCTGACTCGCGGCGCGCCGCAAGGTGATTTACTTTTGATGAGCTCGCTGGCATTGCACGACGCCGGAGTGAAAATTGAAGACCGCTGGCTGGCGCGCCACGCCACGCTCGAGCTTCACCCGCGACAATTGACGGTTCTGATCGGCCCCAACGGCTCCGGCAAAACCACGCTGTTGCGCCTTCTGGCCGGCCTTTGGCACCCGACCGAGGGCCGCGGCACGCTTGACGGTGCGGACTTGCGCTCGCTCGGTCGCCGCTTTGTGGCGCAGCGCGTTTCCTTTGTTCCGCAAGATACGCATCTGGCGTTTGATTTCACCGTGCGGGAGACGATTGCGATGGGCCGTCATCCGTACCTCGGACGTTTCGAGCGCGAAGGCACAGACGACCGCGAAGCGATTTCGGAAGCCATGACGCGCGCCGATGTCGCGCACCTCGCCAAGCGAGTCGTGACCGAGTTGTCCGGCGGCGAGCGGCAGCGCGTGGTGATCGCACGCAGTCTGGCGACGCGCGCCCGTGTGATTTTGCTCGACGAGCCGACGGCCAATCTGGATATCGCACGCTTGATGTGCTTGATCTTTGCCAGCAACTAACGGCTGAAGGAACAACCATCTGCGTCGCGCTGCACGACTTGAATCTGGCGGCGCGTTATGCCGAGCGTTCTCCGGCGGCAGCATCACCGCCGCCGGCCCGCCCGATGAAGTGTTAACAAACGCGGCGATGCTCGCCGTCTTCGGCGTGCGCGCGGAGCGCGCCGCGTTCGCGAGCGGCGCGTCGGTTTTTCTTTTTCGCAGGTAATTCAAGGGGTAAGCAAACAGGATGAGCATCGCAACCAAGCACGGCGACGGCGGGCAAACGAGTTTAATTGGCGGCGCGCGCGTCTCAAAGGGCGAGTTGCGCGTGGAAGCCTACGGAACTGTGGACGAGCTCAACTCAATGATGGGCCTGGCGCGCTCGCTCTGCGACGACCGTGAGGTCAACGAATTCGCGAAGCGTATTCAACGTGAACTGTTCTCGGTGGCCGGCGCGCTCGCCACCGCACAGGGCGTCAAGAAAGCGCAAGCGGATGTGACCGATCAGATGGTCGAGGCGTTAACAACGGAGGTGCACCGCATTGAGAGTATCGAAGGAATTCTCTCGGACTGGTCGCTTCCGGGTGAACACCCGGCGTCGTCCGCCTTTGACGTGGCGCGCACCGTTTGCCGTCGCGCCGAAAGGCACGTGGTGCGGCTCGCCGAAGCGGGCGAAGAAACCGCGCCGGAAATCTTAGCTTATTTGAACCGGCTCTCAGACTTGCTGTGGCTCTTCGGCCGCCTCATCGAGTTGCGCGCCGGCCTCGACGCTTCGCTGCGCGACGAGACCGGGCGCATCGGCTCGCGGTGGTCGAAAGCTTGGTAAACTCCCTCTGCGTCTCTGCGGTGTTCTTTCTCCGTGTTTTCCTGTTTCGCGTCATCTTAAACGAGAGAGAAACACGGAGAAAGAACACCGCAGAGACGCAGAGGGGAATTTGACTTAAAAGTTTATGCTTGAACCCGGAAGAGATCTGGATGCCTTGATCGCTGAGAAAGTCTTCAAGTGGCGCGCTCTTTACGCCCAAGGCGGCGTGGTGCGCGAATTGTGGCCGCCGACCGTCGATCCGTTTAGCCCGAAGCTTGATTGGTCGCAGTGCGCCGAGCCGCCGGATTGGGGATTGGTTCCCTACTACTCGACATCCATCGCGGACGCCTGGCGCATTGTGGTGAAGATGACCGACCGCATGGGCTCAACCACTTATCCGGACTTCGCTTGGGAAGGCCCGCTCTACAAGCCGCCCACGAAAGACTTGGGCGACGAAAGATGTCCGCTTGGCACAAGCTGCTGGTTTGTAGTTGTCGAGTCGGCCGGCGAAAGGCGTATTTTTTGCGCCGAGACGCCGCCCCTTGTCGTCTGCCAGGCTGCGCTCAACCTGATTGAAAGCGAAGCGCAAGTCAATCGAGACTTGAAAGAGATCCGCACACATGAAAGCAGCGCAGCAGAGCAACCGCCGCGAATTTCTTAAAGCATCCACGCTCGGGGCGCTGCCTCCGCCCTTCAGCAAAAGCGTGAGCGCGTCGAATTCATGTCGGCCCACGCTCGAAGGTCATCAGATCATCGCGCTTAACTTCGTATAGCCTTGGCGTCTTTCTTCGCGTTCTTTGCGTTTAAGTGAGGCTTACACAAACGCAAAGAAACGCAAAGAGATAAGACATTAGGAAACCATTTATGAGCAACGTACCCAATAAAATCATTTACTCGATGGTCGGGGTCGGCAAGTACCACGACAAAAAACCAGTCCTCAAAGACATTTACCTTTCCTACTTTTACGGCGCAAAGATCGGTGTGATTGGCCTCAACGGCTCCGGCAAAAGCACGCTTTTGCGCATTCTCGCCGGCGTCGATAAAGAGTTCGTCGGCGAGACCGTCATCTCGCCCGGCTATACGGTCGGCTTCCTGGAGCAGGAGCCGCAGCTCGACAACTCGAAAACCGTGCGCGACATCGTCGAGCAGGGCGTCGGCGAAACAGTCAAGCTGCTCAAAGAATACGAAGCGATCAACGAGCGTTTCGCCGAGCCGATGACGGACGACGCGATGGCCGCGCTCCTTGAACGCCAGGGCGCGGTGCAAGACAAATTAGACGCCGCCGACGCGTGGGATTTGGATTCTCGCTTGGAGATGGCGATGGACGCTCTGCGCTGTCCCGACGGCGACACGCCCATCAAGGTGCTTTCGGGCGGCGAACGGCGCCGCGTCGCGCTTTGCCGATTATTGCTGCAAAAGCCCGACATCCTGCTGCTCGACGAACCGACCAACCATCTCGACGCCGAATCAGTCGCTTGGCTCGAACAGCACCTGCAGCAGTACGCCGGAACGGTGATCGCCGTTACTCACGACCGGTACTTTTTAGATAACGTCGCCGGCTGGATTCTCGAACTGGATCGCGGCCAAGGCATTCCGTGGCAAGGCAACTACTCTTCCTGGCTGGAACAAAAAGGTCAGCGCTTGCGGCAAGAGGAAAAAACCGAAAGCGAGCGTCAGAAAACTTTGCAGCGCGAGCTGGAATGGATTCGCATGTCGCCCAAAGGCCGGCAAGCCAAGGGCAAAGCGCGCATCAATTCCTACGAAGCGCTGCTTAACCAGGAGCGACAAAAAATCGCCGCTGAAAGTCTCGAGATCTACATTCCGCCCGGCCCGCGACTGGGAAACCTGGTCGTGCAAGCCGACCAAGTGAGCAAAGCCTACGGCGACCGTTTGCTTTTTGAGAATCTGACCTTCAGCCCGGCGGGCGGCATCGTCGGCGTGATTGGCCCGAACGGCGCCGGAAAGACCACGCTTTTCCGCATGATTACTGAGCAGGAGCGTCCCGACGGCGGCCAGTTCAAAACGGGCGAGACCGTGCGGCTCGGCTACGTAGACCAAAGCCGCGACACCCTCGGCGCCGATAAAACCATTTGGGAAGAAATTTCAGACGGCCTTGATGTGGTCGATCTTGGAACGCGTCAGGTTAATTCGCGCGCTTACGTCTCGCGCTTCAACTTCTCCGGCGCGGATCAGCAAAAGAAAGTCGGCACGCTTTCCGGCGGCGAGCGCAACCGCGTGCACCTCGCAAAAATTCTCAAAGAGCAATCAAACGTATTGCTGCTTGACGAGCCGACCAACGATTTGGATGAACACGATGCGCGCGCTCGAAGAAGCGCTCGAAAACTTCGCCGGCTGCGCCATGGTGATCAGCCACGACCGTGGTTTCTCGACCGCATCGCGACGCATCCTCGCGTTTAAAGGCGACAGCACCGTGGTGTGGTTTGAGGGAAATTACTCCGACTACGAAGCCGACCGCAAAGCGCTCGGCGTTCCGCCGAACAGCCGCACCATCAGTACCGCCATTTAACGCGCGGGTAAAGACGAAGGATGAAGCGGAAGGCGGAAGGATGAAAATCAAGTTAAAGAATTTGATAAAAGTTCTTTCATCTCAGCTTTCATCCTTCCGCTTCCGCCTTCATCACCTTTATTCACGCTGCTCAATGGCGGCGCGCTGTGCGATGAAAATTTGCTCGATACCGCCTTGCGCGAGCGACAGCAGATCATCCATTTGCGAACGTGAAAACGGGGCCTTCAGCGTTTCCGAGCTCTATGAAGCGCCCGTCGCCCGCGCATACGACGTTCATATCAACTTCGGCCCGCGAGTCTTCGTCGTTCAAGGCGAGCAGCGGCGTGTTGTCGACGATGCCGACGCTGACGGCCGCGACCTCGCCGGCGATGGGCGAGCGGTCGCCGGCCAAGCGGCCGTTCTTTTGCAGGCGCCGGCAGGCGAGCACAAAGGCGACGTAGGCGCCGGTGATGGACGCGGTGCGCGTTCCGCCGTCGGCTTGCAGCACATCGCAGTCAAGCGTAATAGTGCGCTCGCCAATTAATTTCATGTTCGCGACGGCGCGCAGCGAGCGTCCGATCAGCCGCTGTATCTCTTGAGTGCGCCCCGAGACGCCGCCGCGGCCCGTTTCGCGATTGGTGCGCTGCAGCGTGGCGCGCGGCAGCATCGCGTACTCGGCCGTCACCCAGCCTTGCCCCGTATTGCGCAAAAAAGGCGGCACGCGTTCTTCAATTGACGCGGAACAAATGACGCGCGTTTCGCCCATTTCGATCAGCGCGGAGCCTTCCGCGTAAGACATAAAATTCGGCGTAATGCGCACCAGCCGCAGTTCATCCACGAGGCGCCCGTCGTTGCGTTTATAGTTCATCACATCCCTTCACAATTCCACGGCTTCCAGCACCGCAGGCGCGCTTCCCAGAAAGCTTTCCGCCACGCGCGCGAAACGCTCCTCCGCATCGGTCACATAAAAATGATCCAGATCATCGCACAAGCGGCGCGGCGGCGCGAGTATCTCTCTGGCCGTCGCCGGCCGCGCCAAACCCTCGCTGGCGAGATAATACTGTACCTCGTGGGCCGTCGCCTCGCCCGAGTCGACGAGCTGCACCCGGTCGCCCACCGCTTCCTCAATCACCCGCCGCAGCAGAGGGTAATGCGTGCAGCCAAGCACCAGAGCGCTTAATTCTTGCTCGCGCAAATCCTTCAAATATTCGCCGGCCACCGCGCGCGCGACATCCGTTTCAGCCCACCCTTCCTCCGCCAGCGGCACAAACAGCGGGCACGCGCGCTCGATGACTTCGACGTTCGCCCAAAGCGCATTAATCGCGTGGCGGTAAGCGCCGCTTCGCACCGTCGCCTGCGTGCCAATGACTCCGATTTTGTTGCGCGTTATTTTCTCCGCCAAGGTCAATACGGCGGCGCGCGCGCCGGGTTCGATCACTCCGACAATGGGCACCGCAACCACCTGGCGCATCGCCGGCAACGCCAGCGC
>JBBJMB010000175.1:0-8040 GCA_037719755.1 Pyrinomonadaceae bacterium
CTCGGCGCCGTTGGCGTCGATGATGGTGCGCGAATCGACTTTGGAGGAAACGCGAAAGGAAATGCGCGACGGAAAGTTGGCCTTGATCAAGCCGGTGATGACATCGACCGAAGGCCTTTGCGTGGCCAGCACCAAGTGTATGCCGACGGCGCGCGCCATCTGCGCGAGTCGCGTGATCGCTTCTTCCACTTCGTGGCCGGAAACCATCATCAAGTCAGCCAACTCGTCAATGATGATGACGATGTAGGGCAGCGGCTTCCAGGGCTCTCCCGCTTCGTCGTAATCGCCGGATAAATTGCGCCGGGTGATCTCGGTGTTGTAGCCGTCTATGTTGCGCACGCCCCAGCCGGCCAAATCTTTGTAGCGACGCTCCATCTCTGTAACCGCCCACTTGAGCGCGTGCGATGCCCGCTTCGGGTCTGTGATAATGGGCGTCGCCAAATGCGGAATGTCCGCGTAGAGACCAAGCTCAAGCCGTTTCGGATCGACCATAATGAATTTCACTTCATCGGGCCGCGCCTTATAAAGAACCGAGATGACCAGGGAATTGACGCACACGGATTTGCCGGCGCCCGTGGAGCCTGCGATCAGCAGATGCGGCATCTTCGCCAGGTCAGCCACGTAATTCAAACCATCAATGGTTTTGCCGAGCGCGATGGTCAGCTTGGACGGCGATTCCTGAAATTGACGCGACTCAAGCACCTCACGCAAAAAGATCGTTTCGCGCACCGGATTGGGCACCTCTATGCCGACGTGCGATTTGCCGGGCAGGCGGTCTATGCGAATTGATTCGGCTTTGAGCGCGAGGCAAAGATCGTCAACCAAATTAACTACGCGCGAGTATTTAACGCCCGGGTCCGGTTTGAACTCGAAAGTTGTGACCACCGGGCCGGGACAGATGTGCTTAATCTGCCCTGTGACATTGAATTCCTTGCACTTCTCCGCCAGACGCGTGGCCAGGCCGAGCAACTCCGCATCGTCTTGCTCGTTGTGCGGCGGCGGCGCGTTCAAGAAATTCATCACCGGCATTTTGTAGTCGCCCATGTCCAGCACGACGGCCGCCGCCCGCCGCTGCTTGGCCTCGGCTTTCTCCGCGCGCGCATCAATTGCCGGCTCACTCGGCAACCCATCCGGCGCTTCAACTCGCACCACAGACGCCGACTCGACCATCGCGGCGATCTCCACATCGCGCGCGGCGGAGCGCGACTCAAGCGGGCGCGACTCAAGCGGGCGCGCCGTCGCAACGACAACAACAGGTGATGGCGACGCCGCGGTGGGAAGCGGTTCTATTTCGCGCTGCGGGCGCTTGCTTGACGGGAATGTGATTTCTATTTTCTTCAAGGCCTCCGGTCGCGCGGCGCGCCCGGGTTTTTCGCCGGGCGCCATCGTTTCTGCGCACGCTCGCTCCCATCCGTTGGCTCCATCGAGCGCATAAAACGCCACCCGCTCGGCCGGCGTTTTATCGCGCGGGTTTTTCGGTCTCGATTGTTCGATCTCGCTCAAGGCGTGCCGTGCGGCGCGCCTTGGTGCGCGCTTCAGCGGCCTCCGCGCGTTTTTGACGCCAGGCTTGATACTTCTCAAAAATCGCTGACCGGGCAGCGGGACGATTGTCAAACAGCGCTGCTAATTGGTCGTAGGCGCGCACAAAAGAGAAGTTGGTGGCGAGCAGCAAACCGGCGGCGGCGGCGGCGAGCAGCAGCACGCCGGCGCCGATTGTGTTGAGACCCATCGCCAGCACATGGGCGATCACTCGGCCGACGAGGCCGCCAGGCTGTACGCTGCTGTCAAAAAGCGGATTGAAGCCGGAAAGGGCGAGCAGCGCTGACGCCGAAAGCACCAGCATCACGAGGCCGATCACACGCGGGAGCGGCGCGTGAATTTTGCGCGTGCGAAAACGACGCCACGCCGCAGCCAAAAGCAGCACCGGAACCAAATAAGCGGCCAAACCCACACACTGAAGCAACGCGGCCGCCACGCTCGCCCCGATACTTCCCACCAAATTGCGAATGCTGCTTTCGCCGCCGGCGTTCCAAGATGAATCATTCGGATGGTAAGACACCAAACACAATACAAAGAGCGCAGCCAACGCGAACAGCGCGATCGCCACAATCTCATTGCGCCGCGAATTCTTACCCGCCACAGGAGGCCTCGGAGGCGGACGCACGGTTGTTTGTGTCAGTGCCATAGCTTTGGAAGTTAGAACGATGAACGCGGAACGATGAACGACCGGAAGGAAGAATTAGTAATTTCTTCAGTTCTGAACTTCATCGTTCATCGTTCCGCGTTCATCGTTTGTCTTGTCTGTGTAGCAGAAAGGTTTTGATAAAGTCGTCTATGTCTCCGGCGAGCACTGAGTCTACGTCGCCGCGTTCGAGCTTGGTGCGCGTGTCTTTGACCAAGCGGTAAGGCGCGAGCACGTAGCTGCGGATTTGTGAGCCGAAAGAGATGTCGGATTTGCTGGCTTCGAGAATGGCCGTCTCCGCGCGGCGCCGCTCGAGTTCGAGTTCGTAAAGTCTGGAACGCAGGACTTGCATCGCGACGGCGCGGTTTTGGTGCTGCGATCGCTGATTCTGGCAAGCGACGACGATGTTCGTCGGCAGGTGTGTGATGCGCACCGCTGAGTCTGTGGTGTTGATGTGCTGGCCGCCCGCGCCGGTCGAGCGGTAAGTGTCGAAGCGCAGATCCTAGTCCCTGATTTCGATTTCTACCGCTTCATCCACTTCCGGGTAAACAAAAAACGAAGCGAACGAGGTGTGGCGTCGCGCGGCTTGATCGAAAGGCGAAATGCGCACCAGCCTGTGCACTCCCGCTTCGGCGGCGAGCAGGCCATAAGCATATTCGCCTTCGACGCGCACCGTCGCGCTTTTTATGCCCGCCTCTTCGCCCGGCTGATAATCCAAAATCTCAGTTTTAAACCCTCGCCGCTCGGCCCACTTGACGTACATCCGCAGTAGCATCTCGGCCCAATCCTGCGACTCGGTGCCGCCCGCGCCCGGGTGCAGCGTGCAGATGGCGTTGCGGTGATCGTTTTCTCCGCCGAGAAGCATTTCGGTCTCGGCCTCCGAAACCTGCTCGTGCAGTTGCGCGAGCAACTCGCCGAGCTCGCGCAGAGAAGCTTCATCTTCCACCGCGAACTCAAAGAGCACCGCCGCGTCTGAAATCGACGCCTCAAACTGCTGCTGCCGCGTGATTACCTTTTCGAGCCGGCTGCGTTGCTGCAAAAGATTTTGTGCGGCTTCTTGGTCGTTCCAGAAATCCGGCTCGCCCGCTTGCGCTTCGATTCGTTTGAGCTCCGCCTGCTTCGGAGCAACATCAAAGAAACCTCCCGAGTTGTTCAATACGGTCCCGGAGAGATTCGTATGAAGATCGTAAATCCTGCACGTTTAAAGCTTCAATCATAATGATGTTTCCTTAGCTTGAGACGAATTCGGATGATAAATCAACGCTTGCGGCGAGCGCCTTGTGAAGCGCGCCGCCGAAGCAAACAAAAGTACGCTCGCGCCCACACAAAGGTAAGCGAAAAGATCGCCGTACCTGGTGTAAAAAGTCTGCGCTTCGCGTGAGCGCGCGATCGGCCAAACGCGCACCGCAGTTTGAAATGCGGCCGTCACATCTCGCACTCCGCCGCGCGCATCAACGTCGGCTGTGAGACCCGTATTGGTGACGCGCAAAATCCGGCGATTCGTTTCCACGGCGCGAAAGACCACGTTAGCCAGATGCTGTCGCAGCACAGGCGTTGGCCCGAGATAGCCGTCGTTAGAAATGTTAATCAAAAAATCAACGTCCTGACGGGCGAAAGCGCGCGTCACTTCGGGAAAAGCCGACTCGATGCAAATAAAGGCGCCCGCGCGCAGTTGGCCGATTGGCAGCAGCGGATACTTTTCACCGGGCGTGAAATCGCCCACGATGGCCGTAACAAACCCGGCCCCGGGAAGCCATTTGGGGATGGGCACGTACTCGCCAAACGGCAACAAACGGATTTTATCATACTGAGTGACGAGGCGGCCTTGTTCGTCGATCATCATCGCGGAATTGTAGGCGCCGTCCTTTGGCGCCGGCTCAAGCGAATTGAAAATCATCGAGGTTTGGTGGCGACGCGCAAAATCCGTCACCACCGAGCGAAATGCGAAATCGCGGGCGTAAGCGAAATTCATCGGCGACTCGGACCAGACGACGACGCGCGGCACATGGGGCGGGTAAATTTCCGCCGCGCTTTCCAGGGCGCGTCTGCTTAAAAGCAGATGGCGCTCCAACAGCGCCTCCATCTGAGCCGACGAGCGATCCATCGCCATAGGGACATTGGCCTGAATGCCGATCACCACGGCTCCAACCTGAGCATCCCGCACGCGCTCAGGCTCCTGGCGAGGAACAAGGCTGATGATTATGGTAAACACGGCGGTCACCACAACTGATGAGATTATGAACGCGCGCCGCGACCGCGCCAGCCACACGTAAACGACGGCCGAATTAACTAAGACGATCAGAAAACCCACCGCGTACACGCCGCCGTATCGCGCAACTTGAATCAGATCCGGAACATAAGCCTGCGAATAGCCAACGGCGTTCCAGAGTTGGCCGGCCACAGCGAGGCGAACAAATTCAAACGCAGCCCAAAGAAAAGGCGCCGCAAACATCCAGTGGGCACGGCTGTAGCGGCGCAACACAAAGGACAGGGCGAGAGCGAAAAATCCGGTAAAGAGGCCGACAATTGCGGACGCCAACAGCAGCAGCGAATAAGCGACCCAACGGGGAAGGCCCCCGTAGTGAATCATAGAGTAAGTGATCCAATAGCACGAGCCATAAAAAAAAACCGTGCCCGCGATCCAGCCATCCATCAAGGCATGCGCGAGACGCGCTGACCGTAGCGTTGCGAGCATCAGCGGCGCGAGCGCGATCCAGGCGAGCGGCCACCAATTAAAATCAGGAAAAGACAGCACCAAAAGTACGCCCGAGGCAACTGATAACGCCAGCTCACCCGCCGCCGGAAAAAGCAGTTCGCGCACGCGTTTGGCCGCCAAGCTTGCGTTGCGCTTTCTGTTGTCGCCCTGGGATCGTAGCATAAAGCGTGAGTTTAACACCAAATCAGCAATAGCTCATCTTCGTCACGAGTGTCAGAAATAGTGAAATAAGTGACGGAAATTAGACATCGCAAGTGACGAACTTTGGACGCTTGCCTTCCCGGCGTGTGTGAATCGGATCGTGCTTGTTTGTGTAAAACCGAGAAGCAGGTGCGCACCAAGACAGTAAGTTTCAGGCGCTGTGTGGATGTTTCTCGCGATTGCTTGGGAAAAAAAACACTGTAAAAACGCGGGAACCCGGTCTCGGAGACCGGGTTCGTAATGGAAGGCGACTAAAATCGAGGGGCGCTCGGTAGGTGGCTGGCGCTGCGGCAGGCGGCGCTCAGAGGGTTGAAGGCGGAGGGTCACGATCAAATCGTGCGTGCCGACTTTCCCTTAAGCATCTCCCGTGCCACTAAAATCGAGCGCTTTGCTCTTTACTTAGTAGAGGGTGTTTTGAAAGCCCTGAAAGGGCGACATTTAATAGACCGGTGGCGGTGCCACCGGTCACCATGAAAACAAGACATCGACCCTGAAGGGCAATGGCATTGAATTAACGTGAATGATGTCCGACAATCTTCTCGATTGTCGCTTGACTTGAGTGACATGAAGCTTCCAAGCTTGGTAGGCACGCGACAAACTAAAGTTTGTCGGACATTTTGGCCTTTAGCCCTTTCAGGGCTTTCAAAACACGCTCTAAATCCGAGACATGGATCGATCACATTTTACGCAACTCGTGATTCGCGCTTACTCAATCGGATCGACATGAAGTAAATGGCCGCGAGCAAAAGCGATGACCACGGTGCCGCGTGTGATGCTCTGGCCGCTGCGAGAACGGGCCGGCCAAAGCTCGCCGCGCACAATAACCGAGCCCTCCGGGCTGAGCGGCGTCGCGACAACGGCGCGGGATCCGATCAGCTTAAGGTCTCGCACTGATTGCTTGTGATGCCGTGAAAGAATCGCGATGATTGCCAAAATCGTCACTGTCAAAACGGCGACGCCGGCGAAAAGTAAGTTGACAGTGAGCATCAGAATTCGGGAAAGCCGTCGGCCTCGCTTCATCTCAAGCGTTTTATCACTTGCCGCCCATCGTCACCTGTCGTTGCAGAGCGAGAGCCTCTTGATTACTGCCGTCGATCTGCAGTGCGCTGTTGGCGTAAGTGGTGGCCATCGCTCGGTCGCCACGCTCAAGGAAAATTCGGCCGAGCAGGATGTGCGCGTCAATCAACTTTCCGTCCCAGAAAACGGCGGTTTTCAGCGCGCCGATCGCCTCATCCAAATTGCTCCGCCGCTGATGTATGCGGCCGATAATCAAATAAGCTTCGGCGTTCATCGGCTCAACCACCAAAATTCGGCGCAATTCAGGTAGCGCCTCTTCGTCGCGGCCGTCGCGATAAAGATCGCGAGCTTTGGCCAGGGCCTCTTCGATCTGAGTTCCTCCTTTGCTGCTGTCGCCGCCCGCGGAAGGCTCCACTTCCTGACGCAGCTTCTCAAAGTAAGAGCGCAAATTAAAGGACGAGTAAATCAGCGGAGAAACCGGGAAAGCCGTTTGGCCTTTCTCCCAGGCCGTTTGCCATTTGGCATAGTCGCCGAAAAAGCGGCGCGCTTCGTTGTCGGCTGCGGCGGCGTCTTGCGCGCGGTCGCCCGCCCGCTCCAAAGCTTTGGCGTACAAAAACAGACTCTGACCGTTGCTCTTAACTTGTTGCATCAGCGGCTGAAAGCGCTCGGCTGCGTCCGCGTATTTGCCGCTCGCGAAAAGCGCATACGAGTGGTTGAAGCGCACGAATTGATCTTCCGGCGCCGACTCCGCGGCGCGCCCGAGAAGATTTAATCCTTGCGCGAGCAAGCGCTCGCGGTCCTCGGGTTTTTTCGCTTCGATGGCCGCCTGAATCGAGATCGCTCCGGCGTTATTATAAATGCTCGTCAATGGAAGCTCGGTCGCGAGCGGCACCAGCACGCCCAGCGAGCGCTCAAGATCTTTCACCTGCCAAAAAGCGAAGCCCGCGTAGAAAGCCGCTTCGGCGTAACTGCGTTCTCCTTTTCCGACTTTGGTGAAATACTCGGCCGCATCTTTCCATTTTTGCTGCGCATAGTAAAAGCGGCCAAGCTCAAAGGCGGCTTGCGCGTAGACTTGGCCATCTTTGGCGCGGGCGTAATCGCGCAGCGCGTTCGTCAGATAAGCGACGCGCTTTTCGCCCTCGAAAGTCATCACGCCTTTGACGTAGCTTTCAAAAGCGCGCTGCGGAACCTTGGTGGCCCGCTCGACAAGTTGGTTGCGCGAAAAAGGCAGGGCGGCGCGATCGCGCTGGTAAAGAATTTCGTAAGCCAAGCGCCCCTGCATTTCCTGAACAGTGGAGAGAGCTCCCCCGAGGTCGTGCTCGATGCCCTCGAAACGGCCTTCAGCGACTCGGATCAAGCGCGCATTTACCTGCAACTGCGCCGGCGTCTTGTCTTTCGCAGGCGTGACCGCGTAGGTCCCGAGCAGCACCAGCGTCGCCCGCGCCTCGCGCGCCAGTTTAATGGCGGTCGCCCGCGAAGGAAGCGTCGTCAGCGGTAGCCGCAAGCGCTGGTAAACGAGTTCGCGCTCGTCATTGGGGATCACTATCAAACCCGGCAAATTCAGCAATTCGGTCATCGCATCGGCAAAGCCCTCGCCGACCCAATTATGCTCAAGCGAGGTCGAACTGTTCTCCAGCGGAAGAACAAGGAGCACGTCGCGCCCTGGGCTTGTTTGGCCGTTTGTTTGCACGCTCGCGTGAGCGATTGATGAGGCGATGGTGATAATTGCGAGCGCGCGGAAGGCCGCAGCCAACGAGCGGGAAAAGTATTTTGAAAGTATTTTTTTCATAATCACAAATGAGAAAAGCCGTCGGCGCGGTATTCGTCTCTCGGCGTCGGCGGCTGAAGATAAAAACTTAATCGAGGGTGTTGGCGTCCCGTACGGGAATCGAACCCGTGTTACCGCCGTGAAAGGGCGGTGTCC
>JBBJMB010000176.1:0-8015 GCA_037719755.1 Pyrinomonadaceae bacterium
ACTTCCACGCTGATGCTCACCGGCAAAGAAAAGCATAAAAATATAGAGATGTGGGTGCTTGAGGTGATTGACCCCGAGAAGAGGCGCACGCGCTACTACATCAGTTCGCAAACCTACCGTGTGTTGTGGCTGGAATATGAGCAACCGGCGGCGGAAGCGAGCGACCAGCCGGGTAAATTCAAGAAAAGCTTTCACGATTACCGTGTGGCGCAAGGCACGCTGGTGCCATTTCGCACCGTGCTTTCGCAAAACGGCAATCAAGTGTTCGAGAAAAAAATTCTCACCATCACCTTCGGCATCAAGATGGATGAATCGATCTTCCGCAATACCGAAACATCCAATGCGGCGGCAAAAAACTGATCTTCTTGACGATTGCTTTGCGAAAATCACTATCCTAAAGCGCCCCCGCTACGCTGGTGAAGGTTTCTTGATTCGTACGGCATCTGTGATAACCTGACACAGCCTTTTTGCGTTCTACTTAAAAATCAATTCCGGCTCGCGCTTCTAGCAAATCACATGCTTTCACAGGCCGTCGCACACTACCACGATCTGCTCGCAAACGAATCAATTTTGGAAGATTCGCGCGCGATGTTGGATCAGAGCTTGGAGACCGGTCGGTTGATTTTCGGCGGGCGCCGCTTGTCGCCTTATCTGAGGCCGCATTTCGTGACCGAAGACGATTTCGCGCGCGTCACGCGCATTTGCGAAATCGTGTGGGGCGCCATTCAAAAGGTGAAAGATGCCGCCGTTGCCGACTCCTCACTAATCGATGAGCTCGGCCTCACGGAAACCGAAAAAGAGTTGGTCGCCATTGATCCCGGCTACGCTCCCGTTTCGCCGACGGCGCGACTTGATTCATTTTTAACCAATGAAGCCTTCAGCTTTGTCGAGTTAAACGGCGAAAGCCCGGCAGGGATTGCCTTCGCCGACGCCGCGAGTGAGATTTTTGCCGCGCTGCCTGTGATGCAGCATTTCTCACGCTCCTACCAATTGCGTGCTTTGGCCGGGCGCGGATTGCTGCTCGAAGTTCTTCTCAAAGCGTACGAAGAATTCCTCGGACGCAAATCTGAGAGGCCGCCGCACATTGCCATCGTCGATCTCAAAGATTTGCCGACGCAGGAAGAATTCATCCTCTTTAAAAATTACTTTGAAAGCCAGGGGTACCCGGCGACCGTGTGTTCGCCGCAGGAACTCGAATTTGACGGGCAAATTTTGCGCTGCCGCGATTTTGAGGTGGACATCGTTTACAAGCGCATTTTAGTCAATGAATATCTGCCGATTATGAGCGAACACCCGGCGCTCGTCGACGCCTACCGAGCGCATAAAGTGTGTTTGGTCAACAGCTTTCGTTCCAAGTTGATTCACAAAAAGGCCCTCTTCGCGGTGCTCACCAGCGAGCGCCACAGTCGACTTTTTTCCGCCGATGAAAAACAAATTATCGCGCAGCACGTGCCCTGGACGAGGCACGTGCGCCCAGGGAGTACGATATTTAACAACCGCACGGTGGATTTGCTGGAGTTTATCTCCCAACATCGCGACCAACTGGTCCTCAAGCCGAACGACGATTACGGCGGGCACGGCATACACATCGGGTGGGACGCGAGCGCCTCTCACTGGGACGAGGCCGTTCAAAACGCCCTGACAAACGGTGATTACCTGGTGCAAGAGCGAGTGCCGACGGCCCGCGAGGTTTTTCCGGCCTTACAGGCTGACGGATCCGTTTTGTTCACCGAACAATTGGTCGATCTGGACCCGCTGTTATTTTTTGGTAAAGTTGGATCCGCTTTTACCCGATTATCATATACAGAGCTGGCTAACGTCTCCTCAGGCGGCGGCATGGTCCCGACCTTTCTGATCAGTAAAAAATAGCGCGGCCGCCCGAAACGCCAGCAAACCCAGCGAAATACTGCTCGCTTGGCGACAAATGCTGATTGGCGTTGGTCGCTTGCTGCTTTCGAAAATTTACTGCGAAAGGCTGCCAAATGCTCAGAGAGTCAAGTCTGGAGGTCTCGTCCCAGTATCGCAACAGACGAGTTAATGAACGTTCCCGCTTAATCGTGGAGATTTACTTCGCCGGCACGGATGCGACCGGCGTGGCGCATACGCGCGACATCAGCGCGGGCGGGCTCTACATGAACACGCAACACAAGCTCACCGAAGGCGATTTGATTAAAATCAGAATTCCGCTGCATGCCGCGCCAGTGACACTCGACGCTCAGGTGGCGTACAGCAATCCGGGGCACGGCGTCGGCCTTCGTTTTATCGGGATGAGCGAAGAGAACCGCGCCTTTTTGGAAAGAGAATTGCCCGCGCCTTGACGCCGCCGCCGCCGAAAGTTGATCGCTTCAAGTGGCCGGACCTGGAATTGTCTGTTCGTCTCGCCCTTGAATTCAAGCTGGAAAATCTCTACAGCTGCGCCTCAGGCGAAGCGGCTTTCGAGGCGCTTCAGCTCGACAAGCAACAAGCTTTACTGTTCTTCCACGCACGCCTGCAAAGCCACGGGCTTTGGCAGCACGTGCTGCGCGTTGAGAATGTTTACGGGCACGGCGGCGTCGGGATGAGTTTTACCGCCGGGCCAAGCCTATTCCCATCGCTCACCCGCCATCGCAGTTTCCGCTCACGCCTCTTCGCTTCAGCCGCACGCCCCGCCATTAGCTTCCGCGAAACGTGTCGCCGCCGCGCCGCGCTGCACTTCATCGGCCGCCGCACCAATCGCGCCCGCGAGCACGCCCGCGATTGGTCAGTGCATTTCGATCACTACAATCCGCTTCACTCGCCCGCGAACGCCTGGCGTCACATCTTCTTTGAGCATTTGCGGCGACGTACTCCCGACTGGCAAGCTATTGACAAAGCTTTGCGCGAAGGATAAAGAATAAGACCATATTGCGGTCTTAAGTTCTGCCCAAATCCTGACCAAAGCGCCGCTTGGCGCGGGAGCTACGAAGCCTCATGTTTGATGAGTACACACTGGGATCGAGGAAGAGTTTAAATTGTAGATCCGGTGCCGTGAGTTGCGCCGCACGTCTCGGAAATGCTTGAGGAAGGAAGAAGGTTGGTTGGCGAGCAGGTCAAGCCCGAGATGATTCAATCGATGATTGAAGTGGGCACCGGCGTTTGTCACAACATCGCGAAGCGCGCGCCGACATTCCAAGCTGCGCATCATCTCACGTCAGAAAGAATCATCTGGAAATCGTCGCCGCCTCCACGCATCCGATCTCGCAATTTCAGGACCAGAAAGATTTCGACAAGCGGTACGAGTTGCTGGTCGAAGAAATCGTGGTCGCCCGCTCGCTGTTGATTTCGGCCTCCACGTGACGGCAGCGAGGCGGATCGCGAGCGCGCGATCCACATCATGAACGCCGCGCGCTACTTTCTGCATGTGCTCGCGCTCACCACCTCGTCGCCTTTTTGGTTGGGCATTCACACGGGCCTCAAGTCTTACCGCTCCGAGGTGTTCAAGAAATTCCCTCGCACAGACATTCCGGATCACTTTGATTCGTACGCTTCGTTCCAACGCTACATAGATTTGCTGGTGAAAACCAACTGCATCGATAACGGCAAGAAAATTTATTGGGATGTCCGCCCGCACCCGTTCTTCCCGACGCTTGAGTTTCGCGTCTGCGACATCCCGACCCGCGTCGATGACACAATTGCGATCGCCGCCCTTTTCCAAGCCATCGTCGCCAAACTCGACAAATTGATTCAGAAAAATCTGGGCTTTCGTCTTTACCGCCGCATGCTCATTCAGGAAAACAAATGGAGGGCCATCAGATACGGGCTCGACGGCAAGATGATTGACTTCGGCAAGCAGAAGGAAGTGCCCGTGCGCGATCTGGTGCGGGAGTTGTTGGAGTTCGTCGACGACGTGGTCGACATGCTGGACTCGCGCAAGGAAATTGAACACATCCACACGATTTTGGAGCGCGGCACTTCGGCCGACGAGCAACTCAGAGTTTTCGAGGCCACCGGATCGCTGCCCGCCGTGGTGGATCATCTCATTGAGCGAACAATGGAGAATGTGCCGACGGATTAGAAGAACTGTGGGCGAATTCCAAATCAAGCTCGCGCGCATGCGATGTCAGCGGATCGGCTCGAAGCACCTGTCCGACAATCTTCTCGATTGTCGATGACGCTCCGGAGTAATCAAGCTTCGTGAGCTGGGCACGGCTCTCGACAATCCGCAAGATTATCGCCCAGCTTCGTACTCTTTACGCGCGTTGTTGATCTTGTATGAGCACGACAATCTAAAGATTGTCGGACACTGTGGACACAATGGTGCTGGCAATAGTAGCCGCGCTCTGTGCCGCTCCGCAGTTTATCTTGGCGTAGCCGATTGACTAAGTATGCTCGATTTAGTTTGCCGCGCGGCTGAGGGCCAGCCGTAGGAAGTTTTCAAAGATGATGCGGCCGTCGCGCGATTCATTAGGGTGCTCCCAGCGCGTGCGGTTTTTGTGCCAATCCTCGAAGGACTTTTCGAGGTGGAACTGAACGGTGTAAATCAATTGATCTTCGCTCTGCTTGACCATCATTTGATTGCGGCAAAGGTAAGAAGTGGCGAGCAGTTTGAAGCCGTCGGGAATGCGGTCAAGCTGCAAACCGTGATTTTGCCAGACCCGCAGTATTCTCGCCTCAATCGTATAATCTTGCCAAATGCCTGAATCGCGATCATCAAGCCGTCGAAAACGGGGTCGTCCGGCTCCGTGATGCGGATGAAGCGGTACTGATACTCGTGAATGCGATTGTCACGGCGCTCGTGCTGCTGCATGTGGTCGAGCGTGACGATGCGTGCGCCAAACCCGAGGCCGATTAATTGATGCCCGCCGCAGATGCCTAAAACCGGAGTTTTGGTTGAGCGTATGAAATCGCCGAAACGATCAAGCATCTCCGGATGATAAAAATCAAAGTCGCGCAACGTTCCGCTCAGCACAATGGCCTGCGGGCGAAAGTCTTCAACCGCCTCGGACACTTCCGAAAGATGCGCGATGCGCGTGTCTGGATTAACGACCAAGCGCTTCACGTTGTTGTGAATGTTCTCAAGCGCGAGCGCGGCATCTGACGCTCGCGCTGAAGGTGAGCGCGGCGCTGCACCGGTTTTGGCTGTTTCCGACAACCTGTTGTCGCGCAGCAGATCGTCTACAATCAGCACGCGCACGTTTGTATCCGCTTCTCGATTGCCTGCAGCGGCAAAAGGTGCGCTGGTTATAAGGAAAGGGAAGTGATTCGCCGCCGCCGTCCGCACTGCCCGCTTGAGTGAGAGAAATTTCCGAAATCATGAGCTTCTCGTCTGTCCTTTTGCTTGATGCCTTTTGCTGACCGTCATGACGGGGAGCGACGCTGCTTGGTGTTTTGGTTGAACTGCGGGATTTTCTCACCCGCTCCGGCCTCGTTGATTTCAGCGCACGCCCGCGCGACGAGCGCCTGGAAAGCGCAACAAAAAGACTGCAATCGCTGCACCGTCGAAAAATCAGCCATCAACAGCATGCGATGCCAGGCGGATTGAGGTCATCAGCCAGACGAGAGATTTTCGTGATGTCGTAGGAATGGCACCTCCGGCAGCCCGGGCATGAACACCGCCAGATAACGGGCATGAGTTAAATCCGGGCACTGCAAGCGCCGACGCCCTATTTTCAATTCCACGCCGAGCAGGGTGTGCTGCACTTCGATGGGCGTGTTTTTCATCGCCAAACCGATTGCATGCGAGCGCGTGCGAAGCGTCAAGATTCGGTCGCGATAAATCCGCGGCAGCCATTCATCCGCTAACTGCGTTTCGATGTCGTGAATCAAAGAAGACAAAGACGGTTGGCGCAGATGGTCGTCAATCGCCCGGATGCGCGGTGTCGGCTGAAGGGTTTTATCGGCGGCTTCGGAAACCATATGAGCGAAGAAGCAATTCACTTGCTTCGCGAATCAATCACCTGAAAATTACGCTCCGCTTGTGTGAGCGACCTGACCGGCGTTTGCCTGCTCCGCAGAACGTCTAACACTGTGCCCGGAAAGATCCCCAAATATAAGACGCCAAGAACGGTGATGACAAGCGCCGCGACCGCGCTCGCCGGCACGGGCGGAGCGGCCCAGGCGGTATTTCGCTCACGAAAGAACATTACAATAATCAAGCGCAGGTAATAGTAAGCGGAAATAGCGGTGTTGATGACGCCGATCACGACCAGGATCACAAGCATCGAGGAGTTGGTTTTAATCGCCGGCCCGAAGACGGCCACCTTGCCAATAAACCCCGCGGTGAGCGGCATGCCCAAAAGGCTCAGCAGAAAAAGCGCAAGGCTGAAAGCAAGAAAAGGAACGGTAAAGCCTATCCCGCTATAGTCCTCGGTTTCCGTGCGGCGGTCGCCGCTGCGAGAGATAAGCGTGACCACGGTAAACGCGCCAAGGTTCATCACCGCGTAAGTCAGCAGATAAAACACCACTCCCGCTTGTGCTTCAGCGGCCAGGGCGGCGTCCTGCGCGGTGCCGGCGGCGATGAAACCGACGAGCGCATAACCCGCGTGCGCGATTGAAGAGTAAGCCAGCATGCGCTTAACGTTTGATTGCACGATGGCGACCAAATTACCGATTGTCATCGTCAGCACCGCGAGAATCGCCAAGGCGCTGACCCACGCGTCGTGCAGTTGGCTCGAAACGGTGGTGGTGCCCACGACCACGGGAAACGCGAAAAGAAACACGCGCAAAAACGAAGCGAAGCCGGCCGCCTTCGGGCCCGCCGCCATAAAAGCGGTGACCGGCGTCGGCGCGCCTTCGTAAACATCCGGCGTCCAAATGTGAAACGGAGCGGTGGCGATCTTGAAAGCGAATCCGATAAAAAGCATCGCGGCGCCGGCGAAAAGCAGACCCGGATAAAGCGAATCGTTGGCCTGCGCGGCGATCTCATACACATTGGTTGTGCCCACCAGTCCGCCGCGCGTGGCGGTGCCGCCGTAGAGCAGGGCAATTCCGTACAGCAAAAAGGCCGAAGAGAAAGAGCCGAGGATAAAATACTTGAGCGAAGCTTCGTTGGATTTCCTATCCGAGCGCCTGAAACCCGCCATCACGTAAGTGGCAATTGAGAGAATCTCAAGACCTAAGAAAATGATCACCAAATCGCTGCCCACCGCCATCAACATCATGCCCGAAGTGGCGAACAGCAAAAGCGAGTAAAACTCACCGCCCGGCAGATGCTCCTGATCAACCCAGACCATCGAGATCAACACCGTCAGCAGAGACCAATAAGAAAATCAGCGTAAACGCCATTCTTAATTCATCTTGCACCACCATCCCGTTGAACGCCTGTTGGCCGTTGACGCCGTCAACCCACAGCCAGATAGTCGCCGCGGCCGCTCCGATGAGACCCGCTAAGGTGAGGCCGGCCGCGAGCCCCATGCGCTCCGCGCGCTCGTCGAACGCGTCGACCAGCATCACCACCAGCGCCGCCACCACGACGATCAACTCCGGGAGGATCAAAGTAAAATTAAGGTCTGTGCTGTTCATCTTTTAATGCCACGTGCGAGAGTTTTCAGTTGCTCTCACTATTTTAGAAGCGGGTCAATTCTTTCTCGCATGCGCGCCTGATAAACGTCCGGCGTGCTCATGCCGACGTGAATTGGCGCCACATAGCGGCCGTTCCGATCAAAGAAAACGACCAAAGGCATCCGCAGTTTTTGAGAAAAACGCCCGTAAGCGATTCTTTCGGGATCGCGCAGCACCGGAATGGTCATCCGCAAATCTTTCGCGTACTCGCGCAAAAGCACATCCGACTTCTCATCTTCACTCTCGATGCTCGCCCACCAAATCTTGAGAGGTCGCCCGCTGTACTCGCGCTTGAGCGCTTCCAAAGCTTCGATCTCCGCCACGCACGGCCGACACCACGTGGCCCCAAAGGAAACCACAACCACTTCGCCCTTCATCTTCGCCGCATCATAGATTTTACCGTCAACGCCCTTCAGCTTAATGCTGAACTCTTCCGACGTCTGCGGCGTCGTTTGAGCCGCGACAAGCGAGACATGGGCGTGCGTCGCGCATAGGAC
>JBBJMB010000177.1:0-7980 GCA_037719755.1 Pyrinomonadaceae bacterium
GTTCTTTCGCGCCGCCAAGTGACATGTTTTCCCGACTCATGAGTTCATCTTCCTTTGACTCGCAAGTTAGCGCGTTCATTTGCTGTGCTGAGGCGCTAGATATTCTCACAAGCGGGGCGTGAAGGAAACACGTTGCCGCCATCGACCAAAAATTCGTGCCCGAACACGCAAGTCGCTTACGCTTTCGCCCGTGCATCGCGGCGAGCTTTGGCCGTTGTGATCGCGCTGTTATCTCTATCAAACGCATTGAGCCTTTTCCTTGAGCGCTCACCTGCCGTCAGATTACCGCGTGAGCGCCGAAGCGCTCCGGAAAAGTTTGACTTTCCCCACGAAAATGTTTTAAGTTCGTATCTCCAACGCGAAACTTGAGCGCGGCGTTCCCTCGCCTCGCAAAACGATTTCTATGAAATTTAATACTCCGCTGCGACTCTCAATCGTGGTTTGTCTAGGCTTCTTGCTCTTGATGAAGCTTTCTTTTTCCGTGCAGAGCGCGAAACAAAACGAGCGAGCTTCCCCCTCCGGGTCAAGCGGCGCCCGAACGGCAAAGCCGATTTTGGTCGTCGAGCCTCAATTGAGCAGCGGCGAGCGGGGAATCGAGCGTGCGCTCAAAAGCTACGGCCTTTTAAAGCTCGACGCCGGGCAGCTCAGCGAACAGGTTCGACAAAGTGGAAAATTAACGCTCCGCACGGAACGAGAAAGCTTCGACTTGGATATGGAGGAGAACAATCTGCTTTCCGCAGACTACCGCGCCGAAGAAGTCGCGGAAGGAGGCCGGGTGCGCGCGGTACCACGTCCCGAGGTACACACCTACAAAGGAAAAGTTAACAACCGCAGCGACACTCAAGCGCGCCTGACCATCGCTCCGCAAACATTTGAAGGAGTGATCATCGCCGCCGGGGAAACATACTTTATCGAGCCGCGCCAAAAGCACGCCGAGAGCGGCGAGGCGAGAGAATTTCTTTTCTACAAAGAATCCGACGTGATCGAGCGTGACGCTGCAGGTTGCGGCGTCACGCTCGGAGAAAAAATCAATCATGCGGCTGAAGGCGTCGCCGCCAGGCATTTAAAAGACATACCTGAGCGTTCCCTCGCGGAAAGCGACGGCCAACTCAATCGCGAGATCGAGCTGGCCACCGAGGCCGATTTTGAATACGTCACGGCGACAGGCACCTCCGGAGCAGCCAACGCTCGGATCATCAGCATCATGAATATGGTCGAAGGCATTTTTCAGGATCAACTGGGCCTGAGCTTTACCATCACTTACCAGCATTCCTGGGCCACAGACAACGACCCCTACCACTCGACCGTTCCCTCAACCGTGCTCACCGAATTCCAAAATTACTGGAACAATAACTACGCTTCAATCAACCGCGACCTTGCACACATGTGGACGGGCAAGGATTTAGACGACGACACCGCAGGCATTGCCTTTGTCGGCGTCACATGCAGAAGCCTCGATGTTTCGTACGGAGTCTCGCAGAGAATATTCAGTACCGATGCTGCCCCCGGGATCACGGCGCATGAGATAGGTCATAACTTGGGAGCGACACACCCCAACGAACGGGTGCCGCCGATTGAGTCTTGCGCGACTTCCATTATGGATCAGATGGGCAGCAACTATTCCTCCTTTTGCCAGTTCTCTGTGGACGAAATGAGAGCTTACGTGAGTGTAAATCCGAGCTGCTTGACTCCAACCTTTATCATCAGCGGACAAGTGACCGGAGCGGCTGAAGGAAACAATACAACGATGGTTCTAACGGGCCCGAGACCGTCAGCGCTCATAGCTTATCTGAACGGCAAGTTTTCGTTTCCCGGTTTAACCGCCGGCACTTATACGATCACGCCGTCGCAACCTGGTTACACTTTCAACCCGCCAGTGCAAACCATTACCGTTTCCAACGCCCACGTAAGCGATGTTGTTTTTACGGCCATCGTTTTGACGTATCAAGTTACCGGGCGCGTCGCGGACATGAATAACAGAGGCGTCGGCGGCGTCGACATTGATTTAACCGGCAGACAAAACGACAGCTTGACGGTAAAAACGAACCCGGATGGCAGCTACATTTTCGAAAACCTTTTGGCGACTCGAGGCTATACGCTCTCTGCGCGCGACGGCCAGCACGAGTTCACCCTTTGAATATGAAAGCATTTCCTATCGCGTGCCTCAGATCAAGTATGATTTCGTGCTCCTGCCGCTGCGCCGCCGATCAGCTCGTTTACGCTGCTCGCCGACGGTGATTCAACCCGCGCGCTCGCCTTTGATTCCGTCACCAGGATGCGCGAGCCGTTTAGCGTGGCGAATAATCTCAACTTCAGCGCCGATCAGCGCACGCGCGTCGCTCTCTATGCGCTCAATTTCTCGCTGCTGCCGGGCGAAAACTTTGCGTCCGCTATCACCTGTCAGCTAGAAGACGCGCAGGGACGAACCTTCTCGGCGCCAATCGAATACGTGGACGCCGTGCCGTATTTTTGGTGGCTGACACAGGTCATCGTGCGGTTGCCGGACGAAGCGGCCGGACGCGGCGAATTGGGCGTGCGCCTCAATTTGCGCGGCGAGCTAAGCAACAAAACCATGATCAGCGTGCGGTAAGTAGACGAAGATGATGTTCTCTCTTGTTTCTCGCATGTCCGTGCTCGCGTGTGCGCTTGGCATCGTGTTGATTTCGTCGGACGTGAGCGGACAAAAAAGCACTTCGGAGGCGAAGCGGAAAATCGCCGCTCTGGTAAAAATCGCCGCTCTGGTGAGCGCGGTTGACGGCGCCGAAGCGGCCGTCGCCTTTAGCGATCCGCAAACCGGCGCCGAGTTGCTGATTAATGCTGACACAGACTTTCACGCGGCCAGCACGATGAAGGTGCCGGTGATGATGGAAATTTTTCGGCAGGCGCGAAAAAGCAAATTGTCGCTTGATGAAAAAATCACGGTGCGGAACGAGTTTCAAAGCATCGTTGATAAGAGCGCTTACAAACTCACGCCCGAGGACGACTCGGAGCAATCGCTTTACGGTCGCGTCGGAGAAACGGTGCCGCTCGGAGAGTTAATGCGCCTGATGATTACGGAGAGCAGCAATCTGGCGACCAACATTTTGATCGAGCGCGTCACGCCCGCGCGCGTGATGGAGTTGATGCGCGATCTCGGAGCAAAAGACATTCGCGTGCGGCGCGGCGTGGAGGACGAAAAGGCTTATGAAAAGGGCCTCAACAACACCACGACGGCGCGCGATTTAATGATCGTGCTGAGCCCCATCGCCGGGCGTCGCGCCGTCTCCGCAGAGGCTTCTGACGAGATGATACGCATTCTCTCCGCGCAGAAATTTAAGGAAGGAATTCCGGCGGGCCTGCCCGCGACGGCGCGCGTAGCGCACAAGACCGGCTCAATCACCAAGATTCGCCACGACGCCGGCATCGTGTTCCTGCCGCATCGCAAGAAGCCGTATGTCCTTGTCGTTCTCACGCGCGGCATCACAGACGCTAAGCGCGCCGATCAACTCATCGCCGATATCTCGCGCACGATCTATGACAATCTCGAAAAGTGAAAATACCGAACGCCCGCATTCAGCCGCGCCGAGCGAGCAGCATTCAACCGAAAGATACCGCGCAACGATGGAAGCCATGCTGTTGAGGCGTCGCGCTGCAATGAGCGTGAGGCGCGCTACTCTGAAGGAGTAATATTGCTGTTCATCCTGAACAGGTTTCCCGGATCGTACTTGCTTTTGAGGGATACCAGCCGCCCATAGTTTCGACCATACGCCGCGCGCACACGTGAAGCGCCATCATCCGCATCCAGATGATTCATATACACGCCTCTGGTGAATGGCTCGATCTTCTGCCAGAAGGTGCGGGCCCAGCCGATATTTTTTTCATCTTCGGTGACATCCCCCCACTGACTGACGATGTCAATGTCCCATTGATTTTGTCGTGCCGTGAAAGCCGTTTCAGATAGTGCAATGCGCGCCGCGGCTCCGTGCACATGGAAAAAGAGAAGTAGCGAAAATGGTGACGGATTGATCGACATCTGGCTCATCAGGATTTCAAGTAAATCATCCGTTAACTCTGCACAGTATCCGGACTTCCAATATCTTCGGACGCCGCTCAAACACAATATCAGTGCCAGAAAGCGTGATCGCTCTTACTGTCCTTCTGTCCTTCATTGGTTTCTCCTTTGCGATACAACATCTCATAAATTCTGCGTCTAACGCTAGGCCTAGCCGACGCACACGGGCGTTTGATAACAACGGCGGCCGAGCGACAACGGCAGAGTTTGAAAAATCTGGTCGAAGGTCATCACAAAAAGACGGCGGCGCGGGTGATGAGCATTTCGGTCAACACCGTCTCATTTCACTTGAAGAACATCTACGAGAAACTCCTGCGCCGCTTCGTGAGGTTCTGATGCACTGAGCACTACTTGACACGTTTCGCGCTCGTTGGACAGAAGAAATTCACGCCGAATGGATGCGGAACGTGCTGGCAAACCGTCCCGATTTACGACCTGAGCAACTGATGCGCACCAAAGAACTGATGAATGCGCATGCACGCGACGCGCTCGTCGAAGGATACGAAAGTTTAATTGGTTCGCTTGCTTTGCCGGACGCAGATGATCGCCACGTTCTCGCCGCGGCCATCCACGCCAAAGCCGATGCGATTGTGACTTTTAACTTGCGTGGATGCTCAAGACCCTTGACCAGAAACTAGCCGACGAATTTTTTAAGGTGATCCATCGAGATAAGATTCTGAATGTCTCCTCCAAGTGAGCGCATGCAGATGTGTCCTCTCGGGAAAGCTGATTACTCTGCGTCCCTTTGCGTCTTATCTTGGCGATCTTTGCGTTTTAGGTATAATCATACTTAATCGCAAAGATCGCCAAGATAAGACGCAAAGGGACGCAAAGGGCGGGCTACGTCTCCAAAGACCGACGCGCTTCCGCGAGAGCTTCCGCAACACGCTCGGGCGCAGTTCCCCCAGGCTGTCGCTTCGTCCCAAGCGTCGCCTCTAAGCCGAGGGCACGAAACACATCGGCCTCGATAAGCGGCGAAAAAACTTGCATTTCTGCGAGCGGCATTTCGTGCAATTCGCATTCGAGATCAAGCGCCCTGAGAACAATGCGGCCCGCCGTTTCGTGCGCGTCGCGAAACGGCGTTCCCTTGCGTGCCAGGTAATCGGCGAGTTCGGTCGCGTTCATGTGGCCGCGTTCGGCCGCAGCGCGCGCGCGATCTTCGCGCAGCCGCACGTGGCGCAACACGCGTTGCGTGACCTCCAGAGAGTCGCGCGTCGTGTCGAGGGCGTCGAAGACGGCCTCTTTGTCTTCCTGCATGTCTTTGTTATAAGCGAGCGGCAACCCCTTCATCATCGCGAGCAACGCGGCGTGGTGGCCAAAGACGCGCCCCGCTTTGCCGCGCACCAGCTCCATCGCATCCGGGTTCTTTTTCTGCGGCATCAAGCTCGAACCGGTTGAGATGGCGTCGCCCAGCTCAAGAAAACCGAATTCCGTGGTTGCGTAAAGAATAATATCCTCCGCGAGGCGCGAGAGATGAACCATCACCAGAGAGCAGGCGTGCGTAAATTCAAGGCAAAAGTCGCGGTCACCCACCGCATCCAGGCTGTTGCGCGACACGCGCTCGAAACCCAAAGCACGCGCGACTTCCGCGCGATCCACCGGATAACTTGTGCCGGCGAGCGCCGCCGAGCCGAGCGGCAAAGTGTTGACGCGCACGCGCAGTTCGGAAAAGCGCTCGCCGTCGCGCCTGAGCATTTCGAAATAGGCGAGGCACCAGTGCGCCCAGAGCACGGGCTGCGCGCGTTGCATGTGCGTGTAACCCGGAAGAACCGCGTCGCGGTGCGCTTCGGCGAGTTCGAGCAAAGCTCCTTGCGTTTCTTTGATGATGGCCATTAAGTGATCCGTCTCGCCGCGCAGCCACAGGCGAAAGGCGGTCGCCACTTGATCGTTGCGGCTGCGGCCGGTGTGCAGCTTGCGCCCGACATCGCCGAGCATCTGCACCAGGCGCATCTCAATAAACGAGTGCACGTCTTCGGCCTCGGTTTCTTCGTTATCCTGCGCCTCGCTCCATCGCCAATTGATGTCGCGCAAAGCGTCTTGGATTTTGTGCGCTTCTACATCCGCTAAAACGCCGGCTCGCCGTAACGCCTCACAGTGCGCTGCGCTCGCCACAATGTCGGCGCCGAGCAAGCGTCGGTCGAACTTGAACGAGCGATTAAACTCGGCGAACTTCGCATCCGTCGCGGCGGTGAAACGCCCGCCCCACAAATTCTTTGCCTCAGCCATTTTCAAGCTCCTCTTCGGAGGTCTCTCTGCATAAAATTTAATAATTTCTTTGACGATCTGCATCAAGCGTGCTAGTTTATGCATCTATGCGATGTTTATGCAAGTTTTCTGCATAGGTTTTTATGGAAAAGGAACGGCGACATCAAAAGCTGCTGGATCTGATCGCCGCCAAGCGGATCGGCACGCAGGGAGAATTGGCCGCGTTTTTGGAACGCGCCGGCTTTGTCGTCACGCAGTCGAGCGTTTCCCGCGACTTGGAGGAACTTGGGGTGATTAAGCGGCGCGGAGCTTACGCGCTGCCAACTGCCTCCAATGGCAACGCGGCGGGCGGGCGCGGCCCGTTCAGTCTGGAGGCGGCCGGCGACGCGCTCTTGGTCGCGAAGTGCGCGCCCGGCCTTGCGTCTTTCGTCGCGGTGGAGATTGATCGCGCCATGATTCCCGAGATCGTGGGCACGCTCGCCGGAGAGGATACGGTGTTCGTCGCCGTGGCGCAGAAAAAAGCGCAGCGCGTCGCTATCAAAAAGATCTGGGAACTGTTTGATTAGAGGAAAAGCGAGAATGAAAGATATCAAGAAAGTTGTGCTGGCTTATTCGGGCGGCCTTGACACGTCGGTGATGCTTCACTGGCTGAAGGAAAACTACGCTTGCGAAGTGATCTGCTACTGCGCGGACGTAGGCCAGGGCGAAGAATTGACGGGGCTCGAAGAGAAAGCAAAAAAAACGGGAGCCTCTCAACTTTTCGTGAAAGACTTGCGCGATGAGTTTGTGCGTGAATACGTGTGGACGGCTGTCAAAGCCAACGCTTTATACGAAGGTGTTTACCTGCTCGGCACTTCGCTCGCTCGCCCCGTGATTGCCAAGCACCAGATCGAAGTGGCGCGCGCCACGGGAGCCGACGCCGTGGCGCACGGCGCCACCGGAAACGGCAACGACCAGGTGAGATTCGAGCTGACTTATTACGCTTTGGAGCCGCACATTAAGGTCATCGCGCCGTGGCGCGAATGGGAGTTTAAGGGCCGCACGGATTTGATCGCTTACGCGGAGAAATTCGGCATCCCCGTCACGGCCACACACGCCAAACCGTATTCGACCGACCGCAATCTGATGCACGTCTCTTACGAAGGCGGTATTCTCGAAGACCCCTGGGCGGAGCCGCCGGCCGACATCTTTCAGATGACAGTTGCGCCAGAAGCGGCGCGCCCCGAGGCCGAGTACGTCGAGATCGGATTTGTGAAAGGCGAGCCGACGAGCATCAACGCTCGTCAGATGAGTCCCGTCGAGTTGCTTGAGACGCTCAACCGCATCGGCGGCGCGCACGGCATCGGGCGCGTCGATCTGGTGGAGAATCGTTTTGTCGGCATGAAGTCGCGCGGCGTGTATGAGACGCCGGGCGTGACCATTCTGCAAGCGGCTCATCGCGCCGTCGAATCCATCACGCTCGACCGCGAAGTGATGCATCTGCGCGATTCGCTGGCCGTTAAATTCGCCGAAAGCATTTACTACGGTTTCTGGTTCACCCCGGAATTTTCGCTGATGCGCCGCATGATCGATGACACTCAACAAAACGTGACCGGCGACGCGCGCTTGAAGCTTTACCGCGGCAACGTCGTGGTGGTTGGCCGGCGCGCGCCGCGCTCGCTCTACAGCGAAAAGCTGGTTACCTTCGAGGCCGACAACGTTTACAACCAGCGCGACGCCGAAGG